>JBJEDO010000034.1:0-25991 GCA_051872155.1 Candidatus Limisoma sp.
AACAGTATGAATAATGCAGGCTAGGTCACTACCACGACCGACCCTCTCCGAGGCTCGAGGTTTGTGGGTGAGCCTCGTTCCCTACGCTAAGCACTCTCCGAGGCTGAGCGCAGGGCTTACCACAACCGGTGCGTCTCCGACGCACACAATCCGCAGCGTATCTTCGACACGCTGCGGATGCTCGTTCGCTCCGATTTACAACCACCGCACGCCTACCCGGTCGCAGCAAGGCGCGACCCTACAATCTTCTAATTATCAGCACATTACACGCGCATCAGCGCCGAATAACCGCATCGAAGATGCCGCATAATCTTTCACTACACATAACGAATAAGGGCTGCCCGACATCACTGTGAGCAGCCCTTCTCGATTAAATATTTATAGACTTAAGATTTGTCCAAATATTTAGAGTTCAACATTGCCGGTATAAGGTTCGCCATCGGTTGTATAGATGCCGTAGATTGCACCAGTAGCACCTGCGAGGTCGAAGCCCGGGAATGATACGTAGAGCGGAGATTGTCCGAATCCGCCAACAGCGGGAAGGACGTAGTAAGCAGGAGCAAGCTTGAAGTACAACGGATTGCCTTCGTCATCGCGAACGAGAGTTTGCTCGGCTTGCGTGCCGTTCTTGATGTAAGCGATAATTGGATTATCTTCCGAACCACTGTAGCCCAAGTTGAGGTAGATATCGTCGAAAGTAACCAAATCGTCTTTGTCGACAATAAAGTCGATAGTTTTTTGACCGTATTCAAATTCCCAAGTTTCCCAGCCGGTCAAAATGTTGAGGGCGAGAGAGTAAGGATTTTCGATACGATAAACATTAGGCTTGTCGTCGCGTTGATACATGTTGACTGCAACGGTAATCATAAGACCTGATTTACCTGCATACATGAAGTAGTCGGCAACTTGACCAACACCGAGGAGGTTGAACTTAACGATAGTGGCAGTACCTGCGAACGAGCCTACGCCGTCTGCTTTGTAGAGAGCGGCAACTTCATCGTCGAGTGCGATTTCGTAGCTAACGGCTTTACCGATAGGAGCGTTGTCAGCCATTTTAACAGTGATAGTAGCTTCGGTTTCGCCGTCGGCAAAAGCGACTGTTTCGGGGAAAACGAAAGCGTCTTCGTCGTTTTGAATGACGTTGATTTTGTACTCGGCAGCGTTAGTCGACGTACGAGCGAGAGCGAGTTCGAATTGAGCGTCGGAGGGGTCGAGCTCTTGCGAAGCGGGGTTTGAAGCGAGGATGCGCACGTTGTCGTCGTTGGCACGCGGGCTTCTAACGTCAGTATCTTCGTAGTCGGAGCAAGCGGTAAACGTCAACGCCGAAACTGCCAAGATTCCGAAAAATATTTTATTAAATTTCATAATTCAAGTAGATTATAAGTTAGTTAAATTATTCTACGTCTTTAACAGGGTCGGGAGCAGCAGCAACGGGGTTGTTGTCGCCTTCGCTGATAGCGGAGTTCGCTTGAATCTCGGTCTGCGGGAGACGATAGAGGAGAATCGGCGAATTGGGCTCGATGTTGAAGATAACAGTAGGTTCGTGGAAACCGCAACCGCGACGGTCAACGCCTTGGTTGAGACGCATAATGTCGAACCAGATAAGACCTTCACCCCAAAGCTCGATACGGCGTTGTTTGAGGATTTCGTTGATAAGACGGTCGCCGCTTGTTGCAGAGAACGAGTATTGCGGGTCGCGGAAGTTGGTCATGAAAGCGCTGAGCACTGCATAACCGTCGCCGCCTGAGCGTGCAAGACCTTCAGCCTTGATGAGGTACATTTCTTCGATACGCATGAGAGCAATGTCGTTAGCATTGGTGTCGGCACCGATATTTCCGTCGGCATAACCTCCGTAGGGAGCGAACTTACAGCTTGTGTAAGGATAGAAGCTGTTATCAGCGAGGTAAGCGTTGTAGGCATCCGTAAGGTACGGGTTAGTGCCATCTTCGTTGCTGAACCAAGCCTTACGGGCATCGGTTTCGGAGATTTGGTTGTAGAGCTTTTTGCTGATTTGGCGACCGCCGCTGTAGCCGCAGTAGCCGTAGTTGAACGTACCGTTGTGCGAAATCCAGTTGATGATACCTGAAGAAACGACGTCGTCGGTTTCTTCAACGCGGATACCCCACATCCAGTCTTTTTCGGAGAAGTCCCAGAAAGCCGGGTGGTTGATTTCGTTGAAAGAAGCGGGTGCGCAGTCGGTAGCTGCAGCGATAGCGCTATCGGCGTCGGCAGCAGCCTCGGCATATTTGTGCATAGCGAGGTTCATACGAGCGCGGAGACCGTAAGCCACGGCAGCGCTAACGTAACGCTTGTCGGGACGGTTGATGCCGCAGTTTTCGAGCAAAGCGATAGAAACGGTAAGGTCTTCGTTGATTTGGTCGTAGACCTCTTGAACGGTAGCACGGGGACAGCCGTTAGCAGCAGCTTCGTCTTTATTCTTATCGGTAATGACAGGCACAGCGGGCGAGTTTTCGTGACCTTCGTAGTTGAACTGATAGAGTTGAACGAGGTTGAGGTACATGAAAGCACGAGCAGTTTTGGCTTGAGCCATGTAGTATTGAAGAGTCGGGTCTTCAGTGTTTTCGTCGATAGACGAAAGCACGGTGTTAGCCGAAAGGATAGAACTGTAGAGGGTATTCCAAACGATTTTGCTTTCGTTCGAGGTATAAACACGGTCGGTGAAGTCGAGTGAGTTACCCGCCCAGTTGTAACCGTTGTCGCTGGTAACGACGTCTTCGCTACAAGCGTCGAGGAACATCATAACAGAAGGATAGCCGAAGTCGTTGTGACGCACAGAGCCGAGCACATCGTAGTTAGGAGCATATTGCGACAAGCCGGAGAAGACGGCATTGACGCCGGCTTCAGCACGTTCCGGATTGTTAATCAGCGTCTCTTCTTTTTGGTCCGGGGTGGCAATATCGCCTTCCGGGCGCAAGTCGAGGTCTTCGCAGGCAGTGAATGCCAACGATGCCAATGCTATATATAATAAATTCTTTTTCATTTTAAGTAAGTTCTTTGAAATTAGAAACTAAGATTCAAACCGCCGGAAATAGTGCGCATAGTAGAGTAAGTGTTCGTAGAAGAACTGTAGTAACTCTGACGAGGGTCAAGACCTTTGCGCGCAGAGAGGAGACCAAGGTTGTCGGCAGCGAAGTAAACACGAAGGTTCGACAAGCCGAGTTTGCGAACGACTTTCTCAGGCACGGTGTAACCGAATGTAATGTTGTTCAAAGCCAAGTAACTTGCTTTTTCGAGGAAGCGAGTCGACGAAGAGTTAGCATATTTATCGGTAGCGCAGAGACGGGGAACGTCGGTGTTAGTGTTTTCCGGAGTCCAAGCGTTGTAGATATCTTTGTGCCAGTTGTTACCTGCATAAGATGTGTAACCGCAGTGCATCAAGCGTTGGTAACCTGAGTCGAAGATATGACCGCCGATTTGGTAAGCGAGTTGGCAAGAAGCGTCAAATCCGAAGAAAGTGAGGCTTGTGCCGAAACCACCATAAACGCGGGGAAGCATGTTAACGGCTTTGCGATTTTCTTGAGCAAGGGTGTAGTTTTCGGTCTTGTATTCGTTACCTTCATCGTCGAGAGCCCAGTATTGAGCGACACCGTTTTCGGGGTTCACGCCCGCCCACTTAACGAGGTACATTTGATACATTTCTTCGCCCTCGGTGTAGATGTAGCTACCGTCGACGAGTTGACCTTCGAGGTCGGGGTGAAGTTCGTTGATTTTGCTCTTTTGGATAGTAGCGTTTGCGTTAATGTCCCAAGTGAAGTTCTTGATGTTGAAGATGTTGTAGTTCAAGTCGATTTCGAGACCCGAGTTAGTGATAGAACCGACGTTCATCGGGATTTGCGAGTAACCGTTCGAACCTGCAACGGGCTTGTAATAGAGCATATCTTTCGATTTGCGAGCGAAGTACTCGATGCTACCGTTGAGTTTGTTACCGAAGAAACCGAAGTCAACACCTACGTTGTAAGAAGTAGAAGTTTCCCAAGTCAAATCGGGGTTACCTTTGTAGTCGAGAGTACCATCGGAGAACACACCATTAGCACCTTGAACCTTGTATTGGTCGAGCCAAGCGTAGTAGTTACCCACAGCGTCGTTACCTTGTTGACCGACAGATGCTTTGAGTTTGAGGAGGTCGATATTGTCGACGCCTTCGAGGAATTTTTCGTTGCTGATAACCCAAGCAACAGAACCGCTCAAGAAGTTACCCCAACGATTGTCGGGCGAGAAGCGCGAAGAAGCGTCGCGACGATAACCGATGTTACCGATGTAACGGTCGGCATACGAATAGTTGACGCGAGCGAAGTAACCGCGAGTAGCGTAACGGTCGAGCGAAGAACTGTTGTTCTTGTTGTTGATACCGTTGCTTACGTAGAAACTTTCGGGGTCGTAGAGGCAAGAAGCGGTAGCGTAAAGTTGGTTGTAACGCCATTGATAGCCTTCATAACCTGCAGTAACGTCGATAGAGTGAACGTCGGCGAAACGGTTGTTGTAGTTAGCCGTATATTGTTGAGTTAGCGAGTTTTCGCGACCGTGCATTTGGTCTGCATTACCCTGCATATCGGCAAACTGACCCATGTAGGCGTTATAGAGTTTGTTGTAGCGAGTGTTGTCGACGCTCAAACCGTAAGAAGCCTTCAAAGTAAGACCTTGTACGGGGTTGAGTTCGATGAACCAGTTCGAGTTGAGGATGTCCGAAAGATATTCGGTCTTGTCGTAGATAAGCGCACCTGCGGGGTTAGATTGCGACATGAAAGAACGCTTGCGAGCGGTGTAAGATTGGTCACCGTAGTCGTAAACGGGGCGTCCGCCGTTCTCCATAATGTTGCATTGGCTGTCGCGAACATACATCGGGTAGATAGGTGCGATGAAGTTAGCAATGTAGAAAGCGTTACCGCTTGAAGAACCATCGGCACGAGTTTGGTCGTCGGGATATTGGCTCTTGTAGTAAGTGTAAGCCACGTTAGCGCTGACTTTCAACCAGTTGTTAACGATGTATTCGTCGCGGATACGAGTAGTGACACGTTCGAAACCTGAACCGCTGACGATACCGCCGTCGTCGAGGTAACCGAGCGACAAGTAGAAGTTGTTACGCGAAGAGTTACCGCTGATAGAGAGGTTGTACTCTTGACGGAGTTGCGATTGGAACATGATGTCCGACCAGTTATCAGGAGTGAAATAGTTCTGACCGTCCCAGTAACCGAGGGCAGCGTTGGGGTTAAGTTTGCCGTTCATACCAACGATGCTTTCGCCTGCAGGCACGGTGTAGATTTGGTAACCGCTACCACCGTTGGTGTTGTTACCAAGGTTAGCGTTAGCATAAGCGTGAGCAGTAGCAGCGTCGTATCCGAGCGAATAAAGACCGGCGTTGCGGATAGCGGCATATTCGAGCTCGGTGTAGTTCTTCGGGCTTGTGAGCACGTCGTAGTTCTTGACTTGACGCGAGTTAGCACCCCAGCGAGCATCGAAGTTAACGACAGCCTTACCGTTGCTTGCCGAACGACCTTTCTTAGTAGTAATCATGATGATACCGTTAGCACCGCGCGCACCATAGAGGGCAGTAGAAGCGGCGTCTTTTAGGACGGTCATCGACTCGATATCGGCGGTGTTGATAGCCGACATATCGCCGTCGTAAGGAATACCATCGACAATATAAAGAGGAGCGGTACCTGCGTTGAGCGAACCGATACCACGAACCTTTACGGTAGCGCTGGTACCCGGCTGACCGTTATAGCTTTGGATTTGCACACCGGCAACGGTACCCGAGAGGGCTTGCGTAAGGTTCGACACTTGACGCTTTTCGATTGTAGCAGCGTCGACAACGCCGGCAGAACCGGTAAATGTACCTTTGGTAGAAGTACCGTAGGCAGTAACAACGACATCGTCGAGTGTGTTCTCTGCTGTTTCCATTGTAATAAGCAAGTTATCCGCAGCTTCAACGACGCGGGTAACCATACCTATATAGGTTACAGTAATGTCTTTCACATTGTTCGGGACGTCAATCGAGAAACGTCCGTCCAAGTCTGTGGCAGTTGCGTGACCTCCGCCTTTAGGAGTGATAGTCGCTCCAATCAGAGGCTCGCCATTGCCTGCATCTACAACTTGTCCTCGTACTACTTTCGCCTCTGCGGTGAAACTTAGTGACAAAGAACAAACTGAAATCAGTAAAAATAACAGCTTCTTCATAATTAATTTTTAATTAAACCAAAAATATGTTTGTTTATTCTCTTAAGTCTTCTCTTAAGTCTCTTTTTTGTATCATTTGCGTATCCGACGGGCTTAACAGGCTTTCGGTTTACTCATAAAACTCGGCTGCAAATTTACAAATTGTAAGCCTTTTACCTTTAATAAAAGGGAAAGTTTAACTTTTTAGCGTTTTTCCGCGAAAATTCGCCGAATGTTAAATCAGCCGAATCGTATAAGACTTTTTAGGTATCGTGAAAGTGTGTTAAAATCCTATGCGGTAGGTAAAATAATGATTTATAGAGGTTTAAGAAAATGTATGCTATTTAACATACTTGAAGAACATAGTTCGATTTGTCGAAATTCGGTGGTTTTAGCGAGTGTTAAAATACAGGGTGATTTAACATTTAAGATTTAACAAAAAATAGCATTTTGGGAACAAAGCCGCAGAATCGGAGAGCAGGGCGAGCGCAAAATCGTAGAAAAATTTCGCTTTTTTCTTTTATTAAGGATTAAAAGCCGCCAAATAGTCTAATAATTAGTAACTTTGCAGTCAAAACTAAAAGACAACTAAATTTTCTAACATAAAAAGCGATAAGATGAAAAAATTTTACATTCTAATGATTGCCCTCATTGCCACGACGGTGAGTGCAAACGCACTTACAGCGCAGCGAGTAGATAAGCTCCGCGGCGGCGCACACCCGTTCACGGCATTAACTCGGGGCAACGCCTTTGCCGAGCGTGCGGCACTGAAAGCCACAGTAGCGGCAACGCCCGCGCTCGTCGACGCCGAGCCGGCAAGTTCGCTGAGCGACGTCAGCGGCTGGGGACTGCTCGAAGCCCCCGACGGCAAGACCTGGCACTACACACAGTCGTTCTCGATGAGCACAGTCAACATGTACTACTACGGCGGTTCGGTCATCACGCTCTACGACAACAACAACCAAAAAGTGTGCGACGTGACCGTAACCATCCCCGACACCGACAAGGTGAACCAAATCCAGCCGTTCGGCAAGATTACGAAGTCGTTTTTCGACAAGACGACCTCGACGTCGGAGTTTATGGTGCTCATCCACAAAATTCTTCAACCGGGCGTAGCAACGTCCGACATCGTAGTGTTCAACACCAAAGGCGAAGAAGTGATGCGCTTCTCGAACGTCGACAGTGCAACGCTCCTTAGCGTCGGCGCGAACGACTGGGACCGCAAAGAGCGTCTCGCCATCGGCGCCACCGTTGAGCGCACCGTCGACGGCGTGACCGAAACGATGTCGGAAATCACCGTCTACCGCAAAGCGACCTACAGCGACGGCACGACCGATACCCTCGTTGCCGAGCACACCTTCTCGTGCCCCAACGACAACGTGCAATACAGCGACGGAAAGATATTCCACATGCAGTATCTCAACGACGAATTCCACTACGTGTTCTCGCACTACGAGAAGCCGTTCGTCGAGAGCTACGACCCGCAAGAAGGCACAATGACCTACACCGAAGACAACTACTTCGTGACGGAGATCTACAACCAATCGTTCGAGCGCAAGGCACAAGTGCGCGTGCCCATCGTCAACGAAGGCTTTATGCCGACGATGTACGGCTTCGGCATCTTCTCGAACTACGACCTCAGCGTCGGCATGTTCGACGGCACGGACAACCTCAACATCATCATGACCGGCTACGACTACGAAATCAGCAACGACTCGTATATCTACAAATTTGACGTCTACAATGCAGCCGGCGAGAAAATTAAGACCATCACCGACAACGTCGGCGACTGGATGCAACTCGGCTCGATTGCCGGCAAGGAAGAGCAATTCGCCTTCCTCAAGACGCAGAGCAGCGGCGAACAAGTGTTCGAGATGATAGACGTTCCCTCGTGCAAACTCGTGCAAATCATTACGGCAACGCTCGACGGCAAGCTCATCTCGTCGAACATCGACCGCTACCCCTCCGGCGACAGCTATCAATACGTTATCGGTATGGGACAAGGCGAAAGTGACGCCGAAGGCAACGTAATCGCCGTAATCGGCTGGTTTAACAAAGACCTCACGCTCGACCGCTACGTGCGCTTCAACATCGGCAAAAACGGCGAACTCTTTACGCCGATAATCATGACCGAATATCTCGACCCGTATATCTTCGACACCGACGACGAGCACGAATACATCTTCATCAAGAAGGTAAAACGCGACGACTCCGACGTAATCGACAACATTCTTACGGTAGCCAACGAAGACGGCACGTCGATTTGCGAATTCAAGGGCGACGACACCATCGGCTCGTACTACGGCGGCACACTCATCGACCTGGGCACCACGGCACCCGTGTTGTTCGTCTACTATCGCAACACCGCCAACGACAACTTCCGCCTCGACTTCTACAACCTGCCGTTCACGCGCTTTGCAGGTGGTGAAGGTACGGCAGACAACCCCTACTTGGTATCGACCGTCGGCGACATGCGTCAAATCGGCGCAGAGCCCTCGGCACACTATCGCATGGTGAACGACATCGATATGGGTGTAGGCGGCGTATGGACCCCCGTTGAACTCAAAGGCGGCTTCGACGGCGACGGCCATACACTGCTCAACATGAACGCAGCGGGCGAGGCAGACTACTGCGGACTGTTCAGCACGGTTTCCGGCTCGAGCGAGACCGAAAAAGCATACGTTCGCAACCTCGTAATACGCAATCCGCGCATCGCACCGACCGATGCGGCATCGGGAGCGGGCGCCGTGGCAGGTAGCGTGATGGCAGCCGACCTGCATAACATCTACGTAACCGACCCCTACTTCGAATGGAACACATCGTATGCAACGACTATCGGCGGTATAGCCGGCAACATCACCCTCTACAGCAACATCAGCGACTGCGGCGTATGGCGAATGGAATCGAACAACCCCGAATCAACGACCGTTGGCGGCATTGTGGGCAACATGGGTAACACCTCGAACATCGCACGCTGCTTCGCATCAATCAACGCAACCGCGCGCTACTACCTGGGCGGTATCCTCGGACAATCGAGCGGCTACAGCTCGGAAGGCTCCGTAAAAGACTGCCACGCTGAAGTTGAATTGAAAGGCGAAAACACCATCGGCGGTATCATCGGCTCGTCGAACCGCATCGCCGTGAAAAACTGCTACGCTACAGGCTCAATCGTTGCAACATCGCCGGAAAGCAGCGACTACAACCAAGGCTACTACAGCACGGGCGGTATCATCGGCAACATCGCAACCGAATACAGCAGCTCGACGAAAATCATCGACGGCTGTGTAGCTAACGTCGACATCGCTATTGAAGACGAAAACACCACAACCGGCAAAGTAGCCGCCGTACACCGCATTATCGGCTTTAGCGGCAACGAACTCGGCACGCCTTCGGCACGCGAAAAAGGAATAGCAAACTGCTACGCAGCAACGGAAATGACCATCAACGGCGTCGGCGTAACATCCGACGACGCAACAACGACCGAAGGCGCTTCCATCGACCTTTCGAGCATGAACAAAGAGTTCTTCGAGGGCATAGCATACGTCTACGGCACCGACGCGACTGCACCGTGGGTCGATGCCGACCTGCCGATGCTCTACTTCGAGGTCGACACTAAAGAGATCTATTTTGCCAACACGGAAGAGACAATCGACCCGGGCAAGACAACAACCTTAACCCTCTGTGCAAGCAACGGCAGCCTCGAAGGCGTTGAGGTAACGTCGAGCAACGAAGAGGTAATAACGATTGAAAATGTCGAAGTTGCTGGCTTGATGGCGTTTGTAACCATCAAAGCAGTTGCCAACGGCGTAGCTAACCTGACGGCAAACCTCGGCTCGAAGACTGCAAGATGCTTCGTAACAGCCGGCGACGCAGCGGTAGGACAAATCACAGCATCGCCGATTTCAATCCGCTACAACGGCAGCGAGGTAAGCCTCACGGGCGCACAAGCCGCACGCATCAGCGTCTACAATATGTCGGGCGCTCTTGTAGCACAAACGTCGGCAAACACGCTCAGCCTGATGCCGCTCAGCCGCGGAATCTACATCGTCCGCGCAACCGACATCAACGGCAACATCGCTACGAGAAAGATTATCAGGTAAGAGTGGAGAGGTAAGAGGTAAGAGGTAAGAGTAAATAGTCGGTCAGACCGATTGGACCTGAAATAAAGGTCTAATCGGTCTGACTGTTTTAAGGACACTCTCTTTCTTTTTGCTCCGCACGGCTGCCCGGTCGCACCAAGGCGCAACCATTCAACTTCCTAACCTTCAAGACATTACATCTCTTACCTCTTACCTTTAAAAAAATTTGCTTTTTCGCTCTGTTTGCACTAATTTTCGCTTCGCGCAAAGTAGGCTGCGGCTCGGAAAAAACGGCTTTGCCGTGGTTAGAGGTTAGCGGTTAGAGGTTAGAGTATTTCTATAACCCATAACCTCCGCCTTTGGCGGTTTTATTCGTTTTCGTTTGCTTTTTCGCCTACCATGTGTTAATTTTGCACTATTATAATTAGAACCTAAAAAACAATACATATGTCATTTCCTATTGTCACACCGGAGCAAGTCGCCGAATTGGTGAAAAACGGCGATAGCGTAAGCTTTTCCGGATTTACAGCAGCCGGCACGCCGAAGGTAGTAGCGCCGGCAATCGCCGCTCGTGCACGCAAGGAACACGAGGCGGGACGTCCTTTCAAAATCAACGTGTTTACAGGCGCATCGACCAACGACTTCGTCGACGGTGAACTGGCACGCGCAGATGCCATCAACTTCCGCACTCCTTATCAATCGACTAAGGACTCGCGCGCCGGCATCAACAGCCACAACATCCACTACTGCGACGCTCATCTGTCGCAGCTGGCTCAAAACCTTCGCTACGGCTTCTACGGCAAAATCGACTTTGCCATCATCGAGGCATGCGACGTTGACGACCAAGGCAACATCGTGCTCGGCGCCGGTATCGGTAACGTGCCGACATTCGCTCTGCTTGCCGACAAAATCGTTATCGAGCTCAACGAACACATCCCGCAATCAATCCGCGGACTTCACGACATCTACATCCCCAACGACCCACCGCGTCGTATGGAGATTCCCGTCTATAAGCCGTCTGACCGCATCGGCTCGCCGGTACTCAAGGTAGACCCGGCAAAAATCGTGGGCATCGTTAAGTCGAACGCATCCGACGGCGTTCACGGCTTTACGCCCATCGACGAAACCACGATGAAAATCGGCGAAAACGTATGCAACTTCCTTATCAACGAGCTGCGCGTGGGTCGTATTCCCAAGGAATTCCTTCCGCTCCAATCGGGCGTGGGCAACGTGGCAAACGCCGTGCTTCACGGCTTGGGCGACAGCAAGGAAGTGCCTCAATTCGACATGTATACCGAAGTGATTCAAGACTCGGTGCTCGACCTTATGGAAATGGGCAAATGCCGCTTCGGCTCGACCTGCTCGCTGACATTCTCCGACCAAACGATGGACCGCTTCTACGGCAATATCGACTTCTTCAAAGATAAGATACTTATCCGTCCTGGCGAAGTGTCGAACAATCCGGGTATTATCCGCCGTCTGGGCATCATTTCGATGAACACCGCGCTCGAAGCCGACATCTTCGGCAACGTCAACTCAACGCACGTTGTGGGCACAAAGATGATGAATGGCATCGGCGGCTCGGGCGACTTTACGCGCAACGCCTATATCTCGATTTTCAGCTGTCCGAGCGTCACCAAAGGCGGCAAAATCAGCAACATCGTGCCAATGGTGTCGCACCTCGACCACAGCGAACATAGCGTAAGCGTGCTCATCACCGACCAAGGTGTAGCCGACCTTCGCGGAAAATCGCCGATACAACGCGCACACGAGATTATCGAGAACTGTGTACACCCAGACTACAAGCAGTTGCTTCGCGACTACCTGAAGCTGTCGGCAGGCGGCCACACGCCTCACACTCTCGCCGCAGCATTCGGCTTCCACAGCGAATTCCTCCGCTCAGGCGATATGAGCAATACCAACTGGGCTGACTACACGAAATAAACGAAAAAAACACTCTTACTCTTAGGTTTTCCAAACCTAATCCTCCACCCGACCCCGCCACACCTCTTCGGCGGGGTCATTTTTTTGCGGCAGGCGACGAAAATAGTGTGCAAAAAAAGTCGCGGCGGCGAAATCAATTCGGCGTCGCGACCAAAGATATTAAATTAAACCAACCGTAAATGGTCAAAAAACTGTGGTGACCGTAACCGGTCAAAATGTGTGCTAACCGAAATCGGTTAGAAGAGCACGCTTGCGCCTGCAGCGGCGTTGAGGAACACGTAGAACGAGCTGATGATGCCCGCAACGAGAATGCCTGCAACGCAGATGAGCAATCCTGCACGTTCGCTCCAGTGCGACTTGAAAGCGGCTATCGGAGCGTCGTTGGTGTTGATGAACATCGCCTTGACAACGAGGAGATAGTAGTAGAGCGACACGATAGTGTTGATAAGAGCGATGAGCACGAGCACATACATTGCCACACTACCCTCTTGGAGCGCTGCCGAGAAGATGAAGAACTTGCTGAAGAATCCTGCGAACGGAGGAATACCACCGAGAGAGAACATTGCAAGCATCATGGCAAACGACAGACGCGGATTTGTCTTATAGAGACCGTTGTAGTCGCTGATAAGGAGTTTGCCGGAAGCGTTTTCGACAGCTTGGATAACGCCGAAAGCAGCGAGGTTGGAGAAGATGTAGACGAGCACGTAGTAAGAGAGTGCTGCTACGCCAACCGGAGCATTTGCGACAACGCCGAGCATGATGTAGCCGGCTTGCGAAATCGACGAGAAAGCGAGGAATCGCTTGAGGTTGTTTTGACGGATTGCAAAGAGGTTACCGATGGTAATCGTGAGGATAATCAGTGCGTAGAGCATCCACTCCCAAACTTGGCTGTAGACAGCGCCGAAAGCTTGAGTGAGGATGATGAAAGCGGCGAAAGTAGCCGAGCCTTTCGACACAACCGAAAGATAGGAAGTGACGGAAGTGGGCGCACCTTCGTAGACGTCGGCAGTCCAGAGGTGGAAAGGCACCATGGAGATTTTGAAGCCGATACCTGCGATGACGAAAGCGAGGGCAACGTAGAGGAGTGCCGAGCCTTCGGCAGCTACGATGCGAGTAGCGATGTCGCCGAAGTAGAGCGAACCGCAGACGCCGTAGACGAACGAAAGACCGAGCATGTAGATTGCCGACGAGAAGACAGCCGTAAAGAGGTATTTAACGGCAGCTTCGTGGCTCTCGTAGCGGTTTTTCTCGAAAGCGACAAGAGCAGCCAAGGGGAGCGAAGCCGTCTCGAGACCGATGATAAACACGAGGAAATGACGTGCCGACACCATCAGATACATACCGAAGAGCGTGAGCAGGAGGAGTTCGATGAACTCGCCGCGGCGGATGGCTTGCGCCTCGCTGTTGTTCCACTTGATGGATTGAAGCAGTACGAGGAAAAGACCTATGTTAAGGATGTTTTTAATGCACATAACAATCGACGAGGTGACAAACATACCACCGAAAGCCGCTTCTTGACCGGCGTGCATAGGCAGGAAGAAACTGCCGATGGTGAAAGCGCCGAACAGGGCGGTGGCAAAGACCGTCAACTTGTTTTGTGCGCCTTTGGGCAAGAACGTATCGAACAGGAAAACTAAGAGAAATACGATTAGCAATCCTATTTCCTGGTGCATTACCAAAAATTCAGAATAGTTCATAATTTCAAATCAATTTAAGAGTTCGTTACTGTTATTGCAAATAAGCTTGAATATGTTCAACAATTGGACCGAAGCTGTCGCGGAGGATACCGTTGGCGAGGTCGGGGAAGCAGCCGATAACAGCGATGGCGAGCATCAAAGTAACGGTGCTGAAGCGCTCATACCAGTGCGCGTCGTCGAGCGAGCGATGGTGCTCGTTCTGAACGGGACCGAAGAGGAGCTTGCCGACAACGCGGAGGATGTAGACCGCGGTGATGACAATCGAAGTAGTAGTAACGATTGCGAAAGCGTGGCGGAAGAGGTTACCGTCGCCGAGCACGGCGTTGTAGATGTCGGAGGTTTCGAACGAGCCGAGGAAGATGGTCATTTCGGCAACGAAACCGCTAAGACCCGGCAAACCGAGTGAAGCCAAACCGGCGATGATGTAGCCGACGGAAAGGAAAGGCATGATTTGCATCAAGCCGCCCATTTCGCGGACGTCACGAGTGTGCGTACGGCCATAGATCATACCAATGAGGGCGAAGAAGAGAGCCGTCATCAAGCCGTGAGAGAGCATCTGCATAACGGCACCGCTCATTGCTGTTTGGTTCATCATCAAGATAGCGAAGAGCACCAGACCGCAGTGGCTAACCGAAGAGTAAGCGTTGATGTATTTGAGGTCGGTCTTTACGCAAGCGGCGAAAGCACCGTAGACAACGCTGATACCGGTAAGAATCATGAAAATCCAGCCGAGTTGGAGGGCAGCTTGAGGCATCAAGTAGATAGCCACACGGAAGCAGCCGTAACCACCGAGCTTCATGAGCACACCTGCGTGGAGCATCGAGACGGCGGTAGGCGCGGAAGCGTGACCGTCGGGCGACCAAGTGTGGAAGGGGAACATAGCGCCGAGGACGCCGAAACCGACGAAAGCGCAAACGAACAAAGCATTCTGCCAAGCGGCGTCGACGCCGGGACCTTGGACGATTTCGACGATGTTCATCGTCTCGCCGGCATGATAGTAGATGCCGAGGATGCTGATGAGCAAGAACGCCGAACCGCCCATAAGCATGAGCGTAAGCTTCATAGCCGCGTAGTTCTTGTTGCCGCTACCCCAAACGCCGATGAGCAGATACATCGGGATAAGAGCCACCTCGTAGAACATGAACATGGTGAACAAGTCGATAGAGATGAAGAACCCGAATACGCCCGTCGAGAGGAGGATGAACCAGAGGAAGTATTCTTTGGTAAGAGGTTCAATCTTCCAGGAAGCGAAAGTACCGGTGAAGACGATGATAGCCGAGAGGAGAATCATGAGCACCGAGATGCCGTCGACGCCGACAGCGAGGTGGATGTTCAGCGGCTCGAACCACATATAAGAATCGGTAAAGAGCATAAGATCGTCGGGATGAGCGGCGCGCTCACCGACAAATGCGTAGCAGAGATAAAGAGCCGCAATGAGCAAGAGCGAAGCCCCGGAAGCTGCCACCGCACGGACCTGTTTAACGGTCTTGGTGAGGAAAAGCGCACCAAGCGTAAGTACAGGAATAATTACAAAAAGGAAAAGTATATTAAACATAACTTAAAATTTTCCGTAAGTGTATCAAATTAGTACTAAGAAAGTAGCAGTGGCAAGCACAAGCGCTCCGATGAGGTAAATCCAAACGTACATCTGGATAGAGCCCGATTGGAGTTTGCGGATAGAGTATGCTGCCGAATTAGCCATACGAGCCAACAGGTTCATAAAGCCATCGACGCAGACGTGGTCGAACCAAGCGATGCTTTGGCAGATAATGCCGAAGATAATCTTATGGGTAACGAATTGGTAGACTTCGTCCATATAGAAACGGCGATAAGCAGCCTTGTGAAGACCTTTGACAGCGTCGGCAATGCGGTCGGGCACGGGATTTTCCTTGCGATAGAGCACTGTAGCGATGACGATGCCGACAACGGCGATTGCGATGCTTGCACCGGCAACGGTCCAGTTCATTTCAGTGAGATGAGCTTTACCGTCGAGGGTAACGAAGTTGCTGAAGGGGATGAAACCTGCAACGCACGAAACCACGGCGAGGAGCACCAACGGGAGCGTCATTACCCATTCGCAGTCGTGAGGAGTGTGGTGCGAGTAGTCGGGCTTGTTCCACCAGAAGATACGATAGTAGAGGCGGAACATATAGAAAGCGGTAAGCCCGGCAACAGCCGACATCCAAACGCCCCAGAGCGGGCTTTGGAGATAGCAAGCCACGAGGATTTCGTCCTTACTGAAGAATCCGGCGAAAGGCGGAATTCCGGCAATGGCGAGGCATGCGATGAGGAATGTGATGTGGGTGATGGGCATATACTTTTTGAGGTTACCCATAGCGTCCATCTCGTTAGAGTGAACCATGTGGATGATAGCACCTGCGCAAAGGAAGAGCAAACCCTTGAACATTGCATGAGTGAAGAGGTGGAACATGGAAGCCATGTAGCCGACGCCTTCGTGCAATTCGGGGCGAGCCACACCGAGAGCGGTGAACATGAACGCAATCTGCGAGATGGTCGAGAAAGCGAGCACGCGCTTGATGTCGGTCTGCGCGCAAGCCACAACAGCGGCGTAGAGAGCAGTGACAGCACCGGTGATGGTGATGAGTTCGAGCACTTCGGGAGTGAAGAGATACATCGGGAACATGCGAGCCACCAAATAGACACCGGCAACGACCATCGTAGCGGCGTGGATGAGCGCCGAAACGGGTGTCGGGCCTTCCATAGCGTCGGGGAGCCAGATGTGTAAGGGGAACATAGCCGACTTACCTGCGCCACCGATAAAGATGAGCGCCAAAGCCCACGAAGCAGCCGAGCAACCTAAGAAGGTAACGCCGGCAGCGCTTGCAACGATGCTACCCGGGTTTTTCATCAGTTCAACGAAGTCGAACGTACCGCAGTAGTATGCGAGGAGCATAATACCGATAAGGAAGCCGAGGTCGGCAAAACGCGTAACGATGAACGCCTTCTTCGAAGCCGAAACGGCAGCGGGTTTTTCGTAGTAGAAACCGATGAGGAGATACGACGAAACGCCGACCATCTCGAAGAAGATGAACATTTGGAAGATGTTTGTAGCCACAACGAGACCGAGCATAGAGAACGTAAAGAGCGAGAGGAACGCGTAGTAGCGTTGGAAGCCCTTTTCGCCGTGCATGTATCCGAGGCTGTAGAGGTGGACCATCAAAGAGATTGTAGTGATGACGATAAGCATCATCGCGGCAATCGGGTCGATGAATATACCGAGGTCGACGGTAAGCCCGTCGCCGAGGGTCAACCAAGTGTAGTTGAGCACGTTGACGGGTTGGCGAACGCCCTCGACAACGTACTGCGGGTCAAAGAAATAAGTAAGCGCTACGGCATAGGCAATCACCGTAGTGACGAGCATTGCGCAAGTTCCGACGACGCCGGAAACAAACTTGGGCAATTTGATGCCGACGAGTCCCAGGAAAAGGAACATGAACAGCGGCAAGAGTATTGTGACGACAGAATACGATAATTCCATAAGCCTTAAAATTTCAATTTGTTAAGATTCTCGATATCAACGTTTTTCACTTCGCGGAATATGTTGATAATGATAGCGATAGCGAGCGCCGTTTCGGCAGCGGCTATAGCGATAGCGAAAAGCGTGAAAAACATACCCTCCATCTGTCCGGGGAAAAGGAAACGGTTGAAGACAACGAAGTTGATGTCGACCGAGTTAAGCATCAATTCGAGGGAGATGAGGATAGCGATAAGGTTTTTACGAGTAATGAACCCGTAGACACCGCAGCCGAACATAATCAAGCTGGGGATAATGTAATATAATACAGTTGAATCCATAGTCGATTATCTTTTACGGGCAATAACGATGCCACCGATTATACAAGCCAACAAGAGGACGCTGACCGCCTCAAAAGGCAATAAATACTCAAACTTCTCCGTACCGAGCAGCGCGTGGCCGATAGCGTTCATATCGACGTTTAGGGGCATGAGGTTAGAAGCTTTGTCGGCGAAGAAAGCCACGAGGGCGTAGACCGACACAGCCACACCGGCAACTGCTGCGGTAAGACCGAGCCACCGTTTTTTCGACACAAGGGGTTCGGCATTGCTACCCGGTTTGCTTGTCAACAAAATCGAGAACACGAAGAGCACCAGGATACCGCCTGCGTAGACAGCCAACTGCACGGCTCCGAGAAACTCGTAACCTAACGAGAAGTAGAGCGCGGCAGTGCCGATAAGCGCAAACAGCAGATAGGTCGCTGCACGTAAGATTTTGCGAGAAGTAACCGACAGAATCGAGAATACGACGATTGCAAGAACAATTACGGCGTACACGATAAAATTACTTACTACATTCATATATACTTATTTTAATTATTTTCGTAATTAAGTTCTCCCGGCGAAATTATTTAGCGTCGGCGTCGGCAGGCGCAGCGGGCGCAGGTGCAGGCGCAGGCGCGGGTTCGGGTTCGGGTTCGGGGAGATAGTTAAGTTGCTTGACAAGTTTCGAGCGGGTATAGACCGCGTGTTCGAAATCGTTGACGAATCGCAAAGCGCCGTGGGGGCACGACGATTCGCACATCTGGCAGAACGTACAACTGCCGAGGTCGTAGATGTACTTGTCGAGTTTACGTTTTTTCTTACCGTCCGGCATTTCGACCATCTTGGTAATGACCTGAATCGTACCGTTAGGGCAGCTCATTTGGCAAAGACCGCAACCAATGCATTTATGGTTGCCGTTTTCGTCATAAATCAGCTCCAACGTACCGCGAAAGCGCTCACCGATGTTGAGGTTGTCGCGATTGTCAGGATATTCTTCCGTGACTTTTTTGGTAAAAAGTTCCTTACCGGTGACACCCATTCCTTTGAGGAGGCTTGTGACACCTTGTCCAATTCCGGAGAAGTATTCTTTTACACTACTCATATATAGTTATCCAACTAAATGAAATACCGGCTTAAACAATTAATTAAAACAAGCACGTGGAAGGGGTCCGGTATGTTAACCCCTCCCTTGTGCATAAAAATATCACTTATCAACCTGTCCGCCGAGGATGTCGAGGAGTTCGGTTGTAATGCTCTGCTGACGCAGTTTGTTGAATTCAAGTTTGAGCGATTCGAGCAATTTGCCGGCGTTGTCGTTGGCGGCTTGCATAGCCATGACGCGGGCAGCCTGTTCGCTGGCGGCATTTTGCATGAACGACTCTTGCATGACCGAGATGATGTAGAGAGGCAAAATCGTGTTGTAGATTTTGTTCGGGTCGGGTTCGAAAAGGTAAGGCTTGTTGGCGTTTTCGGGTGTGCCGAACGACTCAGCCGAGACGGGGAGGAGCACCTTGTTTTCGATGCGCTGACGTCCGGCGGAGAAGTAGTGCATGTCGAGCACTTCGACGCGGTCGAGCTCGCGAGCGATGAAGCGGTCGCGCAGGTGGGCAGTGAGTTCGCGCACTTGAGCGGCATCGGCTTTAGCGCCGAGCGGACGGCATACGACTTCGATGCCCGGAGCGGCGATTTTGCTGACGGCTTTAACCATTTTCTTACCAATCGGATAGACTACAACGGTGACATCTTCGCGGGCGGCGCGCAGCTCGTTGATGCGCGCGAGCAAGTCTTTGAAGATGTTGATGTTGTAGGCACCGCAGAGACCGTCGTCGGAGCCGATAACGACAATGGCGACTTTCTCCACATTTCTCACATCTGTCAACTCCGAGGTATATTCGGCATCGGTAGCCACGAGATTGCCCATAATCGTTTGCAACTGCGTGCGGAATGGGACGAGTTTCGCCAGAGCCAGTTCCGCTTTGTGCATCTTGGCTGACGAAATCATCTTCATGGCGCCGGTGATTTTCTCCGACGACGCCACGGAACCGATTCTGCCTTTTAATTCACGTAATGTTGACATATCTTATTGTGTAGTTTAGTTCTCAAATTTAGCAGTAACTTCGAGAGCGGCTGCTGTGATTTTGTCGGCGATTTCGTCGGTCATAATGCCCTGACGGAGCTGAGCGAGCACGTCGTCTTTGTGGCGAGCTTGGAGCAGGTCGAGCAGAGAGCGTTCGAAGTCGGCAACTTGATCCATAGGCACGTTAGCCATCAAGCCTTTTGTACCGCAGAAGATAGCCGCGATTTGCTGTTCGACGGGCATCGGGCGGTATTGAGGTTGGATGAGCAAGCGTTCGTTTTTGCGACCTTTATCGATGGTGCGGGCGGTTACGGGGTCGATGTCGCCGCCGAATTTGGTGAACGATTCGAGTTCGCGGAACTGCGCTTGGTCGATTTTGAGCGTACCGGCGATTTTCTTCATCGCCTTCACCTGAGCGTTACCGCCGACACGCGATACGGAGATACCCACGTTGATAGCGGGACGAATACCGCGGTTGAACAAGGCAGTTTCGAGGAATATCTGACCGTCGGTAATAGAGATAACGTTGGTCGGGATATAAGCTGAAACGTCGCCGGCTTGGGTTTCGATGATAGGAAGTGCGGTAAGCGAGCCGCCGCCTTTAACGATGGGCTTGAGCGCCTCGGGGAGGTCGTTCATGTTGCGCGCCACGTCGTCGTTGTCGATAATCTTCGCAGCACGCTCGAGCAGACGCGAGTGGAGGTAGAAGATGTCGCCGGGGTATGCCTCACGGCCGGAAGGACGCTTGAGAATAAGCGAAATTTCGCGGTAGGCAACGGCTTGTTTCGACAAGTCGTCGTAGACGATAAGAGCGTCGCGACCGCTGTCGCGGAAGTATTCACCGATGGCAGCACCTGCGAAAGGCGAATAGTAGCGCATGGCGGCAGAGTCGCTTGCCGAAGCGGCAACGACGACGGTGTAGTCCATAGCGCCGTATTTGCGGAGGGTGTTGACGAGCGCTGCAATCGAGGATGCTTTCTGACCGATAGCGACGTAGATGCAATATACGGGTTTACCTTCTTCGAAGTTTTTACGCTGGTTGATGATGGTGTCGACGGCGATAGCGGTTTTGCCGATTTGACGGTCGCCGATGATAAGTTCGCGCTGTCCGCGGCCGATAGGAATCATCGAGTCGACAGCCTTCAGACCGGTCTGGAGCGGTTGCTTCACGGGCTGACGGAAGATAACGCCGGGAGCTTTACGGTCGAGAGGCAAGCGGAAACGTTCGCCTTCGATAGGGCCGTTGCCGTCGATAGGTTCGCCGAGGACGTTGATAACGCGTCCGAGCAGGCCTTCGCCGACGGGGATAGAAGCGATTTCGCCGGTACGGCGCACGGTCATACCTTCGGTTACGTCGTTGACTTTATCGAGGAGGATGACACCCACATTGCTTTCTTCGAGGTTCATAGCCACGCCGGTAGCGCCGTTGCCGAACTCAACGAGTTCGTTAGCCTCGACGTTTTCGAGCCCGTAGACGTGAGCCACGCCGTCGCCAACGTTGAGCACGGTGCCCACTTCTTGGAAAGAAGCTTTGGCATTGAGCCCCTCGAGTTGCTGTTTCAGAATGTCGGATATCTCACTTGGGTCAATCATTTCTTATTTTTTACTTATGAGTTTTAAACGCAAATCACGTAGTTCGCTGCTCAAGGAAGCGTCGAGGAGTTGCGAGTCGATACGGATAGTGAACCCGCCGATAAGTTCGGGGTCGACGTCGACACGATACTCGATTGTTTTTCCGTCGAGGCAGGATTTTAGAAAAGCCTTGATTTTGTCGAAGGCTTGAGCCGGGAGAGGCGCCGCAGAGGTAATAACGACCTGAGCGATGCCCTGTTCGGAGCGATACATTTTGCCGAAAGCGAGAGCCATTTGACAAATGAAAGCCTCTCTGCCGTGGGCATAAACGAGTTTGACAAACTTGCTGAGAGTACCGTCCCCGGGAGCGGCGGCAGCGGCGAGAATTAGCGCCTCCTTGTCGGCGAGGGCAAGGAAAGGATTCTCGGCAGTCGAAGCAATACCGTCGACGCGCAAGTAGCTGTCGGCAAGGCGGCATGTCTGAGCATAGACGTCTTGAGCATCGCCGCAATCACGGCAGAAGCGGTAGAGCGCACGCGCATAACGGTTGGGTATGAGTCCTTCGTTCATAGTCAGCAGATGTTAGTTTTTATCAATCTCGCTCAAAAGTTTGTCGACAAGTTGCGATTGGGCTTTTTGGTCAGACATTTTGTCGCGGAGGAGTTTCTCGGCGATTAGGATAGAGAACTGCGAAACCTCGTTGCGGAATTGGAGTTGCGCCTCCTTACGTTCCTGTTCGATGGCAGCTCGGGCTGCGTCCATAACCTTTTGCGCCTCAACGGAAGCTGCTTGTTTAGCGTCCTCGATGATTTGGGACTTCATACGAGCTGCTTCGCGTAAGATTTCTGACTGTTGTCGTTTAGCCTCTTGGATATATTTGTCCGCCTCAGCCTTCGCATTGTCGAGGTGTTCTTTAGCTTCTTGTGCGTAGACGACGCCCTTGTCGATAAGGTCGGCACGCTCGGTCATCATTTTGATGATGACCGGCCAAGCGTACTTACCGAGGAGGATGCAGAGCAGTACGAGCACTACGAACATCCAGAACACCAAGCCAAAATCGGGCTTGAACAATTCCATCTCTTATCCGAGTTAATGGTTAGATGAAGAGAGAGAGCACGCAGACGATGACACCGAAGAGTGCCACACCCTCGATGAGGGCTGCAATTACAATCATGTTGCTTCGAATGTCGCCTGCACTTTCGGGTTGGCGAGCAATAGCCTCCATAGCGGCTGCACCGATTTTACCGATACCGATACCTGCACCGATGGCAGCGATAGCTGCACCTAAACATGCGCCGAATTTGTCGAGACCGAACTGCATTACAGTTTCAGCAGCCTGTGCTAAAATCATTCCTAACATAATTATTAAAGTTTTTAATGGTTAATTATTTTTTTGTTTCTTAATTCTATTTTTGTTGTGCTACAGGTTCGTGGTGTTCGCCTCCGCAGACTGCAAACGAGATGAAGAGCGTCGAGAGCATCGTGAACACGTATGCTTGGATGAAGCTCACCAGCACGTCGAGCAGGAGCATAAAGAGGGAGAAAGCCACGGAAACGACGGTGGTTGTAGCGAGCACCGCCGCGCCGAATTTGGCGAATATGAAAATCAAGAGTGTAAATACGATTACAATCATGTGGCCGCCCATCATGTTGGCAAACAGACGCACGCAGAGCGCAGCCGGCTTGGTGAAGATGCCGAAGAGCTCGATGACCGGCATAATGGGTATCGGGAACTTCAGCCAGAGGGGCACGTCGGGCCAGAATATATCCTTCCAGTAGTGCTTATTGCCTTTGATGTTGGTAATGAGGAATGTGCAGACAGCCAGCGTCATCGTTACGGCGATGTTGCCGGTGAGGTTAGCACCGCCCGGGAAGATTACCACAAGCCCAAGCAGGTTCATGAAGAATATGAGGAAAAACACGGTAAGGAGGTATCCGGCAAAGCGAGGCGCTTTGTCTTTGAGGGTGTCGCGAATGACGCCGTCGTAGATAAAAGAGACGAGCATTTCGAAGAAACCCATACCCTTACGGGGTGCTTTTTTGCCGTTGCGCTTATAGAATCGAACGAGCAAGAATGTCACCAAAGCGACGAGAGCGGCAGCGATAAAGAGCGCGCAGACGTTTTTGGTGATAGACAGGTCGATAGGGCGGTACTCGGAGCCGTCGGGCAAGATTTGCACGACTTTTCCGCTGTAGTCGCCGCCGTGAGCGATTCTGTAAGTGACGTCGCCGTCGACGAAGTCGGAGTGTTGCACACGCGCCGAGCTGAACACGTGCCAAGCGCCGTCGGCATCGTTGACGATGATCGGTAGTGGTATACGATTCTCATGCGAA
The DNA here is from genome assembly GCA_051872155.1 of Candidatus Limisoma sp. Taxonomy (GTDB): domain Bacteria; phylum Bacteroidota; class Bacteroidia; order Bacteroidales; family Muribaculaceae; genus Limisoma. The sequence continues at coordinate 23,676 of JBJEDO010000034.1, forward strand.
AAAGGCACTTCCCACCCGTAGACATCGCCCAAATGGTGGAAGATAATCTCCTTGGGATTGATTTCTTCGGACTCAGACTCCGAAGCACGCGCAACGGTTGGCAACGCCATCGCCGCGACGAGTAAAAACATTATGGCAAGTACTTTCTTCATCTTAATAAATACATACTGACACTACATTGTTGTCGATGTCGGCAATACCGCCTTCGACGTGCATCGAGCGACGAGCGCCGTCGGTGGCGTCGACGTAGACAATATCGCCGGCTGTGAGCACGCTGACGAGCGACGCGTGGTTTTCGAGCACGGTAAAGAGTCCTGCTTCGCCGGGCAAGGTCACCAGCGACGCTTGTCCGTCGAACAAAATCTTTTCGGCTGAGATTACTTTGAGTGTCATAGTTTATCCAATTTATTTACCAACTTCGGCGAGCAACTTCTTACCCTTTTCGATAGCCTCGTCGATAGTACCGACGTTGAGGAATGCTTGTTCGGGATATTCGTCGAGTTCGCCGTTGAGAATCATCTTGAAACCGCGGATAGTTTCGCTAAGCGGCACCATTACGCCGGGGAGACCGGTGAACTGTTCAGCGACGTGGAAGGGCTGCGAGAGGAAGCGCTGAGCGCGGCGAGCGCGCGCCACCACGAGCTTGTCTTCGTCGCTGAGTTCGTCGACGCCGAGGATAGCGATAATATCTTGAAGTTCGTTATATTTCTGGAGCAATTGCTTTACGGCTTGCGCCACGTTGTAGTGCTCTTCGCCGATGATGTTCGGGTCGAGGATACGCGACGACGACTCCAACGGGTCGACAGCGGGATAGATGCCAAGCTCGGAGATTTTACGGCTGAGCACGGTGGTAGCGTCGAGGAAGTTGAAGGTAGTAGCCGGAGCGGGGTCGGTAAGGTCGTCGGCAGGCACGTAGATTGCTTGCACAGAGGTGATTGAGCCTTGCTTAGTCGAGGTGATACGCTCTTGGAGCGCACCCATCTCGGAAGCCAGCGTAGGTTGATAGCCCACAGCCGACGGCATACGGCCCAACAGAGCCGACACCTCGGAACCTGCCTGGGTGAAACGGAAGATGTTGTCGATAAAGAGGAGGATATCCTTACCGCCACCGTCTTGGTCGCGGAATTGTTCGGCAACTGTCAGACCGGAGAGAGCCACGCGCAGACGAGCGCCCGGCGGCTCGTTCATCTGACCGAACACGAGGGTGCTTTGCGACTTGGCGACTTCGTCCATATCGACGTCGTCGAGGTTCCATTCGCCCTTTTCGAGACCTTTCATAAATTTGTCGCCATACTTGATGACGCCACTTTCGAGCATTTCACGGAGAAGGTCGTTACCTTCGCGGGTACGTTCGCCGACACCGGTGAACACAGAGAATCCGTTATGTCCTTTGGCGATGTTGTTGATAAGCTCCATGATTAGCACGGTCTTACCCACGCCGGCGCCGCCGAACAAACCGATTTTACCACCTTTAGAATAAGGTTCGAGCAAGTCGATGACTTTGATACCTGTGTAAAGGATTTCGGAAGAAATCGACAAGTCGTCAAATTTGGGAGCAGGCTGGTGGATAGCACGCTTGTTTTCGTCTTTCAACGCGGGGAGGTGGTCAATCGGGTTGCCGATAACGTTCAGCAGACGGCCTTTGACTTGCTCACCGGTTGGAACGGAAATCGGTTGGTCGAGATTGACAACCGCCATACCTCGGCGCAACCCGTCTGTGGAGTCCATAGCAACGCAGCGAACGGTGTGCTCGCCGACGTGCTGCTCAACTTCCAGCAGCAACTCCGTAGAGTCGGGACGTTCTACCTTCAGCGACGTGTAAATCGCGGGCAGATCGTTTTTTTCTACATCGAAAGATACATCGACGACAGGACCAATTACCTGCGCTATCTTTCCTAATTTCTCGCTCATATTAATATTGTTAAACTTGTGTTTTTAAAGCGCATTATTTAGAAATACCAACCGAAAGCCACAACAAGCAACATGATGATAAGGTTCACCAGGTTGATAGGCAGCAAATACTTCCACTCGAAGGCGAGGAGTTGGTCGATACGCAGACGAGGGAATGTCCACTTGAACCACATGATGATAGCCGACAAGATGATAGCTTTACCGACGAACCAAACGGGCGACGGGATGTAGTTCATCACCGTGTTGAAGCCTTCCCAACCGGGGATGTGGAGAGGCATCCAACCGCCGAAGAAGAGCAGCGTAGCCACGCCGGCAACGATAAACATGTTGAGGTATTCGGCAAGATAGAAGTAACCGAAGTGGAGACCGGAATATTCGGTGTGGTAACCTGCGGTAAGCTCCGAC
>JBJEDO010000035.1:0-25892 GCA_051872155.1 Candidatus Limisoma sp.
CGTCATCGCTGTGCTCACGCTAATGCATTGCCATTTAGCCCTTTCGTGACGGAACGGTATGAATAATGCAGGTTATGACGCTATTTCTCTCTCCTTTGTCGGAATTGCGGTCATTATACCTGTCAAAAATTTTCCGATTTTTAAATAGCTTTTTTGCATATTTGTCGATTTATTAATACTTTTTTCAATAAAAGTTAGTATATTTGCAGTTGCAAAATTCATTCTGAGATAGAGTGAAATTTATTAAAAGTTCTAAAAATCAACTGTTTAACAGGTTTTATCGGGCTCATGGAGGTCGGTGACCCCAAGATTTGCCCAAAATTAACCATAAGAAAGATGAAAATAATACGCAACATATTGGTAACGGCAGCGATGGCGGTGGCGTTCGTGTCGTGCAAGACGTCCGACAAAATTGTCTACTTGCAGGACGTCGACCCGACGGTTTCGACCACTGTCGACCCGAAAAACAGTATAACGATACAACCGAAAGACCGCTTGTCGATTATCGTGACTTGTAAGGACCCGGAAATGGCGTCGATATTCAACTTGCCGACGGTCAACTATCAGTATGGCTCGGAGACTGTCAAAGACGGCGGAACGCAACGGCTGATGGGCTATGCCGTCGACGAGCAGGGCTGTATCGACTTCCCTCAATTGGGCAGCATAAAAGTGGCGGGGCTCAACCGTTGGCAACTTCAAGACAAGATTCGCGACGAGTTGATAGCGCGTAAGTTGCTCAACGACATGGTGGTAACCGTTCAGTTTATGAATTTCAAGATTTCCGTGTTGGGCGAAGTAAAGCAGCCGGGTTCGTATCGCATCGAGGGCGACAAGGTGTCGATTCTCGAAGCCATCAGTATGGCGCAAGACCTGACCATCTACGGTCAGCGCGACCAGGTCTACGTGATTCGCGAAGACAACAATCAACGCACAACCTATAAGGTCGATTTGCGGTCGAAGACGCTTTTCGACTCGCCCGTATACTATTTGAAGCAAAACGACGTTGTATATGTACAGCCGAACAAGGTTCGCGCCGGGCAGTCGAACATCAACGAAAACAGCATGAAGTCGGTCACCATCTGGATTTCGATAGCCTCGTTGCTTTCGTCGTTGGGTGTGCTTGTGGCTACCATCATCGACAACAAAAAGAATTAACCTGTTATTAAAATTCGACAATGAAAAACGAAGATATAAAAGAGCAATCGGATTCGAAAGTCAAAGAGGCATCGAAAGCCGATATCCAAATAAGCGACGTTATTGCTTGGACGACAACACATAAATTGTTTATTTCGCTCTCGGTGTTTGTCTGCCTGGTTTTGGGCTTTCTATATGCCAACCGGAGCCAGCAGATATTCCAACGCGAGTCGAGCGTAATGATTCGGTCGGACTCATACGGCAACTCTCAGATTGGCGAACTTGCCGCCTTCTCCGATTTGAACCTGTTTAACACGGGCATCGACGTCTATAACGAAATCGAGGCATTTCGTTCGCCGATATTGATGGAGCGCATCGTCGAGCGCCTGGGCATCAACACAACCTACACGTCGAAAAACTGGATAGGTCGCGTCACTGATTGGTACGACGAAACGCCGCTTGTGGTCAAGTTTGTCGAGCCTATAACATCTTACGACGGCGAGAAGGTTACGTCGTTTTCGTTTGCGCTGTCGTCCGATGACGATAAGTCGTTCCACGTCAGCGATGTGCGTATTAACGACGAACCGTGCCGTTCGACTGCCGACATCACGGTCGGTGTGGCGGCAAAAACACCGGTAGGCAAGATTATTGTCGAACCGACGAAATTCTATAAAGACAACTTCTCGGGAACGCTTTACGTCGACCATACGACGGTGAAAAATTGCGCAAAGGCGAAGATTAAGAGCCTCGAATCGTCGTTGTCCGACAAGAAGTCGACCGTTATCAACTTCAGCTTTACCGATTCGAACGCAAAGCGCGCCGAAGACATCCTCAACACGTTGCTCGACGTCTACAACGAAGAGTGGATTCGCTATATGAACGAATCGACCGACAACACGTCGAAGTTTATCAACGAGCGCTTGGTCGTTATCGAGGAAGAGCTCGGGCTGGTCGATTCCGACATCGAAAAGTTCAAGAGCACCAACCGTCTGCTCGACATCGGCACCGAAACCACTCGCGTGTCGGAAGCCTCGGTGAAATATTCCGACGAAGCATTCCGCGTCAACAATCAATTGTCGATTGCGCGTTTCATTCGCGAATACCTTGTCGACAAAACAAAGACGCTTGACCTGCTTCCCGCCAACTCCGGCATCAACAACGACAACATCGAGCTGCAAATTGCGGAATACAATAAGAAACTCCTTGAACGTCAGCGCCTTGCCGACAGCAGTAGCGACAGCAACCCGCTCGTTGCCGACATGAACAACCAGTTGGCAATGATGCGTCAGACCGTTCTTCACTCGGTCGACAACCTCATCAGCACGCTCAAGATTCAGGCGCAGCGCATCAACGACCAAGAAAGCAAAATCGAAGGGCAAATCAGTTCGAATCCGGGCAAGGTTAAGCAATTGTTGTCGATAGAGCGTCAGCAGAAGATTAAGGAAGAGCTTTATCTCTACTTGCTGCAGAAGCGCGAAGAAAACGAGCTGACGGCAAGCATCGTTGTCAACAACACCCGTCTGCTCAAGCCGGCAACCGGCGAAACCGCTCCGATAGCGCCCAAGAAGGGCTTCATAATGCTCGTTGCACTTATGCTCGGCGTGGCTATCCCGTTCGGCTATATGTATCTGTCGAGCATCATCGACACGTCGGTACGCGGACGTAAAGACGTCGAAACTCTCTCTGCACCGATTGTTGGAGAGATTCCTCAAGACGGCAAAAAGACGCTCAACATCCCCGACAAACTTCGTCTGCGCAAGCCAAAAGACGAGACCGTACAAGTCGTTGTGCGTCAGCGTTGCCGCAACGTCATCAACGAGGCGTTCCGCGTGGTTCGTACCAACCTCGACTTTATGCTCAACAACTGCGCCGAGACGCAAGCCATCATGATGACTTCCTACAACCCCGGCAGCGGTAAGACATTCACCTCGCTCAACATAGCCACTTCGATGGCGCTCAAAGGCAAACACGTTATGCTCATCGACCTCGATATCCGTAAGGCAACCCTGAGCAAGACTGTCGGCGAGCCGCGAAAAGGCATCACAAACTACCTCAACGGGCAAATCGACTACGAGCAAGCCGTTCTGCACAATATGTTGGGCACTGAAGGTCTCGACTTCCTGCCCGTGGGCATCATACCGCCCAACCCGGCAGAGTTGCTGCTCGACAAGCGTCTGGAGACGCTCATCGCCGAGGTTAAGCAACACTACGACTACATCTTTATCGACTGTCCGCCGGTGGGCATCGTCGCCGACACGTCAATCATTTCGCGCGTTGCCGACCGCACAATCTTCGTCATACGCGTCGGCGTGCTCGACCGCCGTGTGTTGCCCGACATCGAACGCGTCTACACGGAGCAACAATATCCCAACATGTCGTTGCTCATCAACGGTAGCAAGCAAGCCTTGGGCTACGGTTACAGCCGTTACAGTTATGGCTATGGTCGTTATGGTTACGGCTATGGCGGTTATGGATATCACGAGGAGGGCGACGGTAAGTAATGTGGCCATTTAGTAGAAAAACAACACTCTGCAAGAGCGACTTGCTCGGCGGAGCAATCGACTGTCACACGCATCTACTGCCGGGCGTCGACGACGGATTTCGTACGGCTGACGACAGCCTCGCAGCCCTTGCTCGTATGGAGTCGACGGGTGTGCGCACTGTGTGGCTCACCCCGCATATTATGGAAGATATTCCCAACGAAACCGACGACCTGCGTCGACGTTTCGACGAATTTGCCGCGCTCTACAACGGTCCAATCGAGCTGCATCTGGCAGCAGAGCACATGCTCGACAATCTGTTTCTGGAGCGCTTCGAGAAGAAAGATGTTTTACCCATATTCGACGACTGCCTGCTCGTCGAAACGAGTTATTTCAATCCGCCAATCGGGCTCGACGCCATCCTCGCCGACATTATGACGAAAGGCTACCGTCCGCTGTTGGCACACCCCGAACGCTATAAATATATGGACGAAGCCGACTACGAGCGTCTGCACAGCCGCGGCGTGGAGTTTCAACTCAACCTCGGTGCTCTCACCGGCGGCTACAGTCCCATGACTCGCAAAAAAGCGGAATATCTGCTGCGGCGAGGCTACTACAGCCGAATCGGCAGCGACATCCACAGCCTTCGTAACCTTGAAAAAATTCTTACAACGCCGATGCCGACTTCTTCCGTTTCGCGCGTAGCCAATATCCTGAACAACAAGTAAATGCAAAACCACTCCGACAGCAACCGCCGCATTGCGCGCAACACGCTATTGCTTTACTTCCGAATGATACTGACGATGTGTATTACGCTCTACACCTCGCGTGTCATTTTGGCGGCGTTGGGCGTCGAAGATTTCGGCATCTACAACATCGTTGCCGGCGTGGTCGTGCTCTTCAGCTTCCTCAATTCGGCGATGACGAATGCCACTCAGCGCTATCTGAGTATGGCGTTGGGAATCGGCAAAGCAAAATATGTACAACTGATATTTTCGACGAGTCTGCTGTCGCATCTCGTCATTTCGGGTGTGCTGCTCGTGCTCTGCGAAACCGTCGGACTTTGGTTCGTCAATACGCAACTGATAATTCCGCCCGACCGTATGATGGCGGCAAACGTGGCATATCAGTTTGCCATCCTGATTACCGTAATCGACATCAACCGCATACCGTTCTTCTCGAGCATCATCGCTCACGAGCGGATGACGTTTTTCGCCTATTTGGCAATCGTCGAATCGCTGTTGAAACTCGCCGTGGCGCTGTCTATCGCCTACGTTTGCTCGGTCGACAAACTCATCCTCTACGCCGGGCTGTTGGCGCTCTCGTCGGCAGTGATTTTTACGACGTTTTTCATCTACTGTTTGCGCCATTTCGACACGAATCGCCCCGTGCTGAAGTTTAAGAAACCGCTCTTTTTCGAGTTTATCACCTTCACCGGATGGAACCTCCTCGGCAGCGCGTCGTATCTCGGCTATTCGCAGGGCATCAACATCGTGCTCAACTTCTTCAAAGGTGTAACGCTCAACGCTACGATGGGCATCACCTACCAAATACGCCACGCCGTGTTTTCGATGGTCTACTATCTGCAGATGGCGACCAATCCGCAAATCATCAAGTCGTATACCGTCAACGAGCGCGAGCGGTTTGAATCGTTGGTCAATAATATCTCGAAATTTTCGTTCTTCCTGATGCTATTGATAGCCATTCCAATCGTTTTGAATATGGATTTCGTGCTTAATTTGTGGCTGAAAAATCCGCCGGTCTATAGCGCCTCGTTCTGCGCGATGATTATCATCATCTGCCTGTTCGACGCGCTCGAAGGACCGCTCTGGCAGGCGGTACAAGCATCGGGACGAGTGCGCAACTATCAAATAGTGACGAGCGTCATCTTGATGCTCAACATCCCGGCGTCGTACGTTGCATTGCGCTACGGAATGCATCCCGTCAGCGTGCTGGTTATCCAACTGGCGTTGACCGTCACCGCGCTGTCGACTCGGCTCTATTTTGCGTGCCGCTACACGTCGATAACCGCGCGCGGCTACTTCAAGAAGGTCGTGTTGCCGATTGCGGCTGTGACGCTCGTCAGCGTACCGGCTTGCTATTTCGCAACGATTGCACTCTCCGAGTTGAGCAAACTCGTTGTCGCCACTCTGCTGAGCATCTCCATTGTTTCGGCAACGTCGTATTTATTCGGATTAGACGCCTCCGGACGTCAGATGGTCAAATCGTTTGTCAAATCCAAATTGCATAGAGCCGCATGAAGTCGCTTTCGATAATAATACCGATGTATAAAGTTGAGGACTACATTGCGGAATGTCTTCAATCGATTCTACGCCAAGACTGTCGCAATATAGGGTTCGACTACGAACTCATCCTTGTCGACGACGGCAGCCCGGACAACTGCGTTAAGGTTGCTCAATCGATACTCAGCCGATTGCCTTACAAATTGATACGTCAGTCGAATAGCGGACAAGGCGCTGCTCGTAATGCCGCCTTGGAGGTTGCAACGGGCGAATTCGTGTGGTTTGTTGATGCAGACGATTGGATTTCGGACGACAGTTTTGCCGCACTTGCCGACGTCGATACTACCGACCTTGATGCAATTGCCATCAATGCTATAGAGGAAGTCGAGGGCGCTAAATGTCGTCTTAATTATGGAAATAATGTAGGTGGCGTCGTGAGTGGTCTTCGTATGTTGGAGGAAGACAGGTTCTCCTATTGTCCTTATTTAACAATATATCGCAGAGCATTTCTCAATAAGAATTCTTTGCGTTTTTGTCCTGGAGTATATCACGAAGACAACGAATTTACGCCGCGTGCCTACTACTATGCTCGCCGTATTTATCAGTTAGACCGCGTGCTCTACCATGTTCGCATCAATATGCAGTCGACCACGCGTTGCGCCAATCCCAAGCGCTATTTCGACTTGTTTACGGTTGCGTCGCGGCTTTCGGAGTTTTCCGACAGTGCGGTGGAGAAGCGTTATCGCTACTTGTTCAGCCGTTGCATCGGTTTGGCTCTCAACAGTGCGCTTGACGGCACAATAAAATACGAAGCTTATGTAAAAGCGGAGTTACAAAAACGCTTTTTGGCTGAGAAATCGCTGTGGAAGCATTTCCTCAAGTCGAAAAAAACGAAATATATAATTGAAGGTATTGTATTTATGGTATTCGGCAGATTCGGTTTCCGAATCTACGAAATGATAAAACGCTGATAGAGTGGTAGATAGTTTTGTAATATACACAATTCTGATAGTCGTATCGGTAGGGCTTGCGGAGGTCGCACGGCGGTCTCGGCAGTTCGGCTTCGTCATCTACGCATTAGTTCTCTATGCGATGCTCTTCGGCGTTCGCTACGACGTCGGCGTCGACTATCTGCAATACCTCTTTGCCTATCAGCAGCCCGAAGACTCGTTCGAAATCACGCGTATGGAAATCGGTTTCCGCAGCATCGTCTTGACATTCAAGGCGATGGGGCTTCATTTTACGCTCTTTTTCACCTTCGTGGCGTTTCTACAACTGTTCCTTGTCTTTATGTCGGTGAAAGAAGTCCCCGAGGTCTATCCGTTCTTGATGGCAACGTTTATGCTGGCATGTATATGGTTGTCATATGCAAACCTGTTGCGACAAGCCCTTTCTATGGCATTCTTCGTAATGTCGCTCTACTATACCGACAAAAAGAAAATCGTTTTGTCGTATCTGTTTATCCTGCTGGCTGTGTTGATGCATAAGTCGGCGATGATTTTGGTGGTGTTCTATCCGGTGTTTGCCATCAAGCGTGTATGGTTCAGCAACGTCAAAATACAGGCCGTTCTATTTTTGATAGCCTTGATATTGTCGAACGTCAGCATCCTCGACACCTTCTCGGATGCGCTCGACAACGTGGCTGCTTTTTTGGGCTACGACTACTATATGGACGATTCCTATCAAGAATTTCGCGAAAACGAAGACCTCCGCATCGGTTTGGGATTTTTCATCAATGCCGCTGTCAACTTATTCTTAATTCTTTTCAGCAACAAGGTCAAAGAAGAATACAAAACTTCGTATCTGCCGATTGCCTACAATCTGTATTTTGTCGGAGTCCTGCTGAATGCGGTGTTTGTTCGCAGCCAAATGATAGGACGTATGAACTATTATTTCTATGGGTTTAATTTCATCGTCGGAGGTTTTACTCTGGCGTATCTATATAAACGAAATAAATTTGCATTTGCCGCATTGTTGATGCTCTATATCTGTGTGTTTGTGGCAACACTCTATAGAATGGAAGAGAATACGGCATTATTTAAATTCTTCTGGGATTATGTGTAAACAGACAAAAATATGCGTAATAGGTCTTTTGTCGCCAATGAATATTAGATTATGAAAATTGTACATGTCTGCATATGCAGTTTCTTTAACGAGAAGATAATCTATCAAGATTTTCTACTATCTAAATATCATCGACGTTTGGGGCATGACGTATCTATTATCGCATCGACAGAATGCGGACACGATAACAAGGGGCGTGTTATGCATGCCGACTGCATGCACTCCACTCTTGACGGAGGTATAAAGTTGGTGCGTCTTCTGCCTGCATTCCCGATTGCGTGGATTAATGCGCATTTGTTTCTTGTGCGCGGATTGGAAAAGGCAATCCTTGACGAGCAGCCCGATTTGCTCTTTGTCCACAATTTAGGTTCGTTCAGTTATTTGGCGATTCCGCGTGTTGCGCATCGACTGCCGAATATGAAGGTGGTGTTCGACAATCACGGCGATAATATTAAAAGCTGTCGCACGTTCATCACGAAGTTTCTCCACGGCGTGCTGTATCGACATATTTTAAGCCCTAAGTTTGAGAAAATCAGCAACTTGTTCTACGGAGTCACTCCGGCACGTTGCGACTTTCTGCACGACGTTTATGGCATCGATAAGTCGAAAATCCGTTTGCTCGTGATGGGTGCCGACGACGAGCATCTTCACCTTGACCGCAAGGCGGAAATCCGCCGAGCAATCCGTAATCAATACGGCATTGCCGACGACGAATTCTTGGTTGTTACCGGTGGTCGTATCGATTTGGAAAAACGTATACATCTTTTGGCGGAAGCCGTTAACAGCAGCGAGAAGAAAATTCGTTTGCTGGCATTCGGCTCAGTTGCCGACGACGTGAAAGAACGCATTGAGGCGTGTCGGTCGGAGCGCGTGAATTTCATCGGCTGGATTGATTCGTCGAAGGCTTACGACTACTTCTTTGCCGCCGACGTGGTGGTTTTTCCGGGCACTCATTCCGTGCTGTGGGAACAGGCGGTGGCGTCGCGCGTGCCGTGCTTGTTTAGCCGCATTGCCGGATTCGACCACGTCGACATCGGCGGAAATTGCATCTTTCTCGACGAAACGACGCCCGACTACTATCGACAGGTCATTGAGTCGCTCTACCGCGACAAGCAGCGCTACGCAGCAATGCTAGCCGCCGCCGACAGCCCCGCCGCCGACCGTATGCTTTATAGCCGAATTGCGCAACAAGTATTAACCGATGCTTTTGAAAAGTAATGTCTAAACTAAGGTCTATAGCTCGCGGATGTGTGCTCGATGTGCTCGGTGCTGTGTCGAAGCCTACACCGGGTGTGCATATACTCAACGGACACATGATAACTCGCGGTGAGGCACGTGCGTGTCACGCAGAAGCCTTTCGTCGGCAGCTGCAGCGCCTGTCGGAGCAGGTGGAATTTATCCGCTTCGAAGATGCTGCAAGGATGATTGCCGCCGGTCAGCGTCCCGACCGACCGTTGGTGGCGTTTTCGTTCGACGACGGCTTTACGGATTGCGCCGATATGATTTGCCCCGTTTTGGAAGAGTTCGGCGTCAATGCCGCACTGTTCATCAACCCGAATTTCGTTGAGGGCAACGAGGTGTATATCCGACATTTTACGGAACGCATAGTTATGACACCGGGCAAGCAACCGATGCGCTGGGACGCTATTCGCCGATTGCGCGACCGCGGGCACGTCGTCGGTGCACATACGCTCGACCATTATATGATAAATACCGACGATGCCGTCGAACTCAATCGCCAGATTGTGGGAAGCAAAGAGGCTATCGAACGCAATCTCGGCGCTCCGTGCCGCCATTTTGCATTCCCGTACGGGCGCTTGGAGCACGCCGGTCGCACAGCCATCGACATCGCTTGCCGAGCGTTCGACTACGTCTATTCGCAGTCGGACTACAAGCATTACACGTCGTTCGAAGGCAGAGTGATAAACCGTCGCCATTTCGAGCCGTTCTGGCGTGTCGGGCACGTTCGTTACTTCCTGAGTTGTCATAAAAAATAACGCAGCCGCATGAAAACCTTGCTTCAAATCAACGTCGTTGCAAATTCAGGCTCCACCGGGCGCATTGCCGAGGAGATTGGACGTCTTGCGCTTGCACGCGGTTGGCGAAGCGTGGTGGCTTACGGACGTTGGGCGAACGAGAGCGAGTCGGAACTAATACGCATCGGCAGTCGTGCCGAGGTGATGTGCCACGGCGTCGAGTCGTTGCTGCTCGACCGTCACGGCTTAGGCTCCGCTCGGGCTACGCGGCGCTTGATTAAGCAAATCGAGCAAATCCGTCCCGACATCATCCATCTGCACAACCTTCACGGCTATTACATCAACTACGAACTGCTGTTCGACTATCTGTCGCATGCCGACGTGCCGGTGGTGTGGACACTCCACGACTGCTGGACAGTGACAGGGCATTGCGCACAATTTCTATATCTCGGCTGCGATAAATGGACGTCGCAATGCGAGCATTGTCCGTCGATAGCGTCGCACGACTATCCGGCATCGCTGTTTGTTGATGCGTCCGCTCGCAATTTCCGACGGAAACGTGCAGCATTTACGTCGGTACCGCGCTTAACGCTTGTGCCGGTCTGCGACTGGCTTGGCGACATCCTGTCGCGCTCGTTCTTGAGCGGCGTTGCGCGACGAACGATATATAACGGCATTGATTTGGACGTGTTCCGTCCTCACGAATCGAGAGCAGAGTTCGATGCGGCACACGGCACGGCGGGACGCTTTCTCGCTTTGGCGGTGTCGACAGTTTGGTCGCATTTGAAAGGGCTCGACGACCTGCGAACGCTTGCCCGGCAGATGCCCGACGTCGCTTTTGCCGTTGTCGGCTTGACCGCAAAACAGATGCGTACGATGCCGGCGAATGTCGTTTCGCTCGCACGCACTGAGAGTGCCGGGCGCTTGGCGGCAGCCTATAGCGCCGCCGACGTTTTTGTGAGCCCGACCTACTACGACACGTTGCCGACCGTCGAAATAGAAGCCATCGCGTGCGGCACACCGGTGGTGAGTTATAACATGGCGGGATGCCGCGACATCGTTGTCGACGGATGCGGCGAATTGGTCGCGACGGGCAACGTCAGCGCCTTCCGTGAGGCAATCGAACGAGTGCTGGCTGTCGGAAAATCGGCGTTTAGCGACGCATGCCGACGCCATGCCGAGCAGAATTTCAACAAAGCGGAGCGATTCCGCGACTATATGGATTTGTACGATTCAATATTGAATAATGAGCATTAAAATATCAATAATAACAGTAGCCTACAACAGCGCAGCGACGCTCGGCGACACCATCGAGTCGGTCTTGCTGCAAGACTACGACAACTTGGAGTATGTCGTTGTCGATGGCGGGTCGCGCGACGAGACGGTCGACATCATTCGCGCGAATGAGTCGCGTTTCGGCGGACGAATGCGTTGGATAAGCGAGCCCGACAAGGGTCTCTATGATGCCATGAACAAAGGCATCCGGATGGCGACGGGCGATGTGGTTGCCGTGCTTAATTCCGATGATTTCTATCATCGCGGCGACGTGATTTCGCGCGTGGCTGCGGCGTTCGACGATAAGGAGGTAGAGGCTGTCTACGGCGACCTCGTGTTTGTCAGCTCCGACAACCTCGACAAGGTGACGCGCTACTATTCGTCGAAAGAGTTCTGTCCGAGCAAGTTTCGCTACGGCTTTATGCCGGCGCACCCCACGTTTTTCGCCTACAAGCGCCTGTTCGAGCAATACGGCTACTACGACACGTCGTTTGGCATCGCCGCCGATTTCGACCTGCTCGTGCGCTTCCTCTACAACAACGGCGTGCGCACTCGCTACCTGCCGTTCGTGTTTATGAAAATGCGTTCGGGCGGCATAAGCACCACGCTTCGCAACAAGCTGAAAATGAACCGAGAAATCATCCGCGCTTGTCGCAAAAACGGCATTCATACAAACTATTTCTTCATCGTTTATAAATACGTTGTCAAAATATTCGATTTGCTTTTGCGCAAGCGGTCGAACACAGATTTGTAGTTTCTCACTAAAAACATTACCTTTGTAATTGCATATGAAAAATTATATCATACTTACAATTTTGGCGATAGCCGCAGTGGCTTGTAATTCGTCGGAAAAGGTGTTATATCTTCAAGATGTGAAGACGGAAACGCCCGAAACGATAAGCCCTGACCAAACAATAACGATACAACCGAAAGACATGATGTCGATAGTCGTGTCGAGCAAAGACCCGGAATTGGCGGCGATGTTCAACCTTCCGAACGTCAGCCACATAGCAGGCTCGCCGTTGAAGACGGGCGGCTACAATAACTTGGTGGGCTACGTCGTCGACGACCAAGGCGACATCAACTTCCCGATTGTCGGCAAGGTTCACGCTGCAGGGCTAAACCGTTGGCAGTTGCAAGAGAAACTCAAACAGGAAATGAAAAACCGTAACTTGCTGAAAGATATGGTAGTTACGGTCGAGTTTATGAACTTTAAGGTGTCGGTTCTCGGCGAAGTCAACGCTCCCGGCACATATCAAATCGACGGCGACAAGGTGACGATTCTCGAGGCGTTGGCGATGGCGAAAGACTTGACCATCCACGGCGTGCGCAGCGAAGTGTTTGTTATTCGCGAAGTCGAAGGCAAGCGCTATACCTACCAATTGGACTTGCGCTCGGCTGAGATGTTTAATTCGCCGGCTTACTATCTTAAGCAAAACGACATCGTTTATGTCCGTCCCGACAAGGTGCGCATCGGCGAATCGACTCTCAACCAAAACAGCCTGAAGTCCGCCGGACTGTGGATTTCGATAGCCTCGTTGCTTTCGTCAATCGGCTTGTTGATTGTAAATATTCTTGATTAAACAGGCTCTGATGTCGGATACCGGCAAAATAAAGCATACAAATCGCTTCTTTCGTTGGGCTGTGACCAAGTGGTATCTGGTTGCGGCAACGCTGGCTGCGTGCTTTGTGCTTTTTGCCGTCTATTATGCTTACGTGCCGCGTAAGTATAGCCATACGATTTCGTTTACGTTGAAGTTCGACCCCTACGGCTCGGCGATGACGCGCGACATCGAGATGTTCAACGAACTGACGTTCATCAACCACAAAACCAATTTCGACAACGAAAAGCAATTCTTCCGCTCTGTTGTGTTGGCTGAAGAAATCGTCGACCGCCTCGGCTTGGCGTGCGAAGTCTACAGCGAAAACAACGTGGGTATAGCGGATTTGCTCTACGGCGATTCGCCGCTCGTCTACACGTTTGAGCCGGCGGAGCGCGTGGCGTCGTTTGATGCTGAGGCTGTTATCGACGGCGACACGGTGGTGCTCTCGTCGCTGCGTGCCGACGATAAGAAGTCGAGCCGCGTCGTTCGCGTGCCCGAAGGACAGCCGACCGATACGCCTTTCGGCAAAATTACGTTTACTCGCGTGGGCAGTCAGCCGCGCGATTGCGAGCATTTCAATCTTCGTTACCGCCTGCCGCAACAAGTTGCCGACGAGTTGTCGCACAACCTCTATTTCACGACGGCATCGACGTTTGCCACGGTGCTCAACTTCTCGTATGTCGACTATTCGTCGGAGCGCGCTCACGACGTGGTAGCGGAACTTCCGCACGCCTACAATGCGCTCTGGCACGACTATATCTTGCAGACCACTAAAAAGTCGAACGAGTTTATCACCGAGCAACTGCGAGTCGTGGAAGCCTTGCTCGACAACACCGAAACTCGAATCGCCGAAATCCGCGCGGAAAGCGGCCGCACTGACGAGCGCATCGACAATCGTAAGATGCTTCGCGAGCAAACTCGGTCGGAGCTCGAGCAATTCAGCGCCGAAACCGAGATGTATATCATCCGCGGCATCCTTGACGATATGCAGCGCAGCAGAGGCTTGTCGATGTTGCCTCTCAACACCGGCATTCGCGACCGTATGCTCAATCGCCAAATTGCGGAATATAACACCTGCATTCTTCGCCTCGAAAATGTCAAGGCGACGGCGCCGTCGAGCCCCGAAGTGGCGTCGCTCACCGGGTCGGCGGTCGCTATGCGTTCCGCCATCGAGACGTCGTTGCGCAACCACGCCGACCAACTCGCAATGACCGAGCGCGAAGCCGCCGAAAACATCGCACTTATCAACCAAGAAAAAGTCAATTATGCCAAAGGCGAATGGCGCGAAGCCGACCGCCTACGTACGGCAAAGTATATCCAAGAAATTTATATGTTCTTGAAGCAAAAGCAAGAAGAATGTTTGCTTTCGATGAACATCAACCTCAATGCCGTGCGCATCATCAAGGAGCCGTCCGACGAGCCGAAGTTGGTTAGTCCCGACGTGCCGACAGCACTTGCTTTGACGCTTTTCTTCGGACTCTTTTTCATCCCGTATAGCATTTACCTCTTCGGCGGCGCCTTCCGAATGCGCTTGACAAAGGCTGCTGAGATGGACGAATTTGCCGTTGTGGGCAGCCTTCCGATGCTCAAAATGCATCACAGCCGTAAGCAACGCGTACGCCCGCCCTTGTTGGTTGCCGACGACTTAACCGACGACGTCAACGATGCCTATCGACTGATGCGCACCAACCTCGACTTCCTCTTTGCCGACTGCCGCTGCCCGGTTGTGTCGGTGGCGAGCCTCGACGACCCGCTGCTTTGCGCTACGGTGGCTTTGAACCTGGCAAAAAGTTATGCCATCAAAGGTTCGCGCGTACTTCTCATCGACTTGGACTTGCGTTTCAGCCTGCTTGCGCTCGCCGACCGAGGCGCAACGTCGGTGCTCAACGGCATCGATACCGTTGCCGAATCAATCGACCGCGAAGAGTACGAGGGCATCGATTTGCTTGCCGCCGGACCGCAAGCGCCCAATCCCTCCGAACTGCTCGACACGGGACTTGCGCGACTCGACATCGACACTTTGCGCTCGCAGTACGACTGCATAATCGTCGACAGCGGACAAATCTCGACCCATGCCGACGCTTTCTTGTCGAGCAAAATTGCCGATATGACCATTCTGGCGCTACGCAGCGGTATGCCGGTCAGCTACCTTGAAACACTGAAAAAATTAGCCTCAAGCAACGAATTGCCGAGGCTAAGTTTAGCTCTATGCGGCTTCGACGCCAAGAAGCGCAGATAGGTGTCGTTTGTTATTATCTCGCACTATGCGGCTTTGACGCCAAGAAGCGCAGATAGGCGTCGCAACTCTCTAACGGCGGCTGATGCCGAGCCGCTCCAATCCAGCCAATACATCCTTGTTTTTCATAAACGTATCCCAAATAAATTGGGAGCGGTAGTTTTCTATCATCACGACGATAGGACCTTGGTCGATTGCGAGATACGACTTTACGATTTGTCGTTCCGAAGCCACGCTGAGGTTCAGTGCGTCGTAGAAACCGTATTCGCCGAACATTTGTTCGCCCATGTCGCGGTAGAGATACTTGACAACCGCCATCGATTCTTCGGGCGTGTAGGGTATTGACGAAATAGCCGCCGTGGGCGAAATGGTGCCGTTGTCGTTCGACGGCGAGTGTGCGGCATAGCCGTCGACGGGGCAGTCGCTTGCCGTCAGGCCCCACAAGTTTTCGCCGTAGCCGATGAATTTGCTCGGATTGTCGATGCAGTAGGCGCGATTGATGAGCGTGTGTGCTTTGTTTTGCTCGAAATAGTCGCTGCAGACGCTGTCGCCCAAGCCGCGCGGGTCAAGTCCGAGGAATGTGTAGTGCGCAAAGAAGAGCGGACCGCCCAGCGATGCGGCATTGCCGATAGGCAGCTCGATGCCGTGATATTTCACGCCGCAACGGATGTCGCCGCCGCGTTGGAAGCCGTCTTCGTAGAGCGTGCGGTCGATGGGGTAGGTGGGCGACGAGGCGGCGAGAACGTAGGTCATCATCGCTTCGCACCAGCCCGTGATGCGCAGATTCAGTTCGAATTCGTAGTTGGGCGACCAGTGCCACATCAGCGCTCCCGAGCGTACGAAATGTGTCCACTCGATTTCCGACCAAAGGCGGTCGATGTCGGCAACGAGCGTGTTTTCGTCGGCATTAGCGCCTTCGGCAAAGTATTCGCGAGCGGTGAGCAGTCCTTGGAAGAGGAAACTCGTTTCGACCAAGTCGGCACCGTCGTCTTTTTGGCTGAACGGCTGCACGGTGGCTGTGCTGCCGTTATACCAGTGAGCGTATGCGCCGTGGAAGCGCGGAGCAATCTTCAGAAAGTCGACAATTTTGCGAATTCGCTTGTAAGCATCGTCGCGAGTCATGTAGCCGCGGTGCGCCCCGGCAACGATAGCCATAACGCCGAAGCCCGAGCCTCCGGTGGTGATGATGTCGCCGCTGGTGTTGCGTTCGCGAGCCATTCCGCACGGGTGTGCGAAGTCTGTAAAGTAGCGCAGAGTGGTGCGCTCTACCAGGTCGAGAATCTGCTCGTCGCTGAGCAGGCAAATGCGCGTTTTGCGCTCGCCGGTGATTGCCGCTGTCGAGTAGATGTCGCCGCCGCCTACCACCATCCGATAGGCAACCGTGGTGTTGTCGGCTTCGCTCGACAGGTCGTCGACGTACGACTTTGACGTGTTCGATTCAGCAATCTTTGTGTACGACGAACTGCCGATTTTGCGCCAAATGTCGACAGCCTTGTCGTCGGTCCACGTGAGCGTGATGATGCCGTGGTCTTCGTTGAGCGTAAAACTGATTAGACTGTCTTCCGGCTTCGGGTCGGGCGCCGAGCCGTCGTCGGAGCAACTCCATAGCGAGAATATGGAGGCAAAAAGCAATAAGATTTGAAATTTTTTCATAGAAATATTATATCATTAGTTATTCGTTTCGGTTTGCATTGTCGCTACAAAGATAATGATTTTTACCGAACTTATATGCTATACTGACACTAAAAAAAGAGCCTGTGCCGCTCTTTTATCTTTGTCGATGACTTTGCTTCAACGTGTTCTTTATCAATTGCTCAAGTTTCGGATTTAGACAGAGGGCATAGAATTGGGTATAAAAAAGGCTTTGAGAATTTCCGTATGTCGCGGAAATTTTGTAATTTAGAAGTGCTCAAAAAACAAATTACAATAACTCAAAGCCATGAGCAAATTTACAAAAATTCCATCAGAAATCTGCAGTTTTTTTACAGAAAAACGCATTAATCCCGCATTTAACTTCTGAGAATGTGTTTACCGACGTACCGTCAGATTGCCCGTTATATGTCCCGGATGAGAGCATTAATACCTATAAAACGGCTACGGGATGGACGTACTTTACTAACGTAAAAGGTTTAAAAGAGAGCAAGGTTGATACCGTTGGCGCTGATGCAGTCAAAGTAACCACAGAAGTCGGTGCTATTCGTATTGCCGGTGCTGCCGGCGCTGTGGCTGATGTCTATTCGCTCAGCGGTGCGTTGCTCTATCGCGGAACTGATTCGACAATCGCACTGCCGCACGGTATGTACATCGTAAAAGTTGCAGGAACGACAACGAAAGTGATGCTGTAACAATTGCTTTATCTCTGATTATAGGGAAGTTAGGAACATTTCGTTAAATGCGAAAATTTTCTCGGCGGGAAGTGCATGCTAATGCGAACTTCCCGCTCGATGTGTGTGCTCGGCGTGAATTTTCGATTCTCAAAGGTTTGTAATCTGTTCTCGTGGCATATATGGGTGTGCAGTTGTTTTGCAGTCATAAAAAAAAGGCTGCGCTCCGATTTGAAGCACAGCCCCTTCTTGGAAAGATTAGGTAGAATATTCTATTTTACGATTTTTACCGATTTCGTAGCATTGCCGACTTTTACGTTGACGATGTAGAGTCCGCGGGCGAAGTCGCTGATGTTGATAGCGGCAGCGCCTGCTGCGGGTGCTGCGGAAGCCACTTTCGTGCCGGCTGCATTGTAGACGTCAACGACGTTGATTGCCGAGGGCGCTGCAATGTTGATGACGTTGCCCGAGCGGTATACGCGGATTGCGTTAGCGTCGATTGTGCCTACTGCGCCCGAACCGATGGTGATGTCGTCAATCTTGGCATTGCGAACGGCTTCGCTGTCGAACTTGTTGAATTCCATGCTGTCGAAGTAGATGTCGCCCGACCATGCTTGCGGAGCTGCCGACGGGTCGCTGTCGGTGTTCTGGTGACGGAGAATGAAGCTGTCGAAGCGCCAATCGGCTGCGAGTTCGTCGGTGCCGGTAAATGCTTCGTAAGAGTCGTTCTGCAAATCCCAAGTCATGAGATGCCAGCCGCGGAAGTTGATGGGCTTGAGGTTGTATTTCAAACCGCCGTTTGTGTTGCCGGTGCGTACGCGGAGGGTTGCGCTGACGGTGTTGTTCGAGCCGTCGCCGTAGAGCCAGTAGGTGAGAATACCGTCGTTAGTTGCTTTTGTGATGTTCTGCGACGAATGGTATTCGCGAATCATCCAATTGCCTGCTGCCGAGTTCTTGTCGAAGTCGTAGTGGAGTTTGCAGCTTGAGCCGGAGCCTGCAGCGGCGAGACCCGATGCTGCGCTGAACGAGTTAGCCTCTTGGGTAAGGCCTGACGATGAGCCGGAGCCGTCGGGAGCCCAGAAGCCCGAAACGTCGTCGAGTGCGAGGAGAGTCTCTTGCGAAACGATGCCGCGATATTCCGACAAGAAGCGGAACGAATACTTGCCCGTTGCGTTGCCCGAAAGGTCTTTAAGACCTTCGTTGACGGTTACGAGGAAACAACGGTCGAGCGGGAGGTCTTCGTTGAAGTAGAAGTGGAGCACCGATGCGTCGGCAACAACGGCGTGTGTGGTCTTGCCTGCGTAGGTGTTGCCGTCTTTGTCGGTCACGGTGATGCAGTCGCCGTTAGAGTCTTCGTTCCAGTCGAGCGGCTCGTTGAATTCGATGCGAACAACCGGGCGGAGCGTGAACGCTACTTCGCCGTCGGCAATCGGGTCGGTCGATACTACTCTCGGTGCTTCGGTGTCGGGTTCAGCCATCGTGAACGTCAGCACGTAGTTGTCGCCGCCTTCACCATCGCCGTTGCCGTCGAACGGTTGTTGTGTTTGCGAGTTTTTCGCAATCGAGCCGTCGATGGTCAGGCTGTAGGTCTGAAGCGGAGTGAGTTTTGAAACGTCGATTGTGAGCGTGTAGTCGTTTTCCCACTTGTAGGTGATGTCGCCTTCGTTGTCGATAGAAAGCGCTTGCTCAACCGACGTGCGGTCCATGTTGCGCGAGAAGGTGATGACGATAGGCTCTACCAACGATACTTTCGAAAGGTCTTCGACAGAGATTGTCGACACTTTTGCCGGAGCGTTCGACGTGAGTTGAACGTCGAGCCAGGTTACGTTGTCGTTCGACGTGCCTTCGAGGTTCGATTTGATGGTAACGGTGCGAGTAATCGGGTCGAATCCCGGTGCGGAGAATGTCACTTCGACACTCTTGCCTGCTTCGAGGTTCTCGAAGAGGTAGAATCCGTTGTGAATCATGTCGGGATTGAGCGTATAGTCTTTAAACAGGCTTTCCCACGTGTCGGTTGTGTAGGTTTGTCCTTCGACTGTTACCGTTGCGCCATCGATGGGCACATTGTTTTCAGAGTTTGTTATAATGCCGCAGAGGAAAGTCTGAGTGGGAAGGCTGAGTTCGCGATATTTCAAGATTGTTTGGAAAGCGGCAAAGCCCTCAAGACGCTTGTATTGAGCGTTCATGTTGAGCTGCTGTTGCGAAGCAATCGTGTGGTAGCCGCCTTCGCTGAGGATTGACGGCATGGTTGTGCGGCGGTTCACCGACAGGTAGGGGTATTGGTATGCGTGAGTTTCCGAAGTCTTGTCGTAGTAGCAACGGTCGTGCCAGTTGCCGCGAGTTGTGATGCGCATCACGCCGGTAAGGTTCGGGTTGAGGATTTCGCCGAAAGCTTTACCGCCGTTAGGCGTTTTTTCGACTTCCACGCCGTTGTTGCGCCAGCCGCCGAAGAGTGTCACTGTGGTGTTGACTGTCGACGAAGCGTCGGAGTGGATAGAGTAGTAGAAGTCGGCACCCCAAGCGTTCGCCATGTCGGAGCGCTCTTCGAGGTCGACAATGTCGGCTTCGGTTTCGCGGCACAACTTGATGGCGTCTTCCGGAATGTCGGTGTATTGCAGCAAGTATTCGCGAGTGGTTTTCGCCACTTCGAGCACTTTCTGCGCTTCTGAATAGCCCCAAAGTCCGCGGTTCTCGCGTGCGGAGTGACCCGGGTCGAGGAAGAATTTATAGTCGCCCCAACCGGTAACTTCCGGCGTCTGGGCAACGCATGGGGTAGCACAAGCAACAAGCGCCACGGCTAATATGCTTTTCTTTATGATAGAAGTCGTTCGTTTCATAATGCTTAGAATTTTAGGTTAATAACGTAGATAGAAGCATCGGCAGCGTTCTCGAAAGCAACGCGTGCGCCGTCGGCTGTCACTGCCGGAGTGAGCGGAATCATGCCTTCGCGGTCGACGAGCAATACGGATTCGCCGTTGCGAGTGTCGATGGCGTAGAGTTTCGACCCGGTGAATGTTTCGCCGTTGTCGGTGACCACGGTTGCCACGATAGTTTCGCCGTCGGCAAGCCATGCCGGGTGCGATGCTTTAGCAACGAAATGCAGGTTGCTGCCGTCGTTGCCGCAAACGTATATGCCTTTGCCGGGCACTTGGAATGCCACCTTCGTGCCGTCGGGCGAGAGAGCCGGGTTGATGAGAATCTTACCCGCAAATTCGCCGAGAGCACCGATTCGCTGTGCGGCGCCTGCCGGGTCGCTCATAAGCGTTTCGTAGACGTTGCCGGCGATTGCCGAGGCTTTCATCTTGCCGTTGCTGTCGAGTGCGGCGAGCGACTTCCACGTCGGCGTGCCCGTCAGTGCGCGAGTCTTGTCGACAACGACGCGCGACGTCTTGTCGGCAACGGTCCATGTCTTGACTTGATAGAATTGTTTGCCTGATTCGAGAGAGCTTGTTCTTCCGAGAATCTGCGCACCGTCGTTGCTCCACGACATCTTGTAGCCGGCGCCTGCCTCTTCGGTGACGATGCTCAGCCCGCTACCGTCGGCGTTAGCGACGAAAATGCCGCAATAGTTGTCGCCCGTAACGGCGATTTTGTCACCCGTAGGCGACCATACCGGTGCCATTAATCCTTGGCTCGTGCGTAGAAGCAGAGCAGGTTCGGTTGCTCCTTTCGGCAAGGCATTCGCGCCAAGCGCAACGCCTATTGCCAATGCTAATAAGAAATGTTTTTTCATAGATTTTGGTTTTGTGTTTGGTTTTATGTTTCTATGTCCCAAAGATACGATGTTCGTCGGTCAAATGCAAATTTTTGCGACCGAAAACTATGCTTATGAAGATTCACTGTGCCGTGAAGCGGGCTAAAATTTGCTTTTTCGGGTGATTTGCCGTATCTTCGCAGTTTAAAACGAAGATATTAGAATGTATTATATAACAAAACGATTGGAAATCGCGGGCTGTCACCGTTTGCAGCTTAACTATGAGAGCAAGTGTTCTCAGATGCACGGGCATAACTGGATTGTCACCGTGCATTGTCGCGCCGCCGAACTCAACGAAAACGGCATGGTGTGCGACTTTACGCAAATCAAGCAGCGGATTCAATCAGCCCTCGACCATAAGAATTTTAACGACGTTTTGCCCTTCAACCCTACCGCCGAAAACATCGCTCGTTGGATTTGTGACCAAACGCCCAACTGCTATCGCGTCGACGTTGTTGAGTCGGAAGGCAATACGGCAACCTATGTACGCGATGAAGAAATTTAAAGTCAACGAGATATTTTACAGCCTTCAGGGTGAGGGCTATTTTTCGGGAACTCCGGCTGTGTTTGTGCGCTTTTCGGGATGCAATTTGCGTTGCCCGTTCTGCGACACCCGCCACGAGAAGCATACCGAAATGACTATTTTTGAGATACTTGCCGAAATCGACCGCTATCCGGCAGAGACGGTAATTCTGACAGGCGGCGAGCCGTCGTTGGTGGTCGACGAAGATATGGTCGAGGCTATCAAGGCGGGACATCGGTTTGTGGCTATCGAAACCAACGGAACGCATCCGCTGCCCGACAACATCGATTGGATTACGCTTTCGCCGAAGTTCGACGTCGAGGGTCAAGAGGATGCGAAGGTCGTTATTCCGCTCTGCGACGAGCTGAAGGTGGTCTATCGCGGTCAAGACTTGAGTCAATACGACCATATAGCCACAAATTTGCGCTTTTTGCAGCCTGTCGATACCGGTAGCGAAAAGATGAATCAGACAATACGCGCTGCTGCAATCCGTGCGTGCCTTGAAAATCCGAAGTGGCGACTGTCGTTACAAATTCATAAAATATTGAGCATAAAATAGTATATTTGTCACAATATTTATACATTATAAGTATTAACTGTTTCATTATTAATACTTTTTATGTAAATTTGCCGTCATAAACGAAAAATTGGAAGATAATGAGTTTTGAAATAATATTCGTCATCGTGTGTATGATAGCGATGCTGTTGGCGTTGATATTCGATTTGATGCGCCCGGGCATGATATTGCTGAGCATCGTTGTGCTGTTTCTTTGTGCAGGCATATTGACGCCGAAAGAGATGCTCGAAGGCTTCAGCAATAAGGGTATGATAACGGTTGCGTTGCTGTTTCTGGTGAGCGAAGGTGTTCGTCAGAGCGGTGCGCTCAACGTGATTATCAAGAAGTTGCTGCCGCAAAAGCCGGTGTCGGTGATGCGTGCGCAGTTGCGCTTCTTGCCGGCGATTTCGGCGATTTCGGCGTTTCTCAACAATACGCCGGTTGTCGTAATCTTTGCGCCGATCATCAAGCGCTGGGCTGAGCAGATGAAGATGCAGCCCACAAAGTTTCTCATTCCGCTGTCGTACGCAACCATCCTCGGCGGCATTTGTACGCTTATCGGCACGTCGACCAACCTGGTAGTGCATGGTATGGTGCTCGACGCCGGATTGGAGGGCTTTTCGATGTTCGAACTCGGACGTGTGGGCATCTTTATCGCAATTGCGGGTATCATCTATCTCCTGTTTTTCTCCAAGCGACTTCTGCCGGACTCGCGTGAGGACAACCTCGAGCGCGAGGAGGAGAATCCGTCGGGCGGATTGCATCGCGTAGAGGTAATCATCGGCGCGCGTTTCCCGGGCATAAAGAAAACTCTCGGCGAATTCAACTTTACGCGCCACTACGGTGCTTACGTCAAGGAGGTTAAGCGCAACGGTGAGTCGTATACGACCGACCTCGACGACCTGGTGATTCTCGAAGGCGACACGCTGATTCTTTGGGCTGACGATACGTTCATCCCAACGTGGGGTGATTCGCGCGTGTTCTTGTATGTGGCAAACGGCAAGGACGAAGTGCCGAAAGAGTCGCGCGGACGTCGCTATCTCGCTCTCGGCTTGCTCGTGTTTATGATTGCCGGCGCAACGATTGGCGAACTTCCTTTTATGAAAGAATTGGTGCCGTCGATGAAGTTGGATATGTTCTTCTTCGTCTGCATCACCACTATAATTATGGCGTGGACCAAGATTTTCCCGCCGAAGAAGTACACCAAATACATCTCATGGGACATCCTTGTTACTATTGCTTGTGCATTTGCCATAAGTAAGGCGATGAACAATTCGGGCTTTGCACCGATGATTGCCAACTATGTCATCAATATGACCGACAGCCTCGGCGCTTACGGCATCTTGGCAGTGCTTTTCATCATCACCAACCTTTTTACCGAACTGATAACCAACAACGCGGCGGCTGCACTGAGTTTCCCGATTGCTCTTGCGGTGGCAAATCAGTTGCAGGTCGACCCGACGCCGTTCTTCGTGGTGATTTGTATGGCGGCTTCGGCAAGTTTCTGCACGCCCATCGGCTATCAGACCAACCTCATCGTGCAAGGTGTCGGCGGCTACAAGTTTACCGACTTCGTCAAAGTCGGCTTGCCGCTCAACATTATAGCCTTTGTAATTTCTGTTTTCGCAATTCCCATGATTTGGGAATTCTAACCAATACTCGATAAAACTATGGACAATAACATTTATCCGATATTCGACCGAATGCAGACGCGCGCCGACAAGGAGCAACTCCTTGGACAGCGCGGCATTATGATATGGTTTACCGGGCTTAGCGGCTCGGGCAAGAGTACGGTAGCCATCGCACTCGAGCGCGAGTTGAGCAGTCGCGGCTTGCTTTGCCGAATTCTCGACGGCGACAACATCCGCTCGGGCATCAACAACAACCTCGGCTTTACTGCCGACGACCGTCGCGAAAACATCCGCCGCATCGCCGAAGTGGGCAAACTCTTTGTCGACACCGGCATCATCACCCTTGCGGCATTCATCAGCCCCGACAACGAAATGCGTCGTATGGCGTCGGACATCATCGGCGCCGACAGCTTCCTCGAAGTGTATGTCAGCACGCCCCTCGAAGAGTGTGAGCGTCGCGACGTCAAAGGACTCTACGCAAAGGCTCGTCGCGGCGAAATCAAGAACTTCACCGGTATCTCCGCACCCTTCGAAGCGCCGACGTCGCCGGCCCTCGACCTCGACACGTCGAAGCTGTCGCTGCAAGAGTCGGTTGAGCGCTTGCTCGATTTGATTATCCCCAAAGTGTCGCTTTCGGCACAACAAAAATAACGAAACAAAAGAACAACAAAATATGTCGAACTACAAACTAAGCCACCTCCAGGAATTGGAGGCAGAGTCAATCCACATCATCCGAGAGGTAGCCGCCGAATTCGAGAATCCGGTGATGCTCTACTCCATCGGTAAAGACTCGTCAGTGATGGTGCGACTTGCGGAAAAGGCGTTTGCTCCGGGCAAAGTGCCGTTCCCGCTGATGCACATCGACTCGAAATGGAAATTTCGCGAAATGATAGAATTCCGCGACAGTTACGCCAAAGAGCACGGCTGGAATCTAATCGTAGAATCGAACGAAGAGGCATTCCGCGCCGGCGTCGGTCCGTTTACTCACGGCAGCAAGGTGCATACCGACTTGATGAAGACTCAAGCGCTGCTTGCCGCACTCGATAAGCATAAATTCGATGCCGCTTTCGGCGGTGCGCGCCGCGACGAGGAAAAGAGCCGCGCCAAAGAGCGTATCTTCTCTTTCCGCGACAAATTCCATCAATGGGACCCAAAAAATCAACGCCCCGAGCTTTGGGACATCTATAACGCTCGCGTTCACAAAGGCGAAAGCATCCGCGTTTTCCCCTTGTCGAACTGGACCGAACTCGACATCTGGCAGTACATCCGCCTCGAAAACATCCCCATCGTGCCGCTCTACTACGCTAAAGAGCGTCCTATCGTGGAAATCGACGGCAACCTCATTATGGCAGACGACGACCGTCTTCCCGAGCAATATCGCGACAAGATTCAGATGCGTATGGTGCGTTTCCGCACGCTCGGTTGCTGGCCGCTTACCGGCGCTGTGGAGTCGGAAGCCGACACTATTGAGAAAATTGTCGAAGAAATGATGACCACCACCAAGAGCGAACGCACTACGCGCGTCATCGACTTCGACCAAGAGGCAAGTATGGAACAGAAAAAACGCGAAGGCTACTTCTAAACACCCCCGTTCATTATGGAAACAACAAATCTGAATATAAAAGAATTCCTCGACCGCGACGAGCAGAAAGACCTGCTTCGCTTCCTGACCGCAGGCTCTGTCGACGATGGTAAGTCGACTCTTATCGGTCGTTTGCTCTTCGACAGTAAGAAAATCTACGAGGACCAACTCGACGCCCTCGAACGCGACTCCAAGCGCGTGGGCAATGCCGGCGAACACATCGACTATGCACTGCTGCTCGACGGCTTGAAGGCTGAACGCGAACAGGGTATAACCATCGACGTGGCTTACCGCTACTTCAGCACTAACAACCGCAAATTCATCATCGCCGACACTCCGGGACACGAGCAGTATACGCGCAACATGATTACCGGCGGCTCGACAGCCAACGCAGCCGTCATTCTCGTTGACGCGCGTACAGGCGTAATCACGCAAACTCGTCGCCACAGTTATCTTATCTCGTTGCTCGGCATCAAGCAACTCGTGCTCGCTGTCAATAAGATGGACTTG
>JBJEDO010000036.1:0-25652 GCA_051872155.1 Candidatus Limisoma sp.
GGTGCCAGCCCTAATTTTTCATCTGCCTTCAAAAAAGTTTAGCGGACAGTAATAATAGGTTATAGTGAGTATCGCTAACCATTAACCTCTAACCACTAACCACGGCGAAGCCGTTTTTTCCCCGAGCCGCAGCCTAATTTGCGCGAAGCGAAAATCCCACAAGGCGAGAGAAAAAGCAAATTTTCAACCGCCAAAGGCGGAGGTAAGAGGTAAGAGGTAAGAGGTTGTTGTGTTGAGCGTATACAGAAGGAAAAGTCCCGTCGTAATCGCTGCGGCGGGACTTTTGTAGCTCTTATAGAGCCTTAGTAACCAAGAAATTAATATATTATAAGCCCATTAGAATTGGAACATCAAACGTGCTTGGAGTGAGTGGAAATTCTTGTCGTAACCATATCTGTCGCGGTCGAGTTTATGGTATGTATAGTCGACCATCACAGCGCAGTACTTGTTGAACGCATAGTTTGCGCCGATTGTTGCAGAATGGATGTTACCACCACTGATAGCAGCCGAGTTGTAAGGCCAGTCTTGCATATAACCGCCGGGATAGTATTGGTCGCGACCTGCCGAGTAGTATTCGCCGTCGATAAGGTTGTTAAGACCTGTGTAGTTGTAGCGAGCAACGATTTCGAGCGACTTGCCGTTGAGACCGCCAAGCAGACCTTCTGCATTGTTGTAAGCATAAGGCTTGCCGAATACTAAATAACCAAGTTCTACATAACCGCCGTGGAATTTGTTGTCTTTCAACGGATTGGCAGCAATCCAAGCGTCGAGCGAACCCCAAGCGTCGATATTGTTTTGAGCAGCGATGAAGAGCGTTTCAGAGTCGCGCTTCTTAGCAACATACTTGAACAAATATTCACCGCGAGCAAAGAATTTCTCGTTCTTGTAGAGAGCCTCGGCACCGATAGTAGTCGTGTTGCGAGCCCAAGGAATTTCGCAGCTTACGAATTTCTCGGTATCGTCGACAAAAGTTTCCATAGTTTGACCGAGAGTCAGAGTTTTCTTGAGCGTGTTGTTGTAGACTTCGCCACCGCCCAGGCGAGCAAAACGTGCGCTCAGACCTACGTGGAAAGTTTGCTTATCGTCGTTGATAGGGCGATACAACCAGCGACCGGCAGCAGTTACACCATTAAATCCGGCTTCTTGAGAGTTGTATTTATCTTCAGTAAACACACCCTGTTGAGCAAACCACTTCTTGTTTTGGAATTTGTAAGTGATACCAAGTTCACGACCTTCGCCGAGAGCATTCGTCGAACCCGGACGAGAGATAAAGTGATAGCTGCCAAGCGACGTGTTGCGAGCCATCGAACCTGCAGGGTCGTTGTAGTAACCGGCTTTCACATAGTGCTTCCCGGCTTCCTGCTCGGTTGAATACTGTACGAAAATGTTCTTTTGCGAGAATTTGCCTCCGCCGAAACCAAAGTCAGCATAGAAATACCAATCTTTGTATTCCAAAGACGCACGCAGACGAGCATCCGTTAAGGCTGCACCCGACTTCATCGGGGTGAAATCAGAATGATAGTAAGCCACGTCAGCCATCATACGAGCACCTACCGTAAAGTGAAGGTCTTCTTTCTCATTGTCAATCTTAACAGTAGGATCGGTATCAAAATCCTGGGCAAGTCCTACCATTGCGACAGATGCCAAAATCGGCAATAAAAAATATTTTTTCATGTTGAGAATATTCTTAAGTTGTTAATATCCAATTTATAAAGATTAGTATCCAAGACGTACAAGAGTTTCGACAGCGTCAGGAACTACACTCGGAGCTTGCGAGTTGTCGTACTTCTGACCCGGATGGAACGGATTCGGCAAATTAGCATTGCAACGGAAACCATTCTCAATCATATAGAGCAACGACATTTCCGAACGGTTGGTAAAGAAACCATCCAAGTATACCGGCATAGAGTTAGTGCCGTGGAACGTAGTGTAAGAAGTTTCGGGAACCTCAATACGAAGAAGGTCGTCAAACTCAGTCACATTACCATAGTTGTAGTAGCCAAGATATTTAGCCATCTGCGAGAACGTGTCGAACGAATACGGGTGGTTGAGCATACCCGACTTGCGAATCATATAAGCTTGCCACGGTTCGTTCATTTCCGGATAATTGTTAGGTGCACCCGAAATAGCCGGACCAAGAATGTGAGCCTTGTTGTCTTGAGACATCTTGATAAAGTCGGCATAGCCGGTCGGAGTAGTGTAGAGCAAGTCAGTTGCATAGCCGCCGGTCCAAAGCAAGTAGCACATCGGCACCTTGCCGTCGAACACCTTGGCAGCACGGCCCAGAGCGTCGAACGAGAAAGTTTGCAAAATCACCTTACCGTTAGTGTTACCGATATTAACCTTACCGGCTTTGTAGAACGGTTCGCCGGCAGGCGCAGGCTTCGTGATAATATTCCAACCACATTCAGCCAACACGTCATAAACACGTTGCTCCATATTGCCCGGATTCAGCCACGACTCCTTAAACTCGATGTAAACACCCGGACGGTTACCCGTATCTTCCGGGTCAGCCTCATAACCGTTTGCAAAATCGTATTCAATGAAGTCCATATATTTGGCATTATACTGACCCTTATCCTTGATAGCCTGATAGATTTGAGCAAGAGTCATACCCTTATACTCATCTTTAACCTTCCAAGTAAGGATACGTTCGCCGTCGGCACCACGTTTGAGACGCTTACCTTCAGCATAAGCAATTTGGTCTTGCAATGCCGAAACATATTGATGTTGAGTAGCGAAAGCCGGACGAGCTTGCTCAAGGCTGGTCTCATTGAACCAAGAACCGGCGTCAAGCATAAGAAGTTCGGCATAGTAGTACGACATCGTGTAGAACGGACGGAAAGCCGCCAAGTCACGCTCATATTGAGCAACAGCATCATCGTGACCAAAACCCAAACTTTCGTAGAACTTCACACGAGTAGTGGGAACATACTCAGAGAAAACATTTTCAATGTTAGTTGTGCGCTTTAAGTTCTCGTCGTGATTAGCAAGAACGACACCATCCTTAGTGCATTGCATATCCGACTCAAGGTAGTCAGCGCCCATTTCACGAGCCCAGCGCCAAGCTGACTCAGTTTCCTCAGGAGCCCAGAAAGTAGAGCCACGGTGAGCAACAACAGCGTAGAGAGGCACATAGTCGCGTACCTTTGCCAAATCAGCGGGGAGTTGTTGCACTTCCACGCGTTTAGCGTCCACGTTCTCGTTTGTAAACTCTTGGTCTTCGCAAGAGGTGAAGGCCGTAAGAGCAGCAGCACTTAACAAGCCTAATCGAACAAATCGTTTAAACATAATTGAAATTTTAAGATAAAAATGAATACTATAAAATAATTTTACATAATGGCATTTATGGAAATTTTCGAGGTGTTATGCTATTTTTTTGCGGCGAGCATTTTTTTCTCGTCGGAGTAGGTAAACATCATAAACACTATCGAAAGTGCGCATGCGGCGAGCAGCAGGATGAATGTCCAGTCCCAACCGGCTTCGGCAACGTAACCGATTACGATGTTTGCCAAAATAGCCGTTCCGAAGAAGTAGCCGAAGAAACCGGTGAGTCCGGCAGCCGTTCCGGCAGCGTTTTTCGGAGCGAGGTCGAGGGCTTGTACGCCGATGAGCATAACGGGACCGTAGATGAAGAATCCGATGCCGATGAGCGAAATCGTTACGATTGTCGGATTTGCCGAGAATTGCCAGTAGAGGGCGATGAATACGGCAACGACAGCCATGAAGATTGTTGTTGTCATTGCGCGACCGCCTTTAAACACTTTGTCGCTTATCCAACCGCAAATGAGTGTGCCGGGGATGGCTGCAAATTCGTAAGCGAAGTATGCCCAGCCGGCTTCTTTGATGTTGTAGCCTTGGCTCTCCATGAGGTATTTAGGCGCCCAGTCGAGACAGCCGTAGCGCACCATGTAGACGAATGCGTTGGCAATGGCGATGAACCACAGCATTTTGTTGTTGAGCACGTATTTGAAGAAGATGTCTTTTGTCGAGAGCACTTCTTCTTGCTTTGCGCTGTAGTTTTTCGGGTAGTCGTTGCGGTATTTTTCAACCGAAGGAAGTCCGCAGGATTGAGGAGTGTCGCGGATGAGCACGTAAGCGAGAATTGCTACGAAAATGGCAACTGCTGCGGGGAATGCGTAAGTACCGATGAGGAAGTAGTAGTCGGTTTGGTTGCCGTAGAACCACGAGCCGAACCAAACGGCGCCGTAGGCTGCCATCGGACCGACGAGTGCTCCGCCGACGTTGTGTGCGCAGTTCCAGATAGACATCATTGTGCCGCGTTCGGTCTGCGAGAACCAGTGCGTCATAACGCGTCCGCACGGAGGCCAGCCCATGCCGTTAAACCATCCTACGAGGAAGTTGAGAACGGTCATCAGGGCAATTGCCCATGTCTTGTGTTCGGGGCCGAATGCCACAACGGGCACAATCATAAACATCATCGATATCGCTGCAAGTACCAATCCGAGGGGAAGGAATACTCTTGCATTGCTTCGGTCGGACACGCTGCCCATCAGGAATTTCGAGAGGGCGTAGGCGATGGCGTTCATCGAAAGCACGATACCTAATTCACCTTTTTCGAAGCCGAACGGCTCGAGGAATGGCATTGCCATTGAGAAATTCTTACGCACGATGTAGAAACCTGCGTAACCGATAAATATGCCTAAAAAGACCTGCCAACGGTAACTCTTGTAGGTAGAGTCGATTTTTTCAGCAGGTAGTTCGGGCTTAAATGCCGGTGGTGCTAAAAATTTAAACATGATAGTGAATTTTTTAATTGTTATGGTTATTTATGTTAAGTTTCTTCGTTTCTTCGAAGTCGATAGCTTGTGCGAGAACGGAAATGGGGTGGACAACCGAGTAGGGTGTCGACATCTCGATTTGCCATTTGCAGGTTTCGCAGTCGGTAGCGACGAAGTCGGGGTTGGCGGCTTGGATTTTTTGGAAAAGCGATTCGCCGATGGCTTGCGACGTGGGGTAGTTCTCTTTCTTGAAACCGTAAGTGCCGCCGATGCCGCAGCATTGCGAGTCGAGCACGGTGAGTTCGACGCCGGGAATCATTCGCAGCAGACTCGTCGAATAGTGTGCCCATCCGAGGCGCTCCATATGGCATGGCGTGTGGTAGGCAATTCGCATCTTGAAGTCGGGACGGAATCGCATTTGCACGTCGCCGTTGTCGATGAGGCGGAAGATGAATCGCGTGGCGAGTTCGATGCTGTCGCGCACGTCGGAATTGTCGACGCCGAGCAGGTGCGGATATTCGTCGCGCATGGTGAATATGCAGGTCGACGATGCTCCGACGACGGTGCGACCGAGTTCGTTGACGCTTCGACGGATGGCAGCCATGTTGCGTTCGGCGTCTTTGCGTGCTTTGTCGATGAGTCCGTTCGACATGAGTGCCACGCCGCAGCAACGTTCGCCTTCGAGCAAGTTCACGCCGTAGCCGCAGGCATTGAGCACGGTGACCATGTCGCGACCGAGTTGCGGGAAGTTGTAGTTGATGTAGCAGCCGTGGAAGAAGCTGATTTGATGCGGGTATTGTGCTTGCAGGCTCGCCGCGTGACGCTTAAACCAACTGACGAATGTCGTAGATGAGTATTTGGGAAAAGTGCGATGGCGGTCGATGCCGAGCACGTTGTCCATCACGAGTTTTACGGGTTTGAGCGACAGCGATGCGTTGACCAACGGAGCAAGTCGTGTTGCCATTGAGCCGACCAAATCGGTGCTTGCGAGCATGCGGTCGCGCAGCGACGGGCTGTGCTTGCTGTATCGCATACGGGCGAGTTGGATGATGTCGCCGATTTTGACGTCGGAAGGGCAAGCCACCTCGCAGCGCTTGCAGTTGAGGCAGTATTTCAACGCCTCGTCGTAGAATTCTTCGCGACTCAGACGCAGCCGTTCTCCGTCGGGACCGGCTTGCTTCGGTCCGGGGTATTCTGGACGCACGGCAACTACCGGGCAGTAGGCTGTGCAGACCGTGCATTTGAGGCATTGCTCAAAATTGTTTGCGCTTATGTTTTTATCTTGCATTTTCATCATTTGTTGTCGGTTAGTTTGTTAGCCACGTCGATTGCCGTGAGCATAGCCACTCCGGCACCGCATCCCTGTTCTATGGGGTTGAAGCCGCTCAGCACGGAACCTATTGCGTATAGGTTCGTGACGGGTTTGCCATCTTTGACTACATGGAACTCGCTGTCGGTGGCAACGCCGAATTCCATATATCGTTGAGGAGCAAACACGTCGGTGGAATACCAGTCGCTGCGATTCGTGGTGGCAACGATGTCGGCTCCGACGACGGGTTCGCTGACGCCTTCGGGGGTCGACACGAGTCCGCGGCTGAAGAAACTGCCTGAAGCGAGTACGTAGGCGCTCGCTTCAAGCGGAATTTCCCCATGATTTACTGTATACACTTTATTCACTTTGTTTGCGTCGAAATCCGCACGGGTAACGGTGTCGCCGGGCATAAACACGCCGCCAAGCGACTCGAATCGGCGGTGCAGCATCATCTGAACGCGAATGCCGGGGACCGATGGTGGCATTGTCTGCACTAAGCACACAGGAACGTTATACTCTCTGCCCAAAGCCGTCACGACCTCAGGGGCATACAAGTCAAATACGGCAGGCAATACCACACAATCGTATCCCTTAGACATTTCGTTCAGTGCGTCGCTGAACTGACTGAACGTCTCCTTGACAGCGAGAGCGCGAGCTATGTTGGTGGCACGCATTTCCGTCGGATTGTTGCGCAGACGGTCGATTGCCGGGATGGTTATCGTTTCGACTGTGCACCGTGAGCCGCGTTTCTCCATTTCGGCGGCGATAAAACTCGTGTTGAAGTCAAGGAATCCGGAAAAGTTAACAATCAGAATATTTTTACCTATTATACCTGTATGGTCGGGGATTGTTGTGAATTCGGCGAGCGTAAGCCATGTGCTTTTCAGTCCGCCCATCGGCGTGATGCGATAGGTGTTGGCACGTGCATCGCCTTTTGTCGCGATGCCGGCTTGTGCGAGTGTCTGTTTTGCTTCGTCGGCAAGCGACAGGAAGCGGTCGGCGAGATTCTTGTACGGGTGATGGTCGGGTAGGGCTGCAACACCGTCGGCGGGATGCGTTACTTTCTCTCCGCCGGGAAGAGCATTGAGCAAGTCGAACGACCCTGATGAGAAATGGAGCGCGCTTTGTCCTGTCGTGACGATGCAAGTGCGTAGTCCGGCTTGTTGGCAACGTATGCCACACGTCAGTCCGGCAAGACCGCCTCCTATGATGACTGTATCGAATTTCATAATGCTCTATTATTCGTTAATGTTACAGATACCTGAATAGACCCATTGCGTGTATTCGGCTTCGCGAAGGGTGTCGCCCCAAGCAATGGGGTAGGTGCCTTTCCAGCGTTCGGCAACGAAATCGGCGAGGTCGGTGCGTGCTCGCTCGGCACAGTTATGAGCGCGCGCAAGCATTCCGGCAGCGCGGCAAGCGCATAGTTCGCCTTGGCAAGTGCCCATGCCTACGCGAGTGCGGCGGCGAAGGTCGACAAGGTTGTTGACGTCGAGGTTGTCGAGTGCAAATACCACTTCGCCGACGCTTACGTCTTCGCATTCGCAGACGAGGCTACGGTCGATGGGCGTGTCGTGGGTAATGCGGTCTGCCATATCGCCGTGACGGTGTATTTGCGAACTTCGACGATTGTCGAATGCGAACGATTTGCCGAGATTTTCGGGTTTTTCAGCCGACTTGCTTCCGGGAAGCGGCTCTGTGGCGGTTGTGCAACTTCGGTCGACGCCGAGTTTGCGGCAAGCCAAGTCGGTAGCCCATTCCGCCATAAGTCGGTATGTCATAAGTTTGCCACCCGTGATTGTTGCAAATCCATCCACGCCGTCGCGTGTTGCGTGGTCGAGCAGAACGATTCCGCGGCTGATGTTTCGTCCCGACGGGTCGTTGTCGGCGGCTACGAGAGGACGAACGCCTGCATAGGCGCGCAGCACGCGTGTCGTGGCTAATGCAGGTGCCAATTTGACGCCTTCGCTGAGCAGCAGGTCGACTTCGTCGGGCGTAACGCGCATATCGTCGACTTCGTCAAAGCCGACGCGGCTCGACGTGGTGCCGATGAGGCAGATGGTGTCGCCGGGCACGAGGATGTCGGCATTTGCCGGCTTGCGACAGCGGTTGAGCACGATGTTGTTGACGCGGTGTCCGAAGATTAGCAACGAGCCTTTCGCCGGGAACATATCGACGCGGATGCCCGCTTTTGCGGCTATGCCGTGCCCCCAGATGCCTCCGGCGTTGATTGTCAACGGTGCGTAAAAACGTTTTTGTTGTTTAGTCTTGTGGTCGAAAACGGTGACGCCGATGATGCGCCCTTGTTCGGAGATTAGTTCGGTCACTTCGTGATAGACGAGCATGGTGGCACCGTGACGTTTTGCGTCGACGACGTTGGCAAGCGTCAGTCGGAAGGGGTCGACAGAGCCGTCGGGCACGCGAACGGCGCCGATAATTGCCGGATTGACCGACGGTTCAAGTAGTTTGGCTTGTCGCGGATCGATGATTTCAGCGCTGATGCCGGCAGCTTGGCACCGTTCAACAAACGTAGCCTGATATTCGAGTCCGTCTTCGGGGAGTGAGATGAAAAGTCCGTCGTTTTCTTCAACGCAGTGGCTTGCTATGCGGCGCAGAATCATGTTTTCTTTGATGCATTCGCGAGCCGATTCTTCGTCGGTCACTGCGTAACGTGCTCCGGAGTGAAGCAAGCCGTGATTTCGACCCGTAGCCCCTACTGCAAGGTCGTAACGCTCAACAAGTAATACGCGCAAACCGCGAAGGGCGCAGTCGCGTGCCGTGCCGGCTCCCGTGACGCCTCCTCCTATGACGATTACGTCGTATTCGTTGTTGATTTTGTTGTTTACCATATCTAAAAACTATTATTCTTTTCTGCTTTCGCTTTGAAATTGAAATTCCGGATTTCTTGTCGTTTAAATCGGTTTGGATTTCATTTCGCAACAAATGTAGAAACAAATTTTATAATAACGAAATATTATCAAGTTTTTTTCAAAAAAAATTGCACATTTTTTCAAAATATGTTTCACAACATATTTTCGAACGAAACCAAATGCCCTTATTTTTCTCTAAAACGAAAGTGCGGCTGTGTGCTATCTGCTATGATTTACCAAAGATTAACACAAATAACTTTCAAATCTTAAAAAAAATGTCCACCTTTGAAAAGTATTATAATTGCTCTAAGAAAACATGACAAAAGAGGAACGACATACATTTATATTAAATGCATTAATGCAACACAGTTCTATCTTGGTGACCGATTTGGCAGAGCAACTGAATGTTTCGTCGGTTACGATACGAAAGGACTTGACAGAACTCGAAAGGGCAAAAAAACTTTACCGAAACCATGGTAAGGCAATTTTGATAGACCCGTACATTGATAACAGGAACGTAAGTGATAAGGAGAAACTTTGTGTAGACGAAAAACGTGCAATCGGCGCCAAGGCGGCTTCGCTGATAACGCCTAAAGATTCTATTCTCATCGCCTCGGGAACAACGATGCACGCTCTTGCGCGCAACATTGTAACCACCGACAAGTTGACCGTCATCACAGCGTCGCTCGAGGTGGCTACCATACTTTCGAAGGACCGCAACGTCGACATTATCCAGCTCGGCGGTATGTTGCGTCACAGCAGTCTGTCGGTTGTCGGAAAGTATGCCGAGTCGGCGCTTGCCGATTTCTCGTGCAGTAAGTTGTATATAGGTGTCGACGGTATCGACCTCGACTTCGGCATCACTACCACCGATATGATGGAAGCTATGCTCAATCGCGTGATGATGCAGACCGCGCAGAAAACCATTGTGCTCGCCGACTCGTCGAAATTCGGGCGCCGCGGTTTCAGCAAAATCTCCGATATGGAAGAAGTCGACCATATTATAACCGACTCGAAGATTCCGGCGGCTACGGCACGTCGTATCGAAGAAATGGGCATCGAACTTACCATTGTCGACAGTCAACTACACTTTTAACGGTCGCTACACCTTATTATATATGGGTAACGACTCTACAACTATTTTTCAGCGCCCGTTATGGGTTGTGGTGTTTGCCCTCACGGCGGCTATCGCTTGGGGGTGGGCTTATCCGCTCATCAAGTTAGGCTTCCGCGAATTTGCCATCACTGCCGATATGACGGGCAGTAAGATGGTGTTTGCCGGCGTTCGCTTTACGATTTCGGGATTGATAATCCTCGCCCTTGCGCGCGCCACGCATCGGCGTTTTGCCGTGACCGGCGGCTCGGGATGGCTCTACGTCGTAGCCTTTGCGGTGATTAACACCACGCTCCACTATGCCTTTTTCTATTTCGGACTTTCGCACAGTCCCGGTGCTCGTGCGGCGATTCTCAACTCGATGAGCGTATTCTTGCTCGTCATCATGGCATGTATGTTCTTCGAGAGCGACCGACTTACCGCCAACAAACTGCTGGGCTGTTGCGTAGGAATTGCCGGAGTGGTTGTGCTCAATTTCTCCAACGCCGACACTGTCGACGGATTCTCGTTCAGCGGCGACGGTATGATTATTCTCAACGCACTGTGTTCGGCATTCGCCGGGCTGATGACTCGCGGACTGAGTCGTCGCGTCGACATTTTCGTCGGCACGGGCTATAGTCTGGCAATCGGAGGCGTGCTGCTCGTCGTCGGCGGATACGCAGCAGGTGGCACGTTCGGGCACGTTACAGCGACGGGTATTGTCATCCTGTCGCTCTTGATAGCCATTTCGACGGTCGGTTTTGCCCTCTACAACAAGTTGCTCAGCTGCAATCCTATCGGCAAAGTTGCGATATTCAATTCGCTCATCCCCGTTGTCGGCGCAGTCACCTCGTGCATTTGCCTCGGCGAGACGTTCTACGTGAAATACATCGTAGCCGCCACACTCGCCACCGCCGGAATCTACATCATCAATCGCGCAAAGTCGTAACAATCTATTTTCGACTTAGAGCCTGTTTCATAATTAATTTTAAAAGCAGAGGTTGCATAGTTTGTGGCGAGTTTTGTTATGAGCCAAAGGAGTATAGCGAGCTATGTGACTGCGGCGAAAAGCGAAAATCGCCCAAAATATGCGATAGGGCAGCACTTTTCTCTTCAAAAATTGTTATTCTTGAAAAATTGAATTACAATGAAGAAAAATTTGCGTCTATGATGCTTTATTAAAGCACATTTAGTAAATTACCTATTATCAATTATTTATGAAAAGGAAAAATACCTTTGCTCGGACATTCATTGGCATCTTTGTCCGTGCTTAACGGTTATGTGGCTTGCCACACGCCCTTATAAGCACGAACAAATCTGCTCAATGACTGCCCGCCCCTGCTTTAAAATTTATTATGAAACAGGCTCTTATTCGGTAGCAAAGTGCTGACGCGAGGCATGGAACAATCATCCAGAGGAACATTGTGTCGTAACTGAAATGCTTTACCAACACGCCGGCGATGTAGCCGCCCAAGGCGATGCCGAGGTCGAAAGCCACAAAGAATGTGCTTCCGGCGGCGCCACGGCGTTCGGATGCTACGGGGCGCATTGCCATTGTTTGAAGTGCCGGCTGCAGTGTTCCGAAACTATAACCTAACAGGATGGCTGATAGCAAGTAAGCCGCGGTGGTGTGGATGAACACCAGAAGCAGGATTCCGGCTATAATGGTTACGTTGCCGCCGTAGACCATTAGCGACTCGGAGCATCGGTCGATTCGGCGTCCCATTATCAAACGTGTGGCAATGGTTGCTAATGCAATGAATATGAAGTAGATACCTGCGCCGGGCAGTCCGCACGAGTCGGCGTAAATAGCCACATAAACCTCAATTACGCCGTAGCTCATCATATAGAAGAATTGAGTGACTGCGGCGGGCAGCGAGCGCCGTTCGAAGAGTTGTTTCCAGCGCATAGGCCCGCGGTCGAGGGTGTAGTCGCGCTTGCCGATAGAGAGCCCGATGATCAATGCCACGACAGCCGTAAATGTTGCCAACCCGAAGAGCGGACGAAAGCCGAAAGTGTGCATCAGAGCGAGTCCGGCGGCAGGAGCTACGGCTGTGGATATTGCCATCGACAGCCCGTACATGCCGATTCCTTCGCCCATGCGTTGTGGCGGTACGATGTCGGCAACCCAACTTGCGGATGCATTGCTCGAGGCGGCGTGGAAGATGCCGTGTGCCGTGCGCAGCACGATGGCAGACGCTATGCCGGCAGCGAAGAAATAGCCCATCGGCATCAGTGCCATGCCGATTAGTCCGAGAGTGAGCACGGTGCGGCGTCCGGTGGTGTCGACCATACGTCCGACGAACGGGCGCGAGATGATGGAAGCGATTGAAAATAGGGCGGTCGCCAAACCGATGGTTTGTGCGTCGCCGCCCAGATAGGTTACGAAGAACGGGAACGTCGGCAGCAGTGCGTGGAAGTTGACAAAGATAAAAAAGTTGACCAGGCAGATGCCGACGAACGAGCCCGTCCAGAGTTTTGTAGATTGATTCATAGTCGTTTATAATAGTTTTAGCATAAAATAAGTGTCTAATCATGTAAATCTTATCAACCGGACTTACGTGATTAGACACTACGCGTTGCAAGTATTTTCGGCTGCAAAGGTAGAAAATTTTTTCGAAACAGTCCAAAAAAAATTTCCCCAACCGAAAAAATTGCAGAATTGTATTTAAACTTGTACAAACGATGGTACGAATTGAATGCCGAGTATGCCGGCAATTCTGAAAAAACTTGATAATTGAATATCCGCCTTACCTCGTTCCACCCTTGCGATATAACTCTGCTCGCGACCGAGTTTTTCGGCTACTTCCTTTTGCGTCATTTTTAATTCTTTGCGACGTTCTTTTAGCATATTTCCGTAAAACCACGCTAAAGATTGTTCGTCGAATTCGTTGCGTGAAGCAGTCCCATGCACACCATACTTTTCGTCAAGCATTTGGTTTGTCGTGGACAATTTGGCTAATTTATCTTCGTTAATCTTTATCATATTCGAGGTCGTTTAATATCTTTTCTGCAATAATACAAATATAACTAATTAGTTATATATGTGCGAGTGTTTGTGCAAAATCTTTGTAAAAAAATCGGTTTTTTCTTTAACGAGTCCTTCCCGGTCTTTCTTTTGTTAAACAATTTGAAAAATTCGCGGTTGTATTTAAATTAAAGAATTTTTTCCGTAATTTTGCATATGCAAACACGGAACCATTAGAAGACGACTTTATTATGTTTCTATCATTTTCAATTGTAATAGTATTTTTGCTCGGCTATACTTGTATTGCGCTCGAGAACGGGTTGAAAGTCAATAAGACAGCCATTGCATTGTTGATGTGTACGGTATGTTGGACGCTTTATATGTTCGGCTGTCCGGAATATGTAGGCGCATTTCATGCGGAAGAGTTCGAAAAATTTATGGCTGTATTCCATCTCGACGACAAAGTAGCCGCCGCGCGCCAGTTCATCGGGCAGAAAGTGCTGCTCGAGCATCTTGGCGACACCTGCGAAATCCTGTTCTTTCTGATGGGAGCAATGACGATAGTCGAAGTGGTCGACAGCCACGGCGGACTCAACTTTGTCAGAGCAAAACTTGCCACGCGAGGCAAGCGACTTCTGCTTTGGCGATTTGTAGCGATTACGTTCTTTATGTCTGCCGTACTTGATAACCTTACGACGAGTATTCTGATGGTAATGGTGCTCCGCAAGCTGGTGCCCGAGAAGGCTGACCGAATGATTTTTGCAGCACTAATAATCCTTGCAGCCAATGCCGGTGGAGCATTCTCGCCAATAGGCGACGTGACGACTATCATGCTCTGGATTAAGGGTAATATAACCTCGGTCGGCGTTGTTAAAGAAGTGCTGTTGCCATCGATTGTGTCGATACTCCTTCCAACATTCATTTTGCAATTCAAGTTGAAAGGCGATTTGGAAAAAGAGCCGTCGAAAAAAGAACTCAACAAGATGATATTGACCAAGGAGGAGCGCGTTGCCGTGTTTATTGTCGGCGTTGGCGGACTGATGTTTGTGCCGTTCTTCCGTTCTTTCACGGGGTTGCCTCCGTTTATGGGCATACTCCTTGTGCTCGGTGTGCTTTGGACGATGACCGAAGTATTTCTACGCCACGAGCATGAAGCCGAGGGTACACTCGGACAGCGCGTGTCGAAGACGCTTCACAAAATCGATATGTCGACCATTTTGTTCTTCCTTGGAATATTGATGACCGTGGCGTCGTTGAGCGAAATCGGCGTGTTGTCGCAGTTCGGTATGTGGCTTGAGCGCACGACCAACGGCAATGCCTATCTCGTAACGGGCATAATCGGCACGGCGTCGTCGATTGTCGACAACGTACCTCTCGTGGCGGGATGTATCGGTATGTACGAAGTGGCGTCGCCTCTTACCACCGATCCGATGGCAATGATGTTTGTCCAAGACGGACTCTTCTGGCAGCTCTTGGCATACTGCGCCGGAGTGGGCGGCAGTTTGCTGATTATCGGTAGTGCGGCAGGCGTTGTCGTTATGGGTGCGGAGAAGATGACTTTCGGTTGGTACGCTCGGCACATCTCGCTGATTGCCTTCCTCGGCTACCTTGCCGGAATGGCAACCTACTGGCTCGAGCGCACCTTCCTGTTTTAAACTGTATTAAGACTCTGTTTCCTATTTCCTGTTTCCTGTTTCCTATTTCCTATTTCCTGTTTCCTGTTTCCTGTTTCCTGTTTCCTGTTTCCTGTTTCCTGTTTCCTGTTTACTGCGCTGCGCAATGTGGGCAAGCAACGCGTCCGGTTCCGCCGCAACTGCCGCAAGTCGTTTTGGTAGTGCCGGAGAATAATCCCCATTCGGTTTTGTATCCCGAACCGCCGCATTGCGGACAACGAACAGTGCCTTCGCCGCCACAATAGTCACAGCCGCCTTGTTGTTCGAAGAGCAGAGATGCGCGAACGTCGCCGTCGCTGACGATGATTTCGCCGGAGCGGGCTTTGCCGTCGTTGGCTTCAAAAGTTACCTTGAAACCGTTGTCGTTCTTCTCGATGCGGCAGAAGTAGGGCGCATCGATGTTGAAATCGTTACTGTCGGAGTCGATTCTGACGTCGGCGGCGCCACCGTTGCGGTCCACGTTGAGTTCGCCTTCGGAGAGACGGATATAAGATGCTCGAGCTTTTTGGGTTACGGCGAGTTGGGCGGTGACACGTCCCGACTTGACAACGATAATGCCTTGGCGGTCTTTGCCGGTGGTGTTAGCTGTGCAAGTTACGGTGAATGATGTCTCGTTCTTCACGGCGTGTGCCCAAAACGGAGTGGTTTCGATATCCCACGAGTGACCGTCGTGCTCTACGTTGATAGACTTCGACGAGCCGGCTTTGCCGAACGTCAATTCGCTTTCGTTGAGCGTAATGTAGGTCGCTGCGTTTGCATACCAATTCCAAATAAACAAGCCGACGACAATTAGTACGACAGCGCAAGCCGCCGCAATTATAATAGGTAGCATCTTTTTCGAATTGCCCTGATTTCGGGGCTTTTCGGGCTCTTTCGGCTTGGCAGGTATAATGGGTTTTGCCGTATTTTCAGGCTTCTTTGTCTCTTCTATCGGCTGCTTTACAGGCTCGGGAATAGCAACGGGCTCAGGCTGAGGCAGAGGCTGAGGCTCGTGTTCGGGTTCAGGCTCAGGTTTCGGCTCAGGTTCAGGTTCGGGAGTTGGTTCAGTCTCGGGTGTGGGCGCGGGCTCGGGTTGAGGCTCGGGTTCCGGTTCGGGTTGAGGCTCGGGTTCCGGTTCAGGTCCGGGAGTTGGCTTCGGTTCGGGTTCCGGCTCAGGTTCCGGTGCAGGTTCGGGAGTAGGTTCAGGCTCAAGTTGAGGCTCGGGAGTCGGTTCGGGCTGAGGTTCTGCCACGGGTTCCGATTGTGCGGGTTGCTCGGCTGGTTTTTCTTCAGCCGTCGGCGCTGTCTCTTCAATTTGTGCAGCAACT
This sequence comes from Candidatus Limisoma sp., assembly GCA_051872155.1. Taxonomy (GTDB): domain Bacteria; phylum Bacteroidota; class Bacteroidia; order Bacteroidales; family Muribaculaceae; genus Limisoma. The sequence goes on from JBJEDO010000036.1 coordinate 15,966, forward strand.
TCTTCTTCTGAAACTAATCGAGAGCCACAGACTTTACAAAATCGTACTGTGTCGGGAAATGTATTTCCGCAGGTCTTGCAAATTTTCATGTGTGAGTTATATTTATGTTTCTAACTTCAGTTAAACCGACGTTGATGAGGGCGATGAGCACAGCCCAAACAGCAACGGTAAGGAGTGTCGGAACCAGGAGAATGCCTTCGCCGATACCGATAGGCATATCCCAAATGGAGTGGAGCACAACCGGGATGGCAAACAATTTAAGGAATTTCCCTGACGTCAGGATGTCGGTAGTCAGTCGGCGATTTCCTTTAGCCATAACGATGGCGGCGCCGGTAATGGCTGCCCAAGCGACGTGTCCGCCGGGAGCGAGTATGCCGCGAAGCACAATTACGTCGAACATAGTGTAGAGTCCGCCTTCATCGTCGAGTAGGAAGTTGAATGCGTAGCCTGCCGATTCGAATGCGGCAAACCCGGCGCCTACGGCAGAGCCGATGAGTAGTCCCGTAAGTATGTGGCATGTACGGAGTCGGCTGATGGAGTAGTAGACAATAATCAACTTGCTGATTTCTTCGACCACGCCGATGATTATTGCGCCGATGAAATCCATTCCGGGGGTGAAAAACATATAAAGAATCATCGTGGCGAGCAGCGAGGCGCATCCGCCGACGAGGAAGGTCACAATAATCTTGTAGACGCTCACATCGCGGTAGGCATTCAATTCGAGGAAAAGCATCATCGTGGTCAGCGGCATGGCAAACGACCCGACGACGATAACTCCCGGTATTGCGTTTGAACTGTCGAACATCACCAAGCACAACATCAGCATCACGAATGCGATAGTCATAATGAGCAGCACGCGACTGTATAGCCACGGACGCGGCCAACTGAAGCGCACGGCATAGAGCGGTGGGGTGGTGTAGCGTGTGCCGCAGATGAAGATGTCTTCGGCATCGCTCAGACTATGGCGCTTAAACACGTCGGCAAACAAGTCTTTGAGTCGGAAATTTACGGTGCTGTTACCAAAGTATTCGCTGAACGATTCGACAAACGATTTATGCGATTCGGGTGCACTGTAGATGTTGCGACAAGCAAAGGGTGGCGGCGGGGGCGGTGTTTGCGCTGCGTCGGTCGGCGCAGGAGGTGCGGGTGGTATAGCTGACGACATGGGAGAGGGTGGAGGTGTCGGTGCGTCGTCGATTTTGGCACCGCAAACGCTGCAATAACTATCTCCGGGCGACAATTTAGCCCCGCAATACATACAGTAGTTCATATTCTTGTGTTTATCTCACAAATGTAAAAATTTTCGCTGAAATTTGTCTATATTTTTTCAAAAATAATCAGATTCCCTGAATAAATCGTCTGCCGTTATAATTTTCTGCAACTCGTCGGAATATTCGTTACGCCTAATGCCGTTTGCACTGATAAGTACGTTGTGCGTCGTTTTTCTCGTACCTGTCTCCTTACGGAAAATTTCTTCTTTTGACGTTATGTCGCTCAGGTCATAAGCATTCATCTCCCAAGGATTTGAGGTGTATTTCATCTCGCACAGGCTTATCACATCGTCGTCTCTGTCGATAACAAGGTCGATTTGCGCTCCCGGTTTGCTCTTTGAAGAACGCCACGAATACAATCCGGAAACGACTCCGGAAATTCCCAACGAAGACTTAATCTGCTCAGCGTGCAGCAAGCAAACTCTTTCAAAACTCAATCCGCACCATGTGTTATATACCGGCTTATTGATGCTGTGTGACCAAAACTGAGGGTCTTTGCGCGAATTCTCACTCATAAACTCATAATAAAATATGGTAAACGGGTCTATAAGCTGATACAGGCAATCTTTTTTGGTATTACCCATAATGTTATAGCTTCTGATGAATCCGCAATTCTCCAAATCCTTAAGAAGTTGACTGAAACTACCGTTGTCGACAAACTTTCCAAGTTTAATCAATTCGTTTCTGTTTAGTCCCGACCTTTTTTCCGACAATAGTCGAACAACCTTGATATATCCCTCCGGACTTTTGAACAAAGAGGCATAAAGAGCATCAAACTCTCCAAAGAGTTCGCCATTCGGATTGAAAAAGTTTAAGTCTATGTTTTGTGCAAGGCTTAATCCTTTCTGCATCGCTTTCCAATAAAAAGGCACACCACCCATCACCATATAGCCTTCTATCAACTGTTTACGCGACATATTGACTTTCCGACTTTTCATATATTGCTCGCATTCGTACAAGTTAAACGGACGCAAAGCTATTTTATAATCAATGCGATTATGGAGACCTCCTTTATTTTTTACCACCTTGTTTATAATCCACGAAGTGGCACTGCCGCATATTATCAGACAGATGTCTTTTCTTGCACTCGCCCATGAGTTCCAGAAGTGTTCGAGCGCAGAGATTAAGCCGGATGCATGCGTATCCATCCATGGCAATTCGTCGATAAAAATCACTTTCTTTTTGTCGGAAGATTGCGTTATTACATCTTTAAGCAGATTAAACGCTTCAATCCAATTTGCCGGTGCTTTTGTGATTTTTAGTCCGGCTTCTTTGAGCGATTCTTTCCAAGCAGCTAACTGCTTGACTCTTGTCGATTTTGCAAGTCCGCTATGTTGAAATGTGAAATTATAATTGAATGTTTCGCGGATTAGAAACGTCTTACCTACACGGCGTCTGCCATAGACAGCCACGAATTCGGAATATTCTGAATTATAAGCATCTAAAAGCCGTTGTTGCTCGTATTTTCTTCCTATCAACATGGTCGTTACATTTATTTGTTCAACGGCAAAGATATAAAAATAAACCGAGATGTGAGCGGAATCTGCATTTTTTTTACACATTCCGCTGCGACTCCCGTGGTTTTACATCAGAAAATGGCTGAAAAACACGCTTAAATAGTTTTTCAAAATTCTTTGCAAACGGGCTTCGCATTGCAAAAAAGCGACGTGTAAAGCGGGTCGATTTGTCGATAAACTACCCTCAATCGGCTGTGTTTAACCTCTGATTGTCGAATGTTTGTCGACTTTTGATTTGTTGAGTTAATAAGAGTTAACTGTTTTGTCTCAATTTGCATACAAATAAGGATATCTAAACTGTTTGATTGTTAAATCGTGCCATATATCTATTCTGTTTTTAGAATGCCGATGTCTGCTATATATTTGTCGACAAATTACGAACAAATGACTACAATGAAAAGAATCTTACTAATCGCACCGCTCCTCTTTTTCGCTATGTCGGTCGAAGCCGACGAGCGAATGTGGACCTACCGAGAGTGCGTCGACTATGCTTTCGAGCACAATCTTACGTTGCGTGGCAAGCAACTCGAGCGAGCGTCGTCGGAAGCTAACCTTGAGCAATCGAATGCTGAGTGGTTGCCTTCGCTGAGCTTTTCGACGTCGCAAGGCTTTGTCAACTACGCCCATCCCGACGAAAACACCGACCGCAATGCCTATTCGGGCTCGTACGGGCTTAATGCCGGGTGGACGCTGTTCAACGGCTTTAAGCGCCGCAACCAAATCGAAGCCGACAAGTTGCAAGTCGAAATCAGCCGACTCGGCATCGACGACTATCGCTACACCATCCAAACGGAAATCCTCAGCAAGTACATCGACATCCTTTACGCAAAAGAGTCAATCGACATTGCCGAGAAGAGCCTGGAGGTCAGCGCTTACCAACTTGAACGTGCGAAGGCATTGGTGGCATCGGGCAAGATGTCGCGCGTCGACTGTGCGCAAATCGAGTCGCAGTACAAAACCGACTGCTACAACCTGACGGCTGCGCGTGCCTCGCATTCGTCGGCTATCGTTGCCTTGAAAAATCTTTTGGAGCTGGGCATCGACGATGCGTTCGACGTGGCTACAATCGATGTCTCAGCCGACATTGCCGAAGTCGAAATCCCGACGAAAACCGCCGTGTTTGCCGATGCTTGCACATGGATGCCGTCGCTAAAGAAGTACAATCTCGAGCAGCAACTCAGCGACTACAATATCAAGGTTGCCCGCAGCGGCTACTATCCCACGGTGACGCTCAATGCCGGTGTCAACACGGCTAACAATACCGGCGCCGGGAATCTCGGCAGCCAGCTCATCGACCGCTTGAACGAGCAGATTTCGTTGAACATCAGCGTGCCGATTTTCGACAACAAGAAGAACAAAACCGCTGTTGCTCTTGCCGAAATCGATAAACTTAATGCCGAACTCGACTACGAAAACGCCATCAAGACTATTTCGCAAAACATCGAAAACGTGCACATCGACGCCGTGAGCGCTAAAGCAAAGTACGAAGCCGGCGTGGCGCAAGTCAGCAGTGCCGAACTCGCCGACGAACTCGTCAACGAGCAGTTTAAAATCGGATTGATTAATACTCTCGACCTGATGAACTCGCACAACACTTTGCTGCAAGCGCGTTTGTCGTTGCTCCAAGCGAAATATACCGCAATATTCAATTTCAAAATGCTTCAGTATTATCAAACAAGTCAAATCTCTCTATAACATATGAAACAGTTTCTTAAAATCACTTCGGTTCTGTTTGCTATTCTCGCCGTGTCATGCTCCAAAGAGAGCAAAATCGACCTGCAAACCACGACAGTTGCTACCGGCGACCTCTTCGAAAGCGTTACCGCTACAGGCACTCTCGAAAGCGTTACGCAAGTCGACGTCGGTACTCAGGTGACAGGCAAGGTTACCAAACTCTTTGTCGACTTCAATTCGCAAGTCAAGAAAGGCGATTTGATTGCCGAAATCGACAAAACTTTGCTCGAAAGCGAGGTCGATGCTGCCAATGCAAACCTCGAAAGCGCTCGCGAAACCTACGAATATCAGAAGCGCAATTATGAGCGCGACCGCGAACTTCACAACAAGCAACTCATCAGCGACTACGAATTCGAGACCACTCGCAATGCCTACCGCGTTGCCGAGCAAGCCTATCAGAAGTCGAAAGCCGAACGCGTCAAAGCGCTCGAAAACTTAGGCTATGCCGAAATCTATGCGCCAATCGACGGCATTATCATCTCGCGTGCCGTCGAAATCGGGCAAACCGTCGTTGCCAATATGGAAGTTGCCAACATATATACGATTGCCGACCTGGGCAATATGCAAGTGATTGCCGACGTCGACGAGGCTGACATAGGTCAAGTCAAGACCGGACAACGCGTAACATTTACCGTCGACGCTTTCCCCGAAGACACCTTCACCGGGCGCGTCACTCAGGTGCGCCTCAACCCGACAACTGAATCGAACGTCGTGACCTACGAGGTGGTCGTTTCTGCCGAAAACTCTGATATGAAACTCATCCCAGGTATGACCGCCAACATTACTATTTTTACTGCCGAGACCGCCGATGCCCTCTATCTGCCGGTGGCTGCGCTCAAGTTTATGCCCAAAGATATGCCCGGCGATAAGCTCCCGAAAGCAGCCGGCAAGGCTCCCGAAGGTAAAAAATGCGTTTGGGTTGTCGATGGTGGTAAACTTGTGCCCAGAGAAGTAACGACCGGCGTCAACAACGGTATCAACGTCGAAATCCTTTCGGGCGTAAAGCGCGGCGAAACCGTGGTGCTCGACTACGTTGCAGCCGCCGACGCAATGCCTGAGCAGGGTAGCGCTGAAGAAAGTCCGTTTATGCCGAAACGTCCCGGCAGCGATAAAAAAGAGAAAAAATGAAAGAGATAATCCGACTCGAACACATTTGCCGTAACTTCATCGTCGGCGACGAAACCGTGCACGCTCTGCGCGACGTGTCGTTCTCTATCGAAGAAGGCGAATTTGTAACCATTATGGGTACGTCAGGCTCGGGAAAGTCCACTCTCCTCAACATCCTCGGTTGCCTCGATACGCCCACTTCGGGCGACTACCTCATCGATGGCATTTCCGTGAAGAAAATGGGCAAAAACGAGCGCGCTGCCGTGCGTAATCGCAAAATTGGCTTTGTCTTTCAGAACTATAACTTGTTGCCAAAGACCACAGCCGTCGAAAACGTCGAACTGCCTCTTCTCTACAACAACGCCATCAGCGCTCGCGACCGCCGTCGGTTGGCGTCAGATGCGCTCGATGCTGTAGGGCTGGGAGAACGCAAAATGCACAAGTCGAACCAAATGTCGGGCGGACAGATGCAACGCGTTGCCATTGCTCGCGCTTTGGTCAACAATCCCGTGCTGATACTCGCCGACGAGGCTACAGGTAACCTCGACACGCGCACATCGTTCAGCATCTTGATGCTCTTCCAGAAGCTGCATCGTATGGGGCGTACCATTATCTTCGTGACTCACAATCCCGAACTGTCGCAGTACAGCAGTCGCAACATCGTGCTTCGCGATGGGCGAATTATCAGCGACGAACGCAACGCGAATCTCGCTTCCGCTGAAGAAGCTTTTAATAAACTTCCCGTAATAAACGATTGATATGAACATCACCAATCTCCTCAAAATAGCGCTCAAAGCACTCAACAACAACAAAATGCGGTGCTTCCTCACCATGCTCGGCATCATTATCGGCGTGGCTTCGGTCATCACGATGCTTGCCATCGGTCAAGGCTCCAAAGAAAGTATCAAAGCCCAAATCTCCGAAATGGGTAGCAATATGATTATGATATTTCCCGGCAATATGGAGCGCGGTGGTGTGCGCCAAAGCAATGACGACACCCAGTCGATGAAACCCGTCGACTACGAAAATATTCGCGATGAGGCTCGTTTCGTTTCCGACATTTCGCCGATGGTGAGCAGTTCAGGGCAGTTTATCTGCGGCGCTAACAACTATCCTTCGAAAGTGGAAGGCGTCAATGCCGACTACCTCAACATCCGCAAACTTACCGTCGAAAGCGGCACCGTCTTTACCGACAACGACATCCGACGCGCTTCGAAGGTGTGTATCGTCGGCAAAACCGTGGTCGACAACCTTTTCCCCAACGGTGAAAATCCCATCGGTCGCGTCATTCGATTCAATTCTACGCCGTTTACCATTATCGGCGTGCTTAAGTCGAAAGGCTACAACTCAATGGGGCAGGACCAAGACGACATCGTCATCGCTCCCTACACGACAGTGATGAAGCGCATCTTGGCTATCGACTACATCCAAGGCATTTTCGCATCGGCAATCACCGAAGAGCAAACCGAAGACGCCATTGCCGAAATCAAGACAGTGCTCAACCGCAACCACAAAATCAAAGACTCCGACTCGGAGGACTACAACGTGCGCTCGCAACAGGAGTTGAGCGAAATGATGAGTTCGACCAACGAGATGATGACAATCCTGCTGGCTTGCGTTGCCGGCATTTCGCTCCTGGTCGGCGGAATCGGGATTATGAACATTATGCTCGTCTCCGTCACCGAACGCACCCGCGAAATCGGACTGCGTATGAGCATCGGTGCTCGGGGTGTCGATATACTTACCCAATTCCTCATCGAATCGATAATTATCAGTGTTACAGGAGGTATTATTGGAGTGCTGTTTGGAGCTGCTGCGTCATTTTGTGTGAAAATTTTATTAAATTGGCCTGTGTCAATTCAAATTTTTTCTGTAATTTTGTCGTTCGTAGTGTGTAGTGTTACCGGAATCTTTTTTGGTTGGTACCCTGCTAAAAAAGCGGCAAACCTTGATCCAATAGAGGCTTTGAGATATGAATAAAACTGTCAGAATCGATAAAAAATCAATACTGGGACTGCTTACCCACATTATGGTAATCAGTATCATATTCATTTTGCCCGAAGTTATCTTTACAAATTCTTTCGACGACCCGCATCGTCCGGCTCCGTTGGGTGTTTACATCCACACGGCTGTCTATATTATAATATTCTATTACAATTATTTTTATCTCATCGACCGACTTCTGTTCCGCAAGCGTGTGTTGCTCTACGTCGTCAGCGCTTTGGCTTTCGTGGTGTTGATGGTTGCCGGCGCGGAATTCTTTAGCATCTTAACTCGCCCTGAGATTGATGAGTCGATGCGTGGTCCTGTGCCCGGCAATATTGGCTTAGTGACGCGCAATTTTGCCATATCTTTGCTCTCTACCGGACTCAGCCTCGCCCTTAAATTCAGTGTTCGTTGGGCGAAAATCGAGCAAATGAACGACAAGATTATTTCTGAACAGAAGGATATGGAGCTCACTAACCTCAAGAGCCAACTCAACCCGCACTTCTTGTTCAATACGCTCAACAACATCTATGCGCTCATTCAAATCGATTCGACTAAGGCACAAAATGCGGTGCATCAACTGAGCAAAATGCTCCGATATGCGCTCTACGAAGATTCGCCCGAAGTCGAACTCTCTAAAGACCTCGACTTTGTGCACAACTTTATTGAATTGATGAAGTTGCGACTCAGCGCAAATCATCAACTCACGGTCGACCTGCCTCGGCAAGTGTCACCCGACTTGAAGATTGCCCCGCTGCTCTTCATTTCGCTCATCGAGAATGCCTTCAAATACGGTATGGCTTCGTCGAAACCTTCCGTCATTAAGATTGCTATCACAGTGACGGGAACAACCGTTTCGTGCCATACAGAAAACAGTTACTTCCCTGAAAAAGTTGCCGACAAACGCAGTAGCGGTATCGGTCTGTCGAACCTGAAACGGCGCCTTTCTTTGGTCTACAACAATCAGTATAACTTTACATACGGAATAAGCGGTAATATGTTTATCTCTGATTTATCTATCAATCTAAACCCTCAAAACAACTAATTATGGATCTTACAATCAAATGTTGTGTAGTCGACGACGAACCTCTGGCAAGAGAACTTATCACCGGGTTTGTCAACAAAACGCCGTTCTTGGAACTCGAGAACGTCTATTCTTCTGCTTCCGAAGCCATTAAATCTATTATCTCCGGAAAAGTTGACCTCGTCTTTCTCGACATCAAAATGCCGGAACTCAACGGAATGGAGTTTTCAAACATCCTTCCTAAAAACTGTCGTGCCATCTTCGTTACGGCTTACGAGCAATATGCCATCGAAGGCTTCCGCCACAATGCCATCGACTATCTGCTTAAGCCTGTCAGCTACGAGGAATTCTTAACTGCCGCCAACAAGGCTTATCAGTGGTTCGTGATGAACAAAAAGTCGCAAATCGCCGACGTCAACCAGCTCAACAATCGGAACCACATCATCGTCAAAAGCGAATACAAACTCGTCCAAATCGACCTCTCCAAACTTATCTACATCGAAGGTTTGAAGGACTACATCAAATTCTATCTCGACGATACGCCCAACACCGTTATGTCGCTGATGAATATGAAGACAATCGAGCAAAACCTTCCGCCCGACAAGTTCATTCGCGTACACTCTTCGTATATTGTTAACGTTACCAAAATCAAAACGATTGAACGAAATCGTATCGTGTTCGGCAACAAATACATACCTATTTCCGAAACCTACAAAAAGAGTTTCTCAACCTATTTGCAAAACCACCTGGTCTTCACCGATCGCTCCGGTAACAAAGAGATTACACTCTAATTCAGGCGGTTTGAAATAGATGCAAAAAAACAGAGCACCTGCGCGTTGCAGATGCTCTGTTTTTTGGAACCGGGGATTGGGAATCGGGAAACGGGAAACAGGAAACAGGAAACAGGAAATAGAAATTAGTTCCTCTCCGCACTCCACTCTCCACTATTATCTCATAATCTTGCCTGTAACTACATTGCCTTCGCGGTCGAGGGCGCGGACGATGTAGACGCCGCGGCTCAGAAGCGATACGTTGAGCGTGTTTTCGA
>JBJEDO010000037.1:0-25370 GCA_051872155.1 Candidatus Limisoma sp.
AAGGTCGAAAACAAAAACATGACTACCAAAGCCACCGTTAAAAACTACAATATGGAGATTATCGGCGACGACGGCGCTAAAGTGGCTGGTCGCTGGACCGGCGGCGTGCAAACTGCCGTGCGCAACTCCTACTTGACCTTCCCCGTCGTTGGCGTCTATCGCGTGCACCCGCGCACCAACCTCAAAGCCGGAGTGTTCTTATCGTGGATGTTCGACGGCACTTTCGAAGGTTACGTCTACGACGGTTATCTCCGCGAAAACGACCCGACAGGATTGAAAACCGTTTTCGAAGACGGTGCAACCGCTTCTTACGACTTCTCCGACAACCTCCGCAACTTCCAATGGGGTTGGCAAATCGGCGCCGACTGGACTGCTTTCAAGCACCTCAAGCTCTACGCCGACCTTACTTGGGGCATCAACAACGTGTTCCACAGCAACTTTAACACAATTACTTTCGATATGCACCCGATTTACCTCAATTTAGGTGTCGGTTACATCTTCTAATCTATAAAACCTGTTGAATATGATAAAAGCAGCCATTGTCGGCTACGGCAACATCGGTCACTATGTGCTCGACGCTTTGCAACAAGCCGACGACTTTGAAATTGCGGGAATCGTGCGACGCAACGTTGCCGACATCCCTAAAGAAATCAGTAAATATAAGGTAGTAAGCAACCTCGCCGAACTCGATGCCGACGTTGCAATTCTCTGCACACCGACGCGCAAGGTCGAAGAGTACGCCCTCGAAGCGCTGGCGCTCGGCATGAACACCGTCGACAGTTTCGACATCCATACTCAGATTGCCGACCTTCGCCGCAGCCTCAACGAAGCGGCTGTCAAGGCAGGCAAGGTGTCGATTATCTCCGCCGGCTGGGACCCCGGAAGCGACTCGATTGTACGCACTCTCCTTCAAGCGTGCGCGCCCAAAGGCATCACCTACACCAACTTCGGTCCGGGTATGAGCATGGGACACACCGTTGCCGTTAAAGCCATCGAAGGCATCAAAGCCGCTCTGTCGATGACCATCCCCTTGGGAACAGGCATCCACCGCCGTATGGTCTACGTTGAACTCCACGAAGGCTACGAACTCGACCAAGTGGCTGCACGCATCAAGGCTGACCCCTACTTCGCAAGCGACGAAACTCACGTCATCGAAGTCGACAGCGTCGACAACGTCAAAGACATGGGTCACGGCGTAAACATGGTGCGCAAAGGCGTGTCGGGAACGACTCAAAATCAACGCTTTGAGTTCAACATGAGCATCAACAACCCCGCCCTGACAGCGCAAATCCTTGTCGGCGTGGCTCGCGCTTCGATGCGTCAAAAGCCCGGCGCCTACACGATGATTGAAATCCCCGTAATCGACCTCCTTGCAGGCGACCGCGAAACGCTTATCAAGCATTTGGTATAGTCTGTTTCGAAAAAATTTCGTATTTTTGTAGAGAAATGGAACCGATAAGCATCGAAATACAGCATCCCGAGGTGTGGAATCTGTCGGCGCGGATTAGCGCCGACGGCATCACCTACGCCATGCACAGCACGATGGACGAGGGCACGTTGACCTACGGGCAAATCGCCTTCGACCTCAGCGACCAAGCCGTGCACAAACAGTTGGAGGCTGCCATCTACGACAATCGTTTTTTTCTCTACGATTACGGCACGCGCCGCTTTCTCATCGACAGCACGCGCTTTGTGATTGTCCCAGAGGAGTTTACGGCAGGCGACAACTCTCGCGCCGAACAGTATTTCCGCAGCCTATACCCCAACGACAAGGCGGTCGTCGCCGTCGACCGGCTTCCGGAAGTGGGCGCCGACATCGCCTACGCCATCGAGCCGACAATCGACTCGTTTCTGCGCCGAACGTTCGACAATCCGCCGACACAACACGTGCTCACACCGATTATAAAGTTTCTGCGTCAAAAAGACATCTACGGCGCCGAGCGCAAGATGTATGCCTACGTCACCGACCGATGCCTCGAGATTGTGGCATTGCGCAACGGACGACTCATCTTCGGCAACCGCTACGACTTCTCGACCGAAACCGACGCTTTATACTATATTATTAATGTATGGCGAACCCTCGAAATGAGCGACGCTGACGAGCTCCACATCATGGGCGACAAAGACCGAAAAAAAGCCTTGCTGCCGGAGTTGCGCAAGTACGTCAAAACCGTCATTCAGACAATCTTCCCCGCTCAGCTGCTCAAACTGGGTAAAAACGCCATGACTGCACCGTTCGACTTAATTGTAATGCCGTTATGCGAATAATCCGAGGAAAATACGGCCGACGACGTTTCGACGTGCCCAAAAACATCACGGCACGTCCGACCACCGACTTCGCCCGCGAAAACATCTTCAACGTCATTGAAAACATTATCGACATCGATGGCATCGAAGCGCTCGACCTCTTCGCAGGCACCGGCGCCATCAGCCTCGAACTGCTGTCGCGAGGTGCCGCACGCGTCACAGCCGTCGAAAAAGCCATGACGCAGTATGCCTTCATCCGACGCACCGCCGAACAGCTCGGCGAGCACAACCTCAACCTCATCAAAGGCGACGTGTTCAAGTTTCTGGCAGCTCCGCACGCACAATTCGACTTCATCTTCGCCGACCCGCCCTACGACCTGCCGCGATTCGGCGAAATTCCGCAACTCGTGCTCCAAGCCGACATCCTAAAGCCCGACGGACTGTTCGTCATCGAACACTCTCGCGCCTACGACTTCAGCACGCTCCCCGGTTTTGCCGACCACCGCGCATATGGTAGCGTAAACTTCTCTATAATACGCAAATAACCTAATTATGCATAACGGAGCTAAAAATGTAACCCAAATTGAATATTTAACATCTTTTAAACCTTATCGTAAGAAAATTACGCAAAAATGTTACTATTTTTGCAAACTGCAATCAAAAAAACTTAACAATTAACACCTATGAAAAAACTTTTAGTTGCTTTGGCAGCGCTATTAATTGCAATACCTCAAATCCAAGCAGCCATTACAGTTAACCTAATGAAACCCTCTTGGTCAACCGTTAATGTGTATGCCTGGGACGCTTCAGGCAATGCATTAGTAGGTGCTTGGCCCGGAAAAACCGTCACTTCGACAAAATCGTTCAACGGTTATGAGTGGTATTCGGTGACTTTTGCGTCATCGGTTACCAGTGCTAACGTCATTTTCAACAACGGCACCGACCAAACCGTAAACATCGAAGGCATCACTTCGACAACCTACTACAAACTCGACTCGACGTCGGGTAAAGAAATCACGGTGACCAACTTCTACGAAGGAACCACCGACATCAATGCTTCTCCGATAACCGTTTACTCTCTGACACCCGGATGGAGCAAAACCAACTACTACGCGTGGGACAACGCAAGCCATCTACACCTCGGCGCTTGGCCAGGAACTACCATTACAACCACTAAAGCCGTAGGCGCCAACACTTGGACCTACTGCACATTCCCTGCCGGAATCACGCCGATGAACGTGATTTTCAACAACGGTACAACTCAAACCGGCAACATCGAAGGCATTACCGAAGACTCCTACTACGTAGTGAGCGGAACAACGGCAACTCGCGTCTACGGCGCAAATTCGACCGTTTCATTCAACAAAACCTCAGGCGCTTACGCCTCGGGCACATCCGTTACGATGAGCATCAGCAACTGCTCAAACACCGCAAACGCAAAAATCATCTACACAACCGACGGCTCCACTCCGTCGCTTACGAACGGCACACAAGTGGCATCGGGCAAGAAATTGACGCTGTCGAAAAACGTAGTCATTAAAGCATGCGTTGTCGAAGCCGGCGTAATCATGTCGGAGCCGGTAACCGCTACATACACAATCAGTTGCGACGCCTACACCGTATACTTTAAAGACCCATCGTGGAGTTCCGTTTACGTCTACGCTTGGGACGACGCAGGCACACGCCTCATCGGCGATTGGCCCGGCACGAAAGTAACGGCGACAAAAACCATCGGCTGCAACAAATGGTACTACTATACATTCAGCACAAAACCCGTCAACGTTATCTTCAACAACGGAGGCAGCACACAGACAAACAACCTTGAAGGAATCAGCGCAGAAACCTATTTCGCTCTGACTTCAGGCACAACAGCGTCGAAAGTCGTAGGCGCAAACTCATCAGTTGCATTCTCGAAAGCATCCGGCTCGTACGACCAAGGCACAACCGTCACGATGAGCATCAGCAACATCGAAGACGCCACAAATGCGAAAATCATCTACACCACCGACGGCACGACGCCGACGGCAAGCAACGGTACGCAAGTAAGCAACGGCGCTACCTACACCATCAACGGCTCGGTAACACTCAAAGCCGTAGTAAGCGTGTCGGGCATCGTTATGTCGAACGCTTCGACAGCAACCTACCAAGTTAGCACCAAGCCCGTAACCGTCTACCTCAAAAAACCGTCGACTTGGTACACTCTCAACTTCTACGCATGGGATAACGACGGCAACCACCTGCTTGGCGATTGGCCCGGCACCGCTATCACGACAACAACAACCATCAACAACGTTGCGTGGTATAAATACACCTTCTCGAACAGCCCCGTTAACATCATCTTCAACAACGGCAACGACAAGACCGTCGACGTTACCGGCTTGACTACCGACACCTACTACGTTGTCAACGCAGCAACAGGTCAAGACATCACCGTAACGGCTGTCGACCCGTCGACAATCAGCGAAACACCCATCGGCGACAGCAACGCTTGGCCTTCGAACTACGCCGGCGTGATGCTCCAAGGTTTCTACTGGGATTCGTACGACGAAACCAACTGGGCGGCGCTGACATCGCAATCCGACGAATTGTCGCAATATTTCGACCTCATCTGGGTGCCCAATAGTGGTAAAAGCAGCGCCAGCAGAAGCATGGGCTACGACCCCGTCTACTGGATGTCGAACCACAACTCATCGTTCGGTAGCGAGACGGAACTTCGCAACATGATTAATACGTTCAAGAGCAAAGGCACCGGCATCATCGAAGACGTCGTTATCAACCACCGCGCCGGCGTCAGCAACTGGACCGACTTCCCGACAGAAACCTACAAGGGCGTAACCTACTCGTGGGGTCCGTGGGCTATCTGCTGTACCGACGAAGTGAACTGGGTTGAAGGTCAAGAAAAGCCGACCGGAGCACCCGACACAGGCGACGACTTTAACGCTTACCGCGACCTTGACCACACCAACGCTCAAGTACGCGCAGCCATCAAGGCTTATCTCGACTTCTTGAAAAACGACCTCGGTTACATTGGCTGGCGTTACGACATGGTGAAAGGCTACTCACCCTGCTACAACGACGAATACAACCGCTCAGCAGGCGCTCGCTACTCCGTTGGCGAATACTGGGATTCCAACTTCGACGCCGTTGCCAATTGGATTCGCGGCACGAATATGAACTCCGCAGCATTCGACTTCCCCTTCAAGTTTGCCCTCAACGAAGCAATGTCGTCGGGCGACTACTCAAAACTCTGCTGGAAACGCTACGGCACGCTCGACCAGCCCTGCGGTCTTATCCACGATGACGGTTTCCAACGCTACTCGGTAACATTCGTCGACAACCACGACACCTACCGCGACTGCGCACTGCCCAACAACGTAATGGCTGCAAACGCATTCATGCTCATGATGCCCGGTACGCCTTGCGTATTCTGGCCGCACTGGCGCGACAACAAGGAAGCCATCAAAGCCCTCATCGACATCCGCAAAGCTGCCGGAATCACCAATCAAAGCGAAGTGCGCGTGCTCCGCACAAACAACTCTTGCTTCTGCGCTGAAGTTTACGGCACAAACGGTACGGTTGCCGTTAAAATCGGTCCGGAATTCTACACTCCCGACGGCTGGAGCAACGAACAACAACGCGCTTCAGGCTACGACTACTGCGTATGGTCGACCGTCAGCTCGTCGACCGAAAAGGTAGGTATGTCGCTCGCTTCGGGCACATATCCCTACGGTACGGAAGTAACGCTCAGCGTCAACGAAATCTCAAGCTCGAGCGGCAAAGCTCCGTCGACCGCTCAAAAACGCGGCGGCTTCTCCGACCTCATCAAGATTGTCTACACAATCGACAATAGTACTCCGACACTCGACAACGGTAACGTAGTCGACGACGGTTACACCATGCCGCTCTACGAAACGACAACAATCACAGCCGGTCTGTCGATTTGCGACCTCATCGTGTTCGACCTCTACTCCGAGACCTACGAAATCGGCCCGAAACCCATCTACGTCTACCTTCGCAAACCCGATTGGGAGAAAGTTTACCTCTATGCATGGGCAGACGACAAGACCGAATACTATGGAGCATGGCCCGGTAAAGAATTTACTCAGACCGTAGAAATCGGCGGTTACGAGTGGATAAAATGCTCGTTGCCCGAAGGCATCTCGATTGCAAACGTAATCTTCAACAACGGCAGCGGACAACAGACCACCGACATCGAAGGAGTCGACAAAGACACGTTCTACACGCTCAACGGCGTCAACTCCGAGGGCAAATACGTGCCGCTCGACAACGGAGACTACTCCGGCGTAGGCACCCTCTCATCGACGCAATCGGTGAAGGTCTACCCCAACCCAGCAACAACGTCAATCTCGGTTAGCCGCAACGACGTAGCTCGATTCAGCGCATACACCACTTCAGGCTCATGCGTCGCTACTTCGAACAGCAACACTTTGGATGTCAACGGCTTGACCAACGGCATCTACATCTACCGAATTGATTTGTCGAACGGAAAATCTTATCATGGCAAATTTGTAAAGCAATAAAGCAAATTAATCTATTCAATTAAGGAAGCCGTATCCGGGAGGACACGGCTTTCTGCCTTTTTATATCAGTGTACATTTTTCGAGAATTTGTATTTGCAAATAGTTAAATATGGTTAAACTCTCGACTTGCCATTTTGCCAAAATGCCGATTCTATCGGAGTTTTGAGCATATTGTTAGTAACTTTGCGCCGAAAAAGCACAATTTACGATCGCAAATTATAAATAAAATTTGTAACTTTACCGAGAATTCAGCAGAGGGGCATTCGGAAGCTGCGGAATTGTAGTAATTCACACTCTAAACAACGGGACATCAGAGATATGGAGGCAGGAATCGTATATCACATACCGGCGTTAAAAGACGAAACGATGGCGGGGCTGTCGTTACAACCCGACGGGACGTACGTCGACGTAACATTCGGCGGTGGAGGCCATTCGCGCGCCATTATGGAGCATCTCGGCGAAGGCGGACACCTCTATGGCTTCGACCAAGACGTTGACGCCTACGCCAACCGAATCGACGACCCGCGCTTTACGTTCGTTCACGGCAACTTCCGCTTTATCGAAAACTTCCTGCGCTACTACGGCGAAGAAAGCGTCGATGGCATCTTGGCAGACCTCGGCGTGTCGTTCCATCACTTCGACGACAGCCGACGCGGATTCTCGTTCCGCTACGAAGATGCGCCGCTCGACATGCGCATGAGCCAAACCGCCGAAACCGATGCCCGCGAGATTGTCAACAGCTACAGCGAAGACGACCTCGGACGCATCCTCCGCCTCTACGGCGACCTCCCCTCGGCGCGACGCATCGCTCGCGCTATCGTAACCGCTCGCTCGAAAGCACAAATCGTAACCGCCGGCGACCTTACCGCCGCCGTGCGCCCGACAATCAATCCTCGACAAGAAAAGAAAGAACTTTCGCAAGTGTTTCAAGCGTTTCGCATGGAAGTCAACCACGAGGTCGACGCTCTGAGCGAATTCCTGCAGCACGCCGTCAAGATGCTCCGTAGCGGCGGACGTCTCGCCGTGATTACCTACCACAGCATCGAAGACCGCATGGTGAAAAACTTTATGCGCAGCGGAAACATCGAGGGACGAATCGAGACCGACTTCTACGGACGCACCAACACGCCGTTGCGCGCGCTCGGAAAGCCAATAACGCCAAGTCCTGAAGAAGTGGAACGCAACCCACGCTCGCGCAGCGCAAAACTGAGAATAGCAGAAAAAAACTAACCGACTAACAACAATCACGATATGGCAAAGAAGAATACAACCAACAACGACACAGAACAACGCCACGGTTTGTGGGGACTTATCCAAGGCGAATGGTTTTCAGGGTCAGCCTACCGACGGCACATCTTTTGGGTGCTGCTGGTAGTGGTGCTCTTTGTCATCTACATATCTTTCAAGTTCACGGCACAATTCCAAATCGACGAAGTCAAGAAACTCCAACAAGAGTTGACAAACGTCCAGACCAGCCAAATCCACGTCACATCGCGCTACGGCAGCCAGACACGCGAAAGCGAGATGATTAAGATGGTCGACTCGCTTCATCTGGAACTTGTGTCGCCCGAGCAGCCGCCTTTCAACCTAAATAATAACTAACAAAACCTATGACTTATGGAAAAGACTAAGAAAAGCCAAAAGGGAGAAAACAGAAAGCGTGTAAAACTCGGGATGATTGACCGCTACAAATGGATTATGGTAGCTCTGCAAGTCGTCGCCCTACTGATTGTCGGTAAACTGTTTATGAACACTGTGGTTCACGCTGATGGTTGGAACGAACTCGCCAAAAGCGGAATCCGCGACTCGGTGGTTATCTACCCCGAACGCGGCAACATCCTTGCTGAAGACCGTTCAATTCTGTCGGCAAGTATCAAAGTGTATTCGCCCGAAATCGATTTCAACTCCGAATCTTTCAAAGCCGATACTCTTCGTAAATATATCGACACCCTGGTTGGAAGAGTCGTGGAAATGGACCCGACACAGAATGCGGAAACGCTCAAAGAGGAAATATTAACAAGACTCGACTCTTTCGAGATTCTTAAGAAACATAACAAACGCGTGTCGGCAATCGATAAAGACAAACGCGGACCTGCCGACACGTTCAAGCGTTACGGCAAGTGGAAAAAGGTCAAACTGCTGAACAACATCTACTACGAAGACCGTCAGTACTTGCTTAAGTGTAAATATTGCTCCGTACCGGGCGGAAAATACACCATAACGACAAACTCGACAATACTGCGCCGCCGTCCGTTCGGCAAAATGGCGTCACAATGCATAGGCACAACTGCGGAAGAGCGCGTTAGCAACAACAAAACCGTCTTCCGCGGCAAGACCGGACTCGAACGTGCGCTCGACACCTTGCTCTACGGCAAAAACGGCTGGGGAAGCACCGTTTCGTCGACCAAGAGCCTGACCACGTGGGAAGTAGAACCCGCGCAACGTGGCTACGACGTGGTGACAACCATCAACATCCATATGCAAGACATCGTCGAAACCGAACTCGAGAAGATGTGCCAAATCACCAATTCGGAGTGGGCTACGGCAGTGCTTATGGACGTTAAAACCGGCGAAATCAAAGCGATATCCAACCTTCAGCGCGACAGCACAAAGCGCGGCGAAGTGTTCTATCGCGAAGGTCTCAACCACGCACTGATGGGCTACGACCCCGGCTCGGTAATGAAGCCGATTTCGATGATGATAGCCTTGGAAGACAAGATTGTCGGGCTCAACGCGTCAATTCCTACGGGTTCGTCGTTCAGCTACGCCGGAGGACGCCCGATAACCGACTCGCATGCCTATTCGAGCCTGACGCCCAAAGAGATTATCGCCTACTCGAGCAATATCGGTATGTCGAAAATCATCATCAAAGGCTTCGGCGACGACCCGCGTCGCTACCGCAAGCGCTTGGAAGACATCGGCATGTTTGAGCCGCTCAATCTGGGAATCTACGGCGAACGCCTGCCTTACATCCCCGAATTGGGCACGAAAAACAAAGACCGCATCGACATGACTCGCGTGTGCTACGGCTACGCAACACGCATACCGCCCATCTACACGTTGAGTTTCTATAACGCAATTGCCAACGGCGGAAAATTCGTTCGTCCGCGTATTGTCAAAGAACTTATTCGCGACGGACAGACCGACACCGTTTTCGACGTCTCGTACGTACGCGAACGCATCTGCAGCGAAGAAGTAGCCGCACAAATCCGCGACTTCCTCAAAGCCGTCGTTTGGGATCCCCACGGCACAGGTCGTGCGTTGCAGAACAACTTCGTATCGATTTCCGGCAAGACCGGCACAGCCTATCAGCTCGACGGCGGCGGCTACAACATGTCGAAGAAGCGCTACGCCTTCTGCGGATTCTTCCCCTCCGACGCTCCGCAGTATTCGTGCATCGCCGTGATGCAAGGTGGTCCCTTCGGCGCGGCTCGCAGTAGCGGCACTGTGCTCATGAACATCGCCCTGAAGCTCTATGCACGCGGTCTGCTCAACCAATTTTCCGACTACAAAGACATGCAAGAGCATAACGGCGCAAAGCCCATCGTTACGCGCATGCCGGACGACAGCAAAGACGACCTGTTGAGCACGCTCAACGTCAATTCGTCGACGCAGTTGAAGCCCAAAAGCAATCCGACCGACGGCGTGCCCTCGACCATCGGTATGAGCCTCCGCGACGCCGTGATGACCCTCGAAAAAGCCGGACTCAACGTAGCGACCACCGAAGGCAGCGGCAACTACGTCTACTCGCAGACGCCTGCCGCCGGTGCAAAATACAAGAAAGGCGACAAAATTACGCTAAAACTCAGAAATTCGATATAACTTTGCAGATTATATATAAAGCGATATGAAAAAGAATCTAACAAGTCTTGTTTCCGCCATCCGCCCCATAGAGGTGGTAGGCAGCATCGACAAAGAGATTACAGCCTTGGAATGCGACTCGCGCAAAGCCGAAGCAGGCACGCTGTTTGTAGCCATTCCGGGCGTGAACGTCGACGCTCATAAGTTTATCCCCGAAGTTGTCAAAGCAGGCGCTACGGCTATCGTGTGCGAGCGTCTCCCAGAAGAATTGACAGACGGGGTGACCTACATCCGCGTCGAAAGCAGTGCGTCGGCACTCGGTTTCATTGCGTCGGAGTGGTACGACAACCCGTCGCACAAGTTGCATTTGGTCGGCGTAACCGGCACGAACGGCAAAACCACCACAGCCACCCTGCTCTACGAATTTACGCGAATGATGGGCTACAAGACCGGACTCTTTTCTACCGTTTGCAATTATATCGACGGCACACCCGTGCCCACCACGCAGACCACGCCCGACCAACTGACGCTCAACAAGTTGATGCACGAGATGGTCGAATGCGGTTGCGAATACGCTTTTATGGAAGTTAGTTCGCACGCTGCCGACCAGCATCGCATCGACGGCTTGAAGTTTGCCGGAGCGATATTCTCCAACCTAACGCGCGACCACCTCGACTATCACAAGACCGTCGACGCCTACCTGAAGGCTAAAAAGCGCTTTTTCGACATTCTTCCCGCCGACGCATTTGCGCTCGTCAACGCTGACGACAAGGCAGGACTCGTAATGCTCCAAAACACGGCGGCTTCGCGCCACACCTATTCGCTGACGCGCGACGCCGACTTCCGTTGCAAGATTGTCGAAAGTCGCCTCAACGGCACGTCGCTGCAAATCAACGGTCGCGACGTCGAAGTGATGTTCACCGGTCGCTTCAACGCCTACAACCTGCTGGCTGTCTACGGCGCAGCGCGTCTGTTAGGCTTCGACGAAGAAGATGTTCTGACCAAGATGAGCATGCTCGTTCCGGTTGCCGGACGCTTCCAGACGTTTGCTTCGCCCAAGGGCTATACGGCAATCGTCGACTACGCCCACACACCGGATGCGCTGGTCAACGTGCTCAACTCCATACGCAACGTCATCGGCAACGGTGGTCACGTGATTACCGTTGTCGGTGCCGGCGGCAACCGCGACAAAGGCAAGCGCCCGATAATGGCGAAAGAAGCGTGCCGCCTGAGCGACCGACTTATCCTCACGTCCGACAACCCGCGTTTTGAAGACCCCAACGAGATTCTCAGCGACATGATTGCCGGACTCGACAAAGACGACCGCACAAAGACCGTCCGCATCACCGACCGTCGAGAAGCAATCCGCACAGCCACACAGTTTGCCGGTCCCGGCGATGTCGTGCTCATTGCCGGAAAGGGTCACGAAAACTACCAGGAGATTTGCGGCGTGAAACATCATTTCGACGACAAAGAAGTTGTGCTCGACATTTTCAAGGAGGAAGAATAAACAATGCTATATCATCTTTTCGACTATTTGTCACAATACGATTTGCCCGGGGCGCGATTGATGGGCTACATCTCCTTTCGCGCCGCCGTGGCACTTATCTTGTCAATTCTGATTGCGACCGTCATCGGACGCCGCATCATCGACCGCCTGCAACTGATGCAAGTCGGCGAAATCGTTCGCAACCTGGGCATCGAAGGGCAGATGAGCAAAACCGGCACGCCGACGATGGGTGGCGTAATTATCATCATTGCCGTACTTGTGCCCTGCTTGCTGGTGGGCGACCTCACCAACACGTATATGCTGCTGATGATTGTGTCGACGGTGATGCTCGGCGCACTCGGCTTCCTCGACGACTACAAGAAAATCAAGAAGCATAACAAAGACGGACTTAAAGGCAAGTATAAGATTGTAGGACAAGTAGTTGTGGGTCTGATAGTCGGACTGACGATGTATCTTAGCCCCGACATTGTGGTCAACGAAAACATTGAGCAACCGGCAACCGACGGCGAAATCGAAGTGCTCTACAATCCCACAGCGGAAAAACAGCCCATCACGACCATCCCGTTCGTCAAAAGCAACAACCTCAACTACGCATGGTTCACGCAATGGGCGGGCGAGCATGCCGAAACCGCCGGATGGATTCTGTTCATACTGGTTACGATATTCGTCGTAGCGGCAGTGTCGAACGGAGCCAACCTCACCGACGGACTCGACGGACTTGCCACCGGCTCGTCGGCGATAATCGGCGTGGCACTGGCGATTATGTGCTACCTGGGAGGCAACATCGTCTATTCGTCGTATCTCAACATCATGTATATCCCCGGCAGCGGCGAACTGGTAGTCTATGCGGCTGCTTTCATCGGCGCTCTCGTCGGATTTTTGTGGTATAACGCCTACCCCGCTCAAGTGTTTATGGGCGATACGGGCAGTTTGACAATCGGCGGAATTATCGGCGTTTTTGCTATTCTAATTCGCAAAGAGCTGCTCATTCCGGTGCTTTGCGGTATTTTCTTGGTCGAAAACTTGTCGGTAATCATGCAAACCGGCTATTTCAAATACACCAAGAAAAAATACGGCGAAGGACGCCGCATCTTCAAGATGACGCCGTTGCACCACCACTTCCAAAAGCAAGGCAATGCAGGAATTGTGGCGAAATGGCAACATCCGATTAACCCGATACCCGAGTCGAAAATCGTTGTTCGATTCTGGATTGTCGGCATATTTCTCGCAATTATAACATTTATAACACTTAAGATTAGATAGAAACAAAATGGCAAAGATAGCAGTTTTAGGAGGTGGAGAGAGCGGCGTAGGTGCAGCCGTGCTTGCACGAGTTAAAGGTTTCGACGTATGGTTGTCGGACATGGGCACTATTGCCGACCGCTACAAAGAGCGTCTTGAGCAATACAACATTGCTTGGGAAGAAGGCGGTCACACCGAGCAACGCATTCTCGATGCCGACGAAATAATAAAAAGTCCGGGCATCCCCGAAGACGCTCCGCTCATCGTCAAAGCACGCGCAAAGAGCATCCCCGTAATCTCGGAGATTGAATTCGCCGGACGCTATACCGACGCCAAGATGGTGTGCATCACCGGTAGTAACGGTAAGACCACTACTACGATGCTCACCTACCACATTCTCAAAAACGCCGGCATCAACGTAGGCTTGGCAGGCAACGTAGGCCGCAGCCTCGCCTATCAAGTGGCTACCGAACACCACGACGTCTACGTCATCGAGCTGAGCAGCTTCCAACTCGACGATATGTTCGATTTTAAAGCCAACATCGCCGTGCTGCTCAACATCACGCCCGACCACTTGGACCGCTACGACCATAAGATGCAAAACTACGTCAACGCAAAGTTTCGCATCATCCGCAACCAGACCGAATGCGATTCGTTCATCTTCTGGGAAGACGACCCCGTGATTGCCGCGCAGCTGAAAACGCTCAAGGTTGAGTCGAAAATGCTGCCCTTTAGCGAATTTCACGAGCAAGGCGCATGCGCCTACACCGACAACGGCAACCTGACCATCTGTCCGCAAGGGCACGAAGGGCTTACCATGCCCGTCGGCGAACTTTCGTTGCCGGGACTCCACAACCTCTACAACTCAATGGCGGCAGGTCTGTCGGCTTCGCTGCTCGACATCAAGAAAGAGGTAATCCGCAAAGCGCTTGCCGACTTCCAAGCCGTGGAGCACCGTCTGGAGTATGTCGACACGGTCGACGACGTGGTCTACATCAACGATTCGAAAGCCACTAACGTCAATTCTTGCTGGTACGCGTTGGAAAGTATGACCACAAAGGTCGTACTCATCTTGGGTGGCAAAGACAAAGGCAACGACTATAGCGAAATCGAGCCGCTGGTGCGCGACAAAGTCAGCGCAATCGTCTGCATGGGCAAAGACAACGAAAAAATCAAGGAGTTTTTTGCCGGCAAAGTGCCCGTGATTGCCGACACTCATTCGGTGGAAGACGCCGTTCGCACTTCCGCCGAACTTGCAAAAGCCGGCGAGACCGTGCTTCTGTCGCCCTGCTGTGCAAGTTTCGACTTGTTCAAGAGCTACGAAGACCGCGGCCGACAATTTAAGGAGCAAGTAAAACATCTCAAAAGGAAATAACAATGGAAAAAGAATTAGACAAAATTGTTAAGGAAGAACCGACCGACAAAGCGAACGAATCGAAAGAATCGAAAGAATCGAAGAACAAAATCGACAACTACGTTGTCGGCATCTACATAACGTTGTGCATTTTGGCTGTCATCGAATCGTTCAGCGCCTCGGCACGCGAAATTGCCATGGCGGGCAGCGTCTACAAACCGATTTTGAAGCATATGATTTTTCTCGGTGCAGGAACGCTGCTGATGACCTACTTTGCAAAAAAAGAATACACCTGGTTTATCAAATTCGGATGGTTTTTTGCCGGCGCCACGTTGCTTGCGCTATTGGCAGCAATGTTTTTTGGCGGCAACATCAACGATGCTTCGCGTAGTGTAAGACTTATGGGCATCACAATCCAGCCCGCCGAAATGGCAAAACTCGCCATCGTGTTTGTCCTCGCCACAATTCTTTCGAGTTGGATAAAGCAAAAAGGCAGAAGTCAGCTCGAGATATGGGTTAGCGTAATGATTGTCGGCGTGTTAGGCATTTTGCTCATCATGCAAGGCTTTACCAACACGATGCTGTTTATGGCAATCAGTTTGGTAATGTACATTGTAGCCGGCGCGTCGTTCAAACTATTCATAAAAGTTTGCCTCGTCTACGGCTTGATTGGCGGCGCCATCTACGGTATGTCGGAAGTCATTGCCGCTCACCAACTTGAAGAACTTTCGAAAAAAGAAGTAGTGGCGGAAAGCTCGCAAGAGGAAAAAGAGAAAGAGTCGCGACTGCGAACCGACACGTGGTCGTCGCGCGTCAACAGCTACTTTAAAGAGGTGCTCGACACATGCCCGTCGAAAAACGAATCGATACTCAGCAGCCAACAGAAGACATATTCCTACATGGCGCAAGCCCATGGTGGTTGGACCGGCGTCGGGCTGGGACAGTCGCGCGAGACAAGCCGCCTGCCGTTGGCTTTTTCCGACTACGTCTACTCGATTGTCATCGAAGAGAGCGGATTCATCGGCGGTACACTTCTGCTGGCGCTCTTCTTCAGTCTGATGATGCGAGCGGTCTACATCGCCCGACGTTGCAAGCAAGCCTACCCCGCACTGCTCGTTATGGGTATGGCGGCGATGATTGTGCTGCAAGCGTTCTCGCACATCGCCATCAACACCGGAATTGTCCCCGTGTCGGGACAAAACCTGCCGCTGATTTCGAAAGGCGGTACGTCGGTACTCGTCATCTGCATGGCGTTCGGCGTGATTATGAGCGTGAGCCGCACTGCGTCGACATCGACTCGGAAGACAAAGACTGAAGAAAAATTGCCGGAAATTCTCAATGCGGCAAACCCTACAACTAACAAATAAGAATGACAAAAACAATGAAAATATTAGTTAGCGGAGGCGGTACGGGAGGACACATCTTCCCCGCTCTCTCGATAGCAAACGGCATCAAAGAGCGTCATCCCGAAGCGGAAATTCTATTCGTCGGCGCCGAAAACCGTATGGAGATGGAGAAAGTGCCGGCGGCGGGCTACCGCATCATCGGGCTTCCCGTGAGCGGATTCGACCGCAAGCACCTCTGGCGCAACGTCAAGGTCGTCGTCAGGCTGCTCAAGAGCATGATGAAGGCTCGCAAGATTCTCCGCGAGTTCCAACCCGACATCGCCATCGGTGTGGGCGGTTACGCAAGCGGTCCGATGCTCAAAGCGGCGCAAAAACGCGGCATTCCCACGCTCATCCAAGAGCAAAACTCTTACGCCGGTGTGACCAACAAACTGCTGGCGAAGCGCGCCGACGCAATCTGCGTGGCTTACGAAGGCATGGAGCGTTTCTTCCCCGCCGACAAGATTACGCTGACGGGCAATCCCGTTCGCCAATCTATTCTGTCGTGCACGTCTACGCCCCAAGAAGCGCGCAGCCACTACGGTCTCGACCCCGACAAGCCTACCGTGCTCGTCGTCGGCGGTAGCCTCGGCGCTCGCACTATCAACGAATGCGTCGCTGCCGCACTCAACATCATCGATATGTCGGGCGTGCAATTCATCTGGCAAACCGGAAAGCTCTACAACGACGCCGCGCAAGCCGTTATGGCTGAAAAAAAGCCCCGAAACGTCGTGCAGATGGCATTCGTCACCGATATGGACATCGCCTACCGCGCAGCCGACCTGGTTGTGTCGCGCGCCGGCGCAAGTTCGATTTCCGAGCTCCAACTGCTCGGCAAAGCCTCAGTGCTCGTCCCTTCGCCCAACGTTGCCGAAGACCATCAGACAAAAAATGCGCGAGCATTATCTGACCGCGATGCCGCCGTGTTTGTCAGCGACCGCGACGCCGAAACGACGCTCATCAAGACCGTGCTCGACCTCATCGGCAAGCCCGAACAGCTACACACGTTGGAGCAAAACGTCGCAAAAATGGCGTTGCGCAACTCGGTAGAGCGCATCGTCGACCGCGTCGACCAACTTATCGGTATTAACAAATAAAAACGACTGAACGAAATGAATATATACTTTGTAGGAGCCGGAGGCATCGGCATGGCAGCCTTGGTGAGATATTACCTCAAAAAAGGCGCTCGCGTGGCAGGCTACGACCGCACTTCGACCGAATTGACCTCCGCCCTGATTAAAGAAGGCGCCGAAATCTCCTTCGACGACAACGTCGA
This sequence comes from Candidatus Limisoma sp., assembly GCA_051872155.1. GTDB lineage: Bacteria > Bacteroidota > Bacteroidia > Bacteroidales > Muribaculaceae > Limisoma. The sequence continues at coordinate 17,357 of JBJEDO010000037.1, forward strand.
TACAATTCCCGACTACTGTCGCAACGCTGCCGACACTTTGGTAGTCTACACGCCGGCTATTCCCGACGACAACGTCATCCTGACCTACTTCCGTCAGGGTGGTTTCGACATACACAAACGCGCCCAAGTGCTCGGCTTGATTACGCACGACACCAAAGGCCTCTGCTTCTCCGGCACTCACGGCAAAACCACGACGTCGAGCCTCGCAGCTCACATCCTCCACACCTCGCCGATTGGCTGTAACGCATTCTTGGGCGGCATTTTGCGCAACTACGGCAGCAACTTCCTGCTCAGCGAAACGAGCGAATATTCCGTCATCGAAGCCGACGAATTCGACCGCTCTTTCCACTGGCTAAGCCCTTACATCGCCGTCGTGACTGCCACCGACCCCGACCATCTGGACATCTACGGCACGGAAGAGGCTTATCTTGAGAGTTTTGCCCACTTCACCGAACTCGTTCGCCCCGGCGGCGCTCTCATCTGCCACACCGGATTAAAACTCCGTCCGCGTCCCGCCGAAGGCGTCAAAGTGTACTCCTACTCGCGCAACGAAGGCGACTTCCACGCCGAAAACATCCGAAAAGGTAACGGCGAAATCACTTTCGACTTCGTAGCCCCCGACACCGTGATTCGCGACATTCGCCTCGGCGTGCCCGTCGACATCAACATCGAAAATGCCGTCGCTTCAATCGCCGTGTGCCATCTCGTCGGCGTCAACAGCGAAAGCATCCGAACGGCTGTTGCCTCGTTTATGGGTCCAAAACGCCGCTTCGAATTCTGGCTCAAGCAACCCGACGGTCGCGTGATTATCGACGACTATGCGCACCATCCCGACGAACTCAAAGCAAGCATCCGCTCCGTGCGCGACCTCTATCCCGGACGACGCCTCAGCGTGATTTTCCAGCCGCACCTCTACTCGCGCACACGCGATTTCGCCCCCGAGTTTGCCGAAGCGCTCTCGCATGCCGACCAAGTGCTACTGCTCGACATCTACCCCGCACGCGAACTGCCCATCGAAGGTGTGACCTCTCAAATCATCCTCGACCGCATAAACTGCCCCGATAAAGCAATTTGCAACAAAAAAGACTTGCTCGAAACGATAAAAAATTATAACTTTGACGTACTTTTGACGGCAGGTGCCGGCGACATCTGCAACTACCTGCCGGAAATACGCAAAATTGTCGAAAACGCAACCAAATGAAAGTGAAGAAAATAACACTAATCGTCGTGTCGGTGCTGCTCGCCGCCTACGTCGTCGTGGCATTTCCCTTCGTGAAATTGCTCAAGCAAGACGACTGCTGCAAGGGCGTCGACATCGTCATAGACTACGCCGAATCGGTGAAGTTTGTGACCGTTGATTTTATTTCTTCACAACTCAACGAAATGGGCATTGCTCCCGAAGGCAAAAGGATTATCGACATCGACGTTGCCGACATTGAAAAGCGGCTCAAAGGCAAAGACTACATCGAAAACGCCGAATGCTACATCACCGCTGACAACATGCTTCACATCGACATAAAGCCCTTGCAGCCGGTGATGCGCGTGTTCGACGGCGCCGATTCCTACTACGTCAACAAAGACAACAAGCGAATGCAGAGCAACGCCGATTTCTTCATCGACCGACCTGTGGTCAAAGGACGATTCACCTCCGAATATCCTCCGACACGACTGCTGCCGCTTATCGAGTTCTTAGACAAAAGCGAACGCTGGCGTAACCTGGCAGGCATGATTGAGGTGCGCGACAGCAACAACATCTTCCTCATCCCCAAGGTGGCTAACCACGTCATAAACCTGGGCAACACTGACGGGCTCGAGTCGAAATTCGCCAAACTGGAAAGAATGTACAACGAAGTTATCCCCGTCAAAGGATGGAACTTCTACGACACGATAAGCCTCAAGTGGGACTATCAGATAGTGGCGACACGCCGCAAAGGAGGCTCCCGACTCAACATCGTGGTCGCTACCGACGACGATGACGAACAAGCCCCCGACATTTCGACCATCGCCACCGAAACAACAACGACAAACGACAGTATAAAGCATTAACCACATACAACTCAACCGACTATGGACAACAGCCAATACATAGTAGCATTAGAAATAGCAAGTTCGCACGTGTCGGGCGCTGCCGCGACATTCAACTCCGACAATCGCGACACGTATAAGATATGCTCCTTCGAACAAGCCACTCGAGGAAGCGTACGTTATGGCAGTATTACCAACGTGGAGGAACTCTTTTCGGACTTGCGCGTGGTGGTCAACAAGATACAACAACATAAGCACATCAGCCCGCGCCATGTCAGCAGCGTGTTTATCGGCGTCGACGCGCGCTCGGTGCGCTCCGAAATGGTTGTCGTCGAACGCGAAATCAACGAAGGGCTGCCCGTCAGCAGCACCCTCGTCGAAAGCATCCTCCGCGAAGCCGAAAACAGCCCGGAGTTTAAAGACCTCGCCGTCCTAAAGGTCGTGCCCAAACGATTCGAGGTCGACGGCAAAGACGTCGACGTGCCCGTAGGCTCCGTCGGCTCGACGATTCGCGCCGAAATCAACGTCATCGTCTGCCGACAATCTATAACGAAAAACATCAACCTGCTGTTGGGTCGTATGGGTTTGAAACTCGCCGGACTGGTCTGCGTGCCGCTCGCCGTGTCGAACATCGTCTTGAGCGAAGAGCAAAAACGCTTGGGCTGCGCACTCGTCGACATCGGCGCCGACACTACTTCCGTTTCGGTCTACAAAGACAACCGACTCGAGAGCCTGACCGTACTTCCGATGGGCTCGCACAACATTACGCGCGACCTTACCTCGCTCAACCTGCTCGAAAGCGCGGCTGAACGCTACAAAAAAGCTTGGGGCGTAATTGCCGAAAGCGACATCCCCGAAGACAGCATCAACGGCGTTCGCTCTATCGACGTGGCTCGCTACATCAAAGCTCGCGCCGAAGAAATCGTCGTTAACGTTATCAACCAAATTCGCCTCACCGGGCTCAACGACTCGCAGCTGCCCGCAGGAATCGTCCTGATTGGCCGCGGCGCGAAGCTCAACAACCTTTGCAGCCTCTTTGCCGCAAACTGCAAGATGCCTATCAGCCTCGGCTCCTTCTCAGGAAATATCGACAACGCTTCGCTCGACGAAAACATCCAACTGCTCTCGATTCTCGACGCCGCTTCAGAGATTATGGGAAAAGACGACACTTGCCTCTTTATGCCTGCAATCGCCACTGCAAAAGCGCCCGCCGAAGACAAGGATGACGTCATCGACGATGACGACGACGAATTCGAAGACGAACCGGAATTGGACGACGAAAAGACTAAAGAAGAATCCCTCAAAAAGGGGACAAAACGTTGGGGCGGAAAAATATCAAATTTCTGGGAAAAACTCAACGACGTTGTCAAAGGCGGCGATATAAAAGACGTCGAAGAAGATGACGACGAGTAAAATTTCGTCGACTATTGATAGGACTTTGATAATAAAATGTTTAACTTTGCAACGAAATAGCAATTCTTACGACAAGGTATGCTTGATAACAGTCAAAATATAGCAGAACAATCGACAGTATTTCCCCCGATAGAGAATGAAGGCGGCACATATGTGGCGTTTAACGAAGCCGGCAAGCCCCTGATTATGGTCATCGGCGTAGGCGGTGGCGGCGGCAACGCCGTGTCGCATATGTTCGACCAGCAAATCGAAGGCGTCGATTTCGTGCTCGCAAACACCGACTTCCAACAGTTGAACAATTCGCAGGTGCCGCGCAAAATCCTCCTCGGTCCGAACACCTGCGGAGGTCTCGGCGCCGGCGCTAAACCCGAGAAAGGACGCCAAGCCGCCGAAGAGAGCGAAGACGAAATCCGCGCACTCTTCGACGAATCGATTAAGATGGTGTTTATCACAGCCGGCATGGGCGGCGGTACAGGTACCGGCGCTGCGCCCGTCATTGCTCGTATTGCCCGCGAAATGGGCATCCTGACTATCGGTATCGTCACGATTCCCTTCCTTTTCGAAGGCAGAAACAAGATTTTGAAAGCACTCGACGGCGCCGACAAGTTGCAAGAAAACACCGACGCAATCCTGCGCATCAACAACCAACGCCTCAACGAAATCTATCCCGATTTGCAGTTCGACGACGCGTTTGCTAAAGCCGACGACACCCTCACAAACGCCGCAAAGAGCATTTCCGACATGATTAACATGATCGGTAAGACCAACCTCGACTTCGAAGACGTCAACACCACCCTTCGCGACGGAGGCACCGCAATCATCAGCTCAGGCTACGGCGAAGGCGAATTCCGCATCCGCGAAGCAATCATCGACGCCCTCAACTCGCCGTTGCTCAAAGACCAAAACGTCAGAACGTCGGCGAAGTTCCTCTTCAACGTCTACTACTCGACAAAAGCCGACCGCAAGTTCTTGATGGGCGAAATGGACCAAATGGACAACTTCATGGCAGAGTTCAACCCGAACGTCGACGTCATCTGGGGTCGCTCCGTCGACAACACCCTCGGCAACAAGGTCAAAATCACAATCCTTGCTTCCGGCTTCGAACGAAATACCGGCGAAAGCAACCTGCCAAAGCCTAAAGCAGGCAAAACAGGCAAAGCCGACGACGTCAAAACTCAGCCCGAAAAAGCCATCAGCGACGCCGAACGCATCGAGCAAGCCTACGGCCACGACACCATTATCCGCCGCGAAAGCGAAGCCGCCGCTTCGCGCTACATCGTGCTCACGCGCGACCAAATCGACAACGAGACAATCATCAGCTTCTTGGAGAAAAACCCCACCATTCGCCGTGGAAACGACCTAAACCTCCAACAAGAGTGGAAAGAAATCTCGACAGCCGAAACAAAGCCACAAGAAGAACGGCAGCAAACAATCGTTGCCGAAACTAAAGACAAACGTCAAATTAACTTTTAAAAAACTAACAACTAAATAATACATAATTATGAGTCTGTTTGATACAATCAGCGCCGACATCAAGTCGGCAATGCTCGCTCGCGACAAAGTACGCCTCGAAGCATTGCGCGGAGTCAAGAAAGAGTTCTTGGAAGCCAAAACAGCAAAAGGCGGCGACGGTGAACTCGCCGACGACGCCGCTCAAAAAATCCTCGTCAAGATGGTTAAACAGCGCAAAGAAAGCGCCGACATCTATACCCAAAACAACCGCCCCGAGCTTGCCGAAGCCGAAATGGCACAAGCAAACATCATCGCGGAATATCTACCCAAACAATTGACCGACGAAGAGCTCACAGCCGCGCTCACCGAAATCATCGCTCAAGTTGGCGCCACCTCCGCTAAAGACATGGGCAAAGTCATGGGCGTTGCCACCAAGCAACTCGCCGGAAAAGCCGAAGGAAAAGCCATCTCGGCTAAAGTCCGCGAACTCCTTGCATAATTAAACATCAAAAAACGTATATCAGTATGTTAACACTCGCTGCAATTAAAGAAAATCCGCAAGCAATCGTCGAACGCTTGAAAGTTAAGCACTTCGACGCACAACAATTAATCAACGACATACTCGAGCTCGACAAAACCCGCCGCGCCGCTCAGACACAATTCGACCGCAACGGTGCCGAACTCAAGAAAGCAGCCGCACGCATCGGCGCCCTCATGAAAGAAGGCAAAAAAGACGAAGCAGAAGCCGCTAAAGCCGAAGTTGCCGCACTCAAAGACGCCAACAAGCGCATCGAAGAAGAATGCGACGCAGCCGGTGCAAAAATCACCGAAATCCTGCTCACAATCCCCAACACGCCCTGCGCTATGGTCCCCGAAGGACGTACCGCCGACGACAACATCGTTGAGCGCGAAGGCGGCAAAATGCCCGAACTCGGCGAAGACGCTCTGCCCCACTGGGAATTGGCAAAAAAATACAACCTCATCGACTTCGAACTCGGCGTAAAAATCACCGGCGCCGGATTCCCCGTCTACATCGGCAAAGGCGCTAAACTCCAACGCGCACTCATCCAATTCTTCCTCGACGAAGCCTCAAAAGCCGGCTACCTCGAAACACAGCCGCCCTACGTCGTCAACGAAGCATCAGGCATCGGCACAGGTCAACTCCCCGACAAAGAAGGTCAGATGTATCACTGCAACCTCGACAACCTATACCTCATCCCCACCGCCGAAGTGCCCGTAACAAACATCTACCGCGACGTAATCCTCGAAGAGAAAGACCTCCCCAAGAAAAACTGCGCCTACTCAGCTTGCTTCCGTCGCGAAGCCGGCTCATACGGCAAAGACGTGCGCGGACTCAACCGCCTTCACCAATTCGACAAAGTAGAAATCGTGCGCATCGAAAAGCCCGAAAACTCATACGCAGCACTCGAAGAAATGAAAGACCACGTGCAAAGCCTCGTCGAAAAACTCGAACTGCCATGGCACATCCTGCGCCTCTGCGGCGGCGACATGAGCTTCACGTCAGCCATCACCTTCGACTTCGAAGTCTTCTCAGCAGCACAAAAACGCTGGTTGGAAGTTAGCTCCGTATCCAATTTCGAAAGCTATCAAGCCAACCGCCTGCACTGCCGCTACCGCGATGCAAACAAGAAAATTACGCTCTGCCACACCCTCAACGGTTCGGCACTCGCCCTGCCCCGCATCGTAGCCGCACTGCTCGAAAACAACCAGACACCCGAAGGAATCCGCATCCCCAAAGTGCTCGTACCCTACACCGGCTTCGACATCATCGACTAACAAGTCACGACATCGATTTCGATAGTATTGAGTAACATTCAGGCATAATTGGCATCGACGACTTAGAGACATAATCGGCATCGTACCGAGCCCGAAACACAACACACCCACAGAGGACAGCCGCAACCCCGGCAACCCCTGTGGGTGTGTTTTTGTGCTAACGATTCATTTCTCTTGGAGGAACTTTTCGGAATCTCTCTTGCAATAACTCCAAGAATCTCAGCAAATCTGCAAATTCCAAAGACTCTCCATAGATGAAGCTGGAACGCATATCGTTATAATCCGACTCATACTTTGGGACTAACTCTGCTCTTGGAACAATAGTAATTGCCGATGGCAGTTCCTTATCGTAATCCACATATCCAACATGATAGAATTTCTTGCGGTGTTCCACAATGTCGTAGTATAGATTCGGGTCAGTTAGTGCTATCTCCAAATAATTAGTGTGTGAGAGCTTCTCCAAGTCATAGAAGTGGCGTGACATACGATATGTGCGTGGATCTTGCTTCTGGGACTCCTCACAAAGCAAGAATGCTTTCTCAAGGAATGTTCTTGCCGGACTTACGGTCTTGATAGTCTGAACTATGTCGGAATCCACATCTTCATCTTTATAAACTTGTTCAACCAGTGAAGATATTCGTTTAAGTTCGTATGGTTCATCCATAGAAAGGACGCTGATTTCAATTTTCACCGTCGGCTTTGCATACGGAGCATTGCTATTGTAAAGTGATGGATAGTGAACAAAAATCACAGATGGGTCTTTATCGTGAGCAACCTTTCTCGGTTCGCCTGCTTCATCTGCTTCCTCATTTTCATCCAGCACCTTCACCTCTAATCCTAATTTGGATAATTGTTCTTTTAAGTCTTGCTTAAACTCGCTAAAGATGTAGTCTTGTGCCTTTTCTCTAAAATTGTGGATTTGAGTGTTGCTTGTGCATCGGGCACACGACAAATTCCTTTCGTTCAAGAAAAAGTCACGACCAAGAGCCAAATCGATATCCTCACTGAAACGGTCAATGATATTCCAGCCTTTACTCAAACTCGTACCGCCTTTGAAAAGCAAATACTCGGCAACTTTTGTGTGAAACAAGGCATACAATATGGCAGTTACCCACCAATCTTTTTCCGCAGCAGCTTCATCAATGTTTTTCGCTGCCACAACGCCTTGTATCATAGCCTTACGTTCATCTATCGAAAAGTCTATCCATTTACTCATTGCTGTTGTCTATTTTGATATTTCGTTTAATAATTTCCCTTACCCATACCGGTGTCAATAGCAAATCGTGCTCGATTGTAGCAGTTTCATGTGTTACAGACAATAATTGAG
>JBJEDO010000038.1:0-24704 GCA_051872155.1 Candidatus Limisoma sp.
TAAATTTTGCTAAATAGCAAAATTTGTGTATCTTCGCACGTAAAATGTTTCTAATTAATAACTTATGAGAAAATTTTATTTGTTTTTAAGTTTGCTTATTGTTTCGATTTCCGCGATGGCATCTTCGTTTGTAGGTAACCGCGATGACTTCCGCGACGAAACAATCTATTTTGTAATGACCACACGTTTCTACGATGGCGACCCGTCGAACAACACCCAATGCTGGGACGGGCAGTCGTACAACGTCGGCGACCCGGCTTGGCGCGGCGACTTCAAGGGTCTTATCGACAAGCTGGACTACATTAAAGCCCTCGGCTTTACGGCTATTTGGATTACTCCCGTTGTCGAAAACGCTTCCGGCTACGACTATCACGGCTACCATGCTATGAATATGAGCAAGGTGGATCATCGCTATGAGTCGGAAGGCGTTACGCTACAGACTCTCGTCGACGCCGTGCATGCCAAAGGTATGAAACTCATTGTCGACATCGTTTTGAACCACACCGGCAACTTCGGTGAGGCAAATCTTTGCAGACTCTTCGACCGCGATTGGAATGCCGACCAAAGCGACATCGAAGCGTGTATGATTCCTTATACGCAAAAAGACGGCGGCCGCTTGCCTGACAACTATTCTAACATAGTCCCCGGCGAGCAATATAGTGCGCGTCTTCGCGAAATGAAGAATACCGACGGGCAAAACCACGACACCAATAACTACTGGCACCACTTCGGCAACTTCAATTGGGACGACCACACACGTTGGTGGGCGCAAATTGCCGGCGACTGCGTTGACCTCAATACCGAGAACCCCGCAACATATAACTACCTCATCGACTGCTACAAGCAAATGATTGAAATGGGTGTCGACGGCTTCCGTATCGACACCGGCGGTCATATCCCTCGTTTGGCTTTCAACAAGGCGTTTATCCCCGCATTCGAGGCTGCCGCCATCGATAATGCGGAAAAACGCGACGGTGCACCGTTCTTTATGTTTACCGAGGTTTGCTCGCGCTATACACAGATTTGGTATCGCGAACAGCCTGCACTTTCGGTGCCGTTCTATACTTGGAAAGAATCGAAAGATTATACTTGGGATTCCGACGAATCTTCGTGGGAGTCGATGGTTGTTTATGAAGGCGAAAATTACCTCACGCACACGAATCAGCAATCGTGCTTGCAACAGTATAACGACAATATAGCTTCGTCGATTTCGTCGCAACCTACTTCCGACAACGTGTTCTTGAATGGAAACGAATACCATACGCCCGACCACTCTAAGTTTTCCGGTTTGAGCGTTATCGACTTCCCGATGCACCACAACTTCATAAACATCGGCGGTGCATGGTCGATAGCCAAGAGTGGCGACAAATATTACAACGATGCTTCCTACAACGTAGTCTACGTTGATTCGCACGACTACGCGCCTAACGGTGCGCCCGAAGACCAGCGCTTCGCGCAAGGCTCTGATGCGTGGGCTGAAAACCTCGATTTGATGTTCACCTTCCGCGGCATTCTGTGCCTCTATTACGGTAGCGAAATCGAGTTCAAGAAAGGTTGTACTATCGACAAAGGTCCGAACATAGCGCTGAAGAATTCCGGTCGTGCATATTATGGCGGCTACATCAAAGGCGATGTAACCGTCTACGACTTCGCTGAATGGGCTGACGCGACAGGCAACATCGCCGCAACGCTCAACTATCCGTTGGCGCTTCACATTCAGCGTCTGAACAAGATTCGTATGGCAATTCCGGCGCTCCGCAAGGGGCAATACTCCACACAAGGCTGCACCGGCTCATACGCCTTCAAGCGTCGCTATACCGACGACGAAACCGACAGCTACGCTCTCGTGACCATCTCCGGCAATGCAATATTTACCGACGTGCTCAACGGAACTTACATCGATGCAATCACCGGCGACGAGAAAGTGGTGACCGACGGTAAGCTGACCGCTTCTTGCTCCGGACGCGGCAACATGCGCGTCTATGTGCTGGTGACCGACAAATCTTCAATCCCCGGTAAGATTGGTAATGATGGAAAATGGCTCTACGCAACGTCGCCTGTCGTCGGCGAACAACCCGCATACGACGGCACCGAGGAAGAGCTTACAGAAGAAGAGGGCGGCGAAGGTGGAGGCACCGGCGAAGAGCTTACAGCCTATACTCCGCAATACTACGACGACCAAATGGTGGTATTCTTCGAAGCACCGAGCGACGGCTCTTATCCGAAAGTTTCGGTTTGGTGTTGGAATAGTCAAACCGGCACACATTATTCCGGTAACACTTGGCCCGGCGAACGTGCAACGCTTATGGGATTGGCAGACAACGGCAACAAGATTTGGAAGTGGACATACTCAGGCGAGATTCCTACTGACGAGATGCCTACCCACATTATCTTTAACAACAGCGGACAACCGCAAACAGCAGACTTGCCCTTCGAAAATGGCGGATACTATACCGTGAACGGCTTGCAACGCGTCATTGAGGCAACTGCAGGCGTTACGCCGACCCGATTCGACGGCATTAAGGTATACGCGTCTGCGGGCGATATCGTTGTGGTTGCCGACCAGCCGACACGCGTCAGCATCGTGAGCGTCGACGGTCGCAGCCAAACGCGTATGGCTCGTCAGGGCACAAACCGTTTTGCGGGATTCGGCCGCGGATTGTATATCGTTAACGGCAAAAAAGTGATTCTCTAAGAGTCGATTTTTGACGTCTACCATAACTCCCGGGAGCATCCTCTCGGGAGTTTTTTCGGTAAAAATCCCGCCTTTTCGAGCCAAAATCGGTTTTAACGGTGTTAAAATTAAGAATGTTAAAGCGAGTCGGGGCGATTTTCGTCGATACCGGCAAAAAAATCACGGAAAAATCCGTTCAAATTCAATAAAGAAAGATAAAAATTCGTTAAACAACTATGTTTTACAACATGTTTTTGGGGTGCGCTTAAAGTGTTGACATATAGAGTGTTATGGCAATTTGTAGCCGGATATTGGTGTTTTTCTGAAAACTTGAAAGGATAAAAAAGAAAAATTTTGAAATTTTTTTTGAGAAAAATGTTTGTAGGTTATTTTTTTGTTATACCTTTGTACTGTTTTTGAAGCATAAAAAATTGTTTTATTATTAAAATCAAAAAAGAAATGAAAAAGTTAGTTTTATTACTTGCTGTTGTATTTAGCGCATCATTGTTCTCTTGTGGTAACAAAACTGCAGAAACTGCTGCTACTGACTCTGTAGCTACTGACTCTGTAGCAGTTGAACAAGTTGCTACTCCTGACTCTGTAGCTGCTGACACTGTTGCTGCTGACACTGTAAAATAATTTTTACACAACGATACAACAAAAAGGATTAAAGTCGCTCCGATGGTTTCGGGGTGACTTTTTTATTGTAAAACTCTAAAGAAATGGCATTATTTTTAGATATACTTTTTCTTTTGGGCGGGATGGTGCTTATTCTGCTCGGCGCAAACGGCTTGACCGACGGCTCGTCGTCGGTGGCAAAGCGATTCGGCATCTCCGACCTGGTCATCGGTCTGACGATAGTGGCGTTCGGCACGTCGGCGCCGGAGCTGATGGTGAGCCTTGTTTCGTCGATTAAGGGCTGTGCGCAGTTGGCTATCGGAAACGTCGTGGGTAGCAACATCTTCAACATCTTGATGATAGTCGGTCTGACTGCAGTCGTTATGCCGATTAAGGTGCAAAAAAACACCATAACCAACGAAATTCCGCTCGTGCTGCTTTCGTCGCTTGCTCTTGTGGCATGCGCCTCCGACATGATTCTCGACAGCAGCGCCGACAACGTAATCGGTCGCGCTGACGGCATTTTGTTGCTGCTCTTTTTCGCAATCTTCATGCGCTACACTTTCTCGATTGCCAAAAATGGCGGCGAGCAGCCTGAAGAGCAAATCAAGTTGATGCCCGTATGGAAGTCGGTGCTGTTCATCGTGTTAGGACTTGCCGGACTGATAGTCGGCGGACAGCTGTTTGTCGACGGCGCAAGCGGCGTTGCGCGTTCGTTAGGTGTCAGCGAGTCGGTCATCGGACTTACGTTGGTAGCCGGTGGAACGTCGTTGCCGGAGTTGGCTACGTCGGTAGTTGCCGCCGTTAAGAAAAAGCCCGGAATTGCCATTGGAAACGTCATTGGCAGCAACCTGTTCAACATCTTCCTTGTGCTCGGCGTGAGTGCTACGGTACGTCCGCTGCCGCTGGGCAACATCGGAGTGAGCGATATGGTGATGCTCGTCGTGTCGTCGATACTGTTCTGGTCGGCGGGATGGTTCTACAAAGATAAGACGATTACTCGCTCCGAGGGCGCAATAATGGTCGCGCTTTATGTCGGCTATATTTGGTGGCTGATTAGCGGGTGCTAAGCCAGAAACCAACGATACGCTTCCAAATGTTGTATAAAATCGGCACATTTGGAACGCTATTGCACAAAAATTGACACTTTTTGGCGTTGCTTAATTAACTGTATACCAGCATTATAGAAAGGTATAAAATTGATAGACTTCCAAATGTCGATTTTTTTTCGACATTTGGAAGTCTATTGTAAGAGGATTTTTATTATCTTTGCTACAGTAAAAACCAATGCTTATGTTGATAGGTAGAGAACGAGAGATACGCGATTTGCAAAGAGCATACGATTCTGACGAGTCAAAGTTTGTAGCGATATTTGGTAGAAGACGTGTTGGAAAGACATATTTAGTCAGAGAAGTCTTTGACGGTAAGTTTGCATTTACTTTTTCGGGGATGGCAAATACGTCAACCAAAGAGCAACTTCTGCGCTTTTATCTGACGCTGAAGGATTATGGTTTGTCGGAATCTGCTTGCCCTACCAACTGGATTACGGCATTCCATCTTTTGGAGCAATATCTAAAGGGTTTGCCGGAGGGTAAGAAAGTAGTCTTTTTAGATGAATTGCCATGGATGGATTCGCCGAAGTCGGGATTTTTGGCGGCGTTCGAATATTTTTGGAATGCGTGGGCATCTTCGCGGAAAGATATCTTGCTGATAGTTTGCGGCTCCGCCACTTCTTGGATGGTAAACAACATTTTGCGCAATCGAGGCGGATTGCACAATCGGCTAAACGAGCAAATACATCTTCAGCCATTTAATTTGCATGAATGTGAACTCTATTGCAAGTCGACAGGCACGCCTATGGAGCGCGCCGAAATCGTCGAAGCATATATGGTTTTTGGCGGCATTCCTTATTATTGGTCAATGCTCGACCGTTCGTTGAGTCTGCCTCAAAACATCGACAGTATGTTCTTCGGGCGAAATCCTAAATTGAAGAATGAGTTCTCCGAACTCTATGCGTCTCTTTTCAAGCAGCCGGAGATTTATATTAATATAATCACAGCATTGGCGAAAAAGAAGGTCGGTATGACTCGTGAGGAGATTGTCGAGAACGCGAAAATTTCCTCGAGCGGCTTATTGACGAAATATCTTGAAGACTTGGAGAATTGCGGCTTTATTCGCCGTTATCAAGCAATTGGGGCGAAGAGAAAAGGTGCAATATTCCAACTCATTGACAACTATACGCTGTTTTATTTTAAATTTATTGAGCCGAGAAAGATAACAGATGCCAATTATTGGTCAAAAATACAGACTGCATCGCTTTATCACACTTGGTTCGGGTTGGCGTTTGAGCGAGTCTGTCTGTTGCATTCAGAGCAGATAAAAAAAGCCCTTGGCATAAGTGGGGTAATCACGAACGAATATGCGTGGAGCACCACTGCTACTTCGGAGCATCCGGGTGCGCAAATCGACCTTTTGATTGACCGCAGCGATAAGGTAATCAATGTCTGTGAAATCAAGTATTCCGAGGAGCCGTACTTGATTGACAAAAAATATATGGAGAATCTGCAAAGCAAAGTTACTGTATTTCGTCATCTGACGAAGACACGAAAAAGGGTAGCGCTAACCCTTATTAGCAATTCCGGGCTTGTCAAGAACGCTTATTCGCTAAATAACATCAACTCACAAGTAACAGCCGACGACCTATTCACCGAAGCGTAACCTGTTTGCGCTAAGCGAGTAGGGTGGCGGCGCGCTTTACGGCGTCGACGAAGGCGTCGATTTCTTCCCGGGTATTGTAGACGCCGAAGGAAGCTCTGACGGTGCCTTCTATACCGAGCGTGTGCATCAGCGGTTCGGCGCAATGGTGTCCGGTTCTGACGGCAACGCCTTGCTTGTCGAGGAGCATGCCCATATCGTAGTGGTGAATGTTGCCGACGAGGAACGAGATGACGCCGCTTTTCCGCTCGGCGGTGCCGAAAATGCGCATCTCGGGGATTTCCATAAGCCGACGAGTGGCGTAGTCGAGGAGTTGATGCTCGTGGTCGGCGATGTTGTCGAGTCCGATTCGGTTTATGTAGTCGATTGCTTCACCGAAAGCGGCAATGCCGACAAAGTCGGGTGTTCCTGCTTCGAACTTATAGGGCAGGGCGGCAAATGTTGTTTTCTCGAACGATACGTTACCAATCATCTCGCCGCCGCCTTGATAGGGCGACATTCGTTCGAGCAATTCTTTCTTGGCATAGAGCACGCCGACGCCGGTGGGTCCATACATTTTGTGAGCCGACATAACGTAGAAGTCGGCGTCGAGGTCTTTTACGTCGACGCTGATATGCGGAGCCGCTTGAGCGCCGTCGACGAGGACGGGCACGCCGTGGCGGCGGGCTATTTCTATCATTTGTTTCACCGGGTTGACGGTGCCCAACACGTTCGACACGTGGCAGAAGGCGACGAGTCGGGTGTTTTCGGTGAACATATCTTCATAGATGTCTTGGCGGAGTTCGCCTTTTTCGTTGATAGGCACGACGTTGATACGAATACGCTTACGCTGCTGCAACAGTTGCCAGGGCACGATGTTGGAATGGTGCTCCATAGCGGTGAGGATAATTTCGTCGCCGTTGCAGAGTTTTTCGCCGTAGGACGAAGCCACGAGGTTGATTGCTTCGGTGGTGCCGCGAGTGAAGATGATTTCTTCGGTCGAGTCGGCATTGAGGAAGCGGCGCACCTTTTCGCGGGTGTTTTCCATACAGTCGGTGGCTTCTTGCGACAGTTGGTGTACGCCTCGGTGAACGTTCGCTTTCTTGGTGTGATACATGTCGCAAATCTTGTCGACGACGCATTGCGGAGTCTGCGAAGTGGCAGCAGTGTCGAGGTATACGAGTTGTCGGTCGAAAATTTTCCGGTCGAGAATGGGATATTCAGAGCGTATTTTGTTGATGTCGAGCATTTGTGTGGCTTTAGTTTGTGTTCTATTGATTTTGACGGCAAGAAGCGCACGACGATGCCTGATTGCATCCGAAGCGGCTTTCGACGAGGTGACGCAGGCGGTCTTTTAGCGACTCCATACGCACACCGGCAATCACATCGTTCATAAAGGCTTGCATGAGCATAATGCGCGCCTCGTGTTCGGGCACGCCGCGCGAGCGCATATAGAACAGCGCATTTTTGTCGATTTGCCCGATGGTAGAGCCGTGCGAGCATTTTACGTCGTCGCAGTCGATGATTAGTTGCGGCTTGGAGTGCATCTTGGCATTCGGCGAAGCGCAGATGTTTTTATTGCTTTGGTAAGCAGCGGTTTTTTCTGCGCCCGGCGCTACGCGAATGAGTCCGGAGAACGCGCCGGTGGCGTTGTCGTCGAGCACGTATTTGAAGAGTTCGTCGGTCGTGCTTCGTTTGCCTATGTGATTGACGACGGTATGGTTGTCGATGTGTCGACTGCCATCGGCGATAGCCATTCCGAGCAGGTGTAGCTCGGCGTCGTTGCCGTTGAGGTCAATTTTGTAGTTGTTGCGGGTCAATCCGTTGCGAAGCGTGATGCCGTCGAGCATTACGTTGGAGTAGTCGTCTTGGTCGACGTAGACCGACGATACGCGGCGTGTGGTTGCCGACGAATCTTCGATGTCGTAGTAGTCGAACGTAGCGCCCGGGCGGGCAATGATTTCGATGACTTGGCTTGCCAGGTAGTCGACGTCTTTGTTTTGGGTGTGGTCGCAGACGAGCAACTGAGCCTGAGCACCGCGTTCGAGCACGATAAGCATGCGACGCACAGCCATCAGCGGCGAGCGGCTATTGAGGATGTTGACGAGTTGTATGGGTTTGCTGAGGCGCACGTTTTCGGGCACGTAGACGAACAGACCGTCTTGCGCCAACAGCGTGTTGAGTGCGGTTGCCGGGTCGTTGATGTCGGCGATGCTTCCGTAGTGTGCTTCGACGATTTCGCGATGGGTTGTTGCCGCCTGCTTGAGCGACGAGATGACGACGCCTTCGGGAATGCTTTGATAAGCTTTGTCGGAAGCGAAAAACACATCGTTAGCCAAGAAGAAGAGGCAAGTGCTCATGTTGGGCACTTCGCAGCGAAAAGCGTCGGTGGGATTTGCGCCGAGGTCGATTCGGTTGATGTTTATGCCATAGTCGTCGGCAAAGACTGATTCAAGGTCGGTAGCCTCGTAGTCTTCGTCGCCTTTGACGGGCAGTTTTACGTCGGCGAGCACTTTCGCGGCAGCCGGGCGCAGGCGGTTGAGTGCCGGAGCGGAGTTGCCGTCGATGGTGTCGCGGTGGGCGTTATAGAGTTGTATATATTGGTCTAAAGCAGCCATAATTCTTATTTGTTGTCAACCTCTTCCTTAATCCAGTCGTAGCCTTTTTCTTCGAGCTCGAGGGCGAGTTCGGGACCGGCGGTTTTAACGATTTTACCTTTGTAGAGCACGTGTACGATGTCGGGCTTGATGTAGTCGAGCAGTCGTTGATAGTGGGTGATGACGATTGTGGCGTTGTTGTCGGTTTTTAGACGATTGACGCCTTCAGCCACGATGCGCAGAGCGTCGATGTCGAGACCGGAGTCGGTTTCGTCGAGGATGCTCAGACGAGGCTCGAGCACAGCCATTTGGAAGATTTCGTTACGCTTCTTTTCGCCGCCGGAGAATCCTTCGTTGACCGAGCGCGAAGCCAGTTTGTTGTCGAGTTGGACGATGGCACGCTTTTCGCGCATTAGTTTTAGGAAGTCGCTTGCCGAGAGCGGCTCAAGGTTGAGGTATTTGCGCTTGGCGTTGAGGGCGGCGCGCATAAAGTTGACCATCGACACGCCGGGGATTTCCACCGGATATTGAAAACTCAGAAACAGCCCTTCGTGAGAGCGTTCTTCCGGCGAAAGCGCCAGCAGGTCTTTGCCGTAGAAAGTTGCCGAACCTTCGGTAACGGTGTAGGCGGGATGTCCGGTGAGTACGGCAGAGAGTGTCGACTTGCCGGAGCCGTTGGGGCCCATTATGGCGTGCACTTCGCCCGGACGCACAGTCAGGTTGATGCCTTTAAGTATCTCTTTTCCGCTGATTTCAGCGTGTAAATTCTTTATTTCGAGCATTTTAGTGATAATTTACTTCGTTTGTTATGTTAACTAACCCACCGAGCCTTCGAGCGAAATTTGCAACAGTTTTTGCGCTTCGACGGCAAATTCCATTGGTAATTTGTTCATTACTTCCTTAGCGTAGCCGTTGACAATCAGTCCAATAGCGTCTTCGGTGGCTATTCCGCGTTGGTTGCAGTAGAAGAGTTGGTCTTCGTTGATTTTCGACGTGGTAGCTTCGTGTTCGACCACAGACGAATCGTTTTGCACGTCGATGTAAGGGAACGTGTGAGCGCCGCAGGTGTCGCTGAGCAACAGGCTGTCGCATTGTGTATAGTTGCGGCAATTGGTGGCGTCTTTGGCGATTTTTACCAAACCGCGGTAGCTGTTTTGGCTACGTCCGGCGGAGATGCCTTTCGACACGATTGTACTTGTCGTGTTTTTGCCGATGTGAATCATTTTAGTACCCGTGTCGGCTTGTTGGAAGTTGTTTGTAACGGCAACGCTGTAGAATTCACCGACTGAATAGTCGCCGCGGAGAATGCAGCTGGGGTATTTCCACGTGATAGCCGAACCTGTTTCGACTTGCGTCCACGAGAGTTTCGAGCGGTCACCGCGGCAGAGTCCGCGTTTTGTCACGAAGTTGTAGATGCCGCCGCGTCCTTCGCTGTCGCCGGGATACCAGTTTTGCACGGTGGAATATTTCACTTCGGCGCGGTCTTCGACAACGATTTCGACGATTGCGGCGTGGAGCTGATTTTCGTCGCGCATCGGCGCCGTACAGCCTTCGAGATACGACACGTATGCGTCGTCGTCGGCAACTATCAGCGTGCGCTCAAACTGCCCGGTACCGGCTGCGTTGATGCGGAAATAGGTCGACAATTCCATCGGGCAACGCACGCCTTTGGGGATGTAGACAAACGACCCGTCGCTGAACACTGCCGAGTTGAGGGCTGCGAAAAAGTTGTCGCGATACGACACCACCGAGCCCAGATAGCGCTTCACCAAGTCGGGATAGTCTTTGACAGCCTCCGAAATCGAGCAAAAAATCACGCCGAGTTCAGCCAATTTGTCGCGGTAGGTGGTTTTGACCGACACGCTGTCCATAACGGCATCGACGGCAACGCCGGTCAGGCGCATTTGCTCTTCGAGCGGAATGCCGAGGCGGTCGAATGTCTTGCGCAGTTGCGGGTCGACGTCGTCCATACTCCCCGGCTTAGCCTTTTGTCGAGGCGCCGCATAGTAGCTGATGGCATTATAGTCGATTTCCGGAATTTGAAGGTGTGCCCAGTCGGGCATTTTCATCGTCAGCCAATGGCGATAAGCCTTTAGACGAAACTCGAGCAGCCACTCGGGTTCGCCTTTGACGGCTGAGATGTGGCGGACAACGTCTTCCGACAGACCCACGGGAATCACATCCGTTTCGATGTCGGTAACGAAACCGTATTTGTAATCTCTGCCAGCGCCGTTGCCGGCGGCATCGGCAGGTTCGATTATGTCTTTGATTTCTTCCATATCTTTTTTTAAGTCGAAAGGATAACAAATCTATCAGTAAAAAGTTTTACCCTACAGAGTTGGGAATAATGTCGACACCCCATGCCCACGGAGCAAAACTCATCACGAAGTCGAAAATTCGTCCGCCCAGCAGATGCGACGAGTGGAAGAGCGACAATTCGGGAGCGAGTGCATAGAGTCCGTTGAGCACCACGCTGAGCAGCAACAGCCACTCAAGTGCGCCGAACACGGCTCCGCTCAAGCGGTCGAATCCTCCCAAGTTCAGTGCTTTCAGCGACTCCTTGAGCAACCAGGCTACCAATTTTATTCCGAAGAAAAATACGAAAAAGACAAGGATGTAGGCGAGAATGGTGGCGACATACACTTCTGTATTGTCGAACATCGACATAATTGCTTCGGTAACAACGCTGCCAAACATTCGGCAAGCCAAGATGCCTATAACCAATCCGGCAAGGCTACCGATGCCGGCGGCAAGTCCTTTACAGTATCCGATAATTGCTCCAACAACTATAAGGGTAAGAATTAATATATCAATCAATGCCATAAAATAAATAATTCCGCCGACGTCGCCCGACTGCACTCAGCCGCCGACCGTCTGCGCTTTTGTGGCACAAAGTTACTACAAAAAAGTTGAATACGGAAAAATGAAGTGTCAGAAAGTATGTCCCGTGCATCTCGGCATATTTTTTTTGACGAAACAACGAAGTTTATAATTTTTTGTTATCTTTGCGATAGTGTGAAGTATACTTATGTCGAAAATAGTTTATAACACTTGCTCCTACACATTGTTGAATGTCTGTGCCGGAGCATATAATCCAAAATAACAATGAAGTTTGTTTTTTTTAAGTTTACAATGATGGCGCTTTTACTGACATCATGCAGCGGGAGCGGAAAAGCCGCCGCTACCGGCAAGGGCGATGCGGAATGTCGTCCAAGGAGCAACTCAGAGATACTCACGGGGCAGGATTGGACAGATGGATTGATATTTTTCCAATACAAAGCCGACGAAAATCCGTCAGCCACAGCGTCCGAAGGTTCGAAACAATATGTGTTTGAAGGCGTAACACTCACTGCCGACGACTTTACACGCTATTTGTGCATACAAGAAGACGGGAATGGTAAGTGGAAATCCATTGACACTCAGGACGGCAGATACTACTGCAATGCCAATTGCGATGTTACGTTCGACGATGCTTGCGGAACGCTGATTTTTCGTGATTCCGACAGCCGAGAAATTGTCGATGTTTTGTCGGTATTCCCGGATGAACCTGTTTCAGACAAAATCGGTGCATTTAGAAAATATGTAGAAGCCGACATCGTGACGTTTCTCTTGGAAGGTAGCTATACCACTCGCGAAGGCAAAACAGTGACGTTCGACCCCGAAACATTAAAGGCGTCGGGCACGTTGTTCAACGACAGTTCGTTCGAAATCGGCACAGTTATGGGCGCACCCGCACCAATTCTTATCATCGACGGCGAAGCTCGCTATGTTGAGAAAACAGAAGAATCTATCAACTTGCTTACTTTGAAAGATTACGACGGTATTGTTGGCAACTTCGAAACAACCGGTGCCTCTATCGAACTGTTCAGAACCGACGACAACTTATGGCAATCGCTGACTAAGGGCATACTTACCAAATCAGAGATTCTATATTACGCCGGATATAGCCCCTATGGGCCGTACTTCGACGATGGCACCATCGCAAGGTTGTTGGCTGCTCGAAACAACACTCTTGCCAAGATGGAACAAAGCATCTATGCTCGCCATGGTTATACGTTCAAGGACAACAAAGAGGCGCTTGGATGGTTTCAATTCAAGTCGTGGTATAAGTCTGAAAACGATGAAGTAAAATTGACAAGGGAAGAGCAAGTAAACATCGACTTAATAAAATCACTCTTAAACAGGCAATTCGACTAAGAGTCTAAGCCGGCGTGAGTAGATGGCGAAAAAAGGGTGCATATAGGATGAAAATTAGACGTCAATACTTGTTATTTTTGAGTCGGTGTGGTAACTTTGCGTCAAAAAGCAATATATAATATGATACTTTCAATGACAGGTTTCGGCAGCTCGGTGGCTGAATGTGGCGAACTGAAGTTTACCGCCGAAATTAAATCTCTGAACAGTAAACAATTGGATTTGTCTGTAAGGTTGCCTCAGCAGTATCGCGAGGCGGAAATGGGATTGCGCGGCGACATTGCGCAGCGTCTTGAGCGTGGTAAGGTGGAAGCTACCATAACCGTTGAGGCTAACGAAACTGCGGCGGCAGGTGTTGTCAACGTAGCAATGGCGCGTCGCTACAAAGAAATGATTGAACAAATGTCTGCCGATTTGGGCGTGCCCGCTCCCGCCGACTGGTCGGCAACGCTGCTGCGTATGCCCGACGTGCTTAAGCCTGAAAATCGCGGCGTGGGCGCCGACGAGGTCGAAGCCTTGCGACGTGCTGTCGGCGAGGCGTTGGACGGCCTTGTCGAATTTCGCACGCAAGAGGGTGCCCGCTTGGAAAAATTCTTCGAAGAAAAAATCGACGGCATTCAAAGTTTGCTTTTGGAAGTTCCGCAATACGAGGGCGAGCGCATTGAGCGCATCCGCGGTCGCATCGTCGACGGGCTTGAGAAACTTCAGGGCGTCGACTACGACAAGAATCGCTTCGAGCAAGAGATGATTTTCTATATCGAAAAACTCGACATCACCGAAGAAAAGATACGCTTGCAAAACCATCTCGACTACTTCCTCAAGACAATGAAAGGCGAGCCCGGACAAGGCAAAAAGTTAGGCTTCATCACCCAAGAAATGGGGCGCGAAATCAATACCCTCGGCTCGAAGGCAAACCATGCCGAACTGCAGCGCATCGTGGTGCGTATGAAGGACCATCTGGAGCAAATCAAGGAGCAAATTCTTAACGTAATGTAGCGGTATGGCAACAGGAAAAATCATCATCGTATCGGCTCCGTCAGGCACGGGTAAGTCGACGATAATCAAGCGAATAATCGACGACGTTGAGTTGAATTTGTCGTTTTCGGTGTCGGCAACGAGCCGACCGCCGCGAACCGGCGAAACGGATGGCGTGGACTATCATTTCTTGACCGTTGAAGAGTTTCGCGAAGGCATCACCCGCGGCGATTTCGTGGAGTATGAAGAGGTCTATCCCGGACGACTCTACGGCACGCTCAAGTCGGAAGTGAGTCGCGTGATCGACAGCGGTCGCAACTTGATTCTCGACATCGACGTATGCGGCGGATTGAATGTCAAACGCTTGTACCCCAGCGCATTGGCACTATTCATTATGCCGCCGAGCGTAGCCACTCTGCGCACTCGCTTGGAGCAGCGCAACACCGACTCCAAAGAGGCTATCGACGGACGCGTGGCGAAGGCGGAATACGAAATGACGTTTGCCGACCGCTACGATTGTCGAGTTGTCAACGACGACTTGGAGAAAGCGGTAGAGCAGACGCGAGCAATAATAAAAGAGTACGTAAGTCGATGAATATAGGCATCTTTGGCGGCAGTTTCAATCCCATCCACGTTGGACATTGCATATTGGCTAACGTGCTAAGCCAAAGCGGTTTGGTCGACGAAGTGTGGCTGACCGTTTCGGCGCAAAATCCGCTGAAGAGTGCCGATGCCTCATTGGAACGTCATCGGCTTGAGATGGCTCGCCGTGCGGTAGAGCAGTGCGAACGAGTGAAGGTCTGCGACGTGGAAATGTCGATGCCCAAACCGTCCTACACGATTGATACGCTCGATCGGCTCTCACAGATGTATCCCGAACATCGGTTTCGGCTGATTATTGGGGCAGACAATTGGCAAATCTTCGACCGCTGGCGCGAGAGTCGTCAGATTGTGGAGCGCTACGGCGTAATCGTCTATCCTCGGCGCGGCTACGAAATGCCTTGTGGCGTCGAAGGTGTTACGGCGTTCGAGGCTCCGCTGATAGAGATTTCGTCGACGCAGATTCGCGACAGCATCAGCCGCGGCGACGACGTGCGTTTTATGGTGCCCGACAGTGTTTACGACTATATAATGAAAAACAAACTATATGGATAAACTAAGCAACAACAGCATCTTGTTTTTAGGCTTGGCAAACGAGTATTGCAACGCTCTGGAGAGTGTGGAAACGGTTGAAAAAGAGGAATTTATCGACCATATGCTCAAGATTCTGCCACGCATCTACATAGCGGCGACCGACCTCGACTTGCCGGTCTTGGAGGAGACGTATGCCGACGGCGTGCTCGACGAAATCTACTATGACAGCGTGCGCCGCAACCTGGAGATGCTTATGGGCGAAGACGATACCTTCCTCGAAGTTTTCGTCGAAGACATGAAGTTTAGTGACACGCCGATAGCGGCAAGCGTATCGGAGTGTCTCGCCGACATTTTTCAGTGTCTTTACGATTTGATTCATTCGGTGAAAGACATCCCGCAAGAACACATCGTCGACTATCTTGCCATTTGCCGCGAGAGTTTCGACGCCTATTGGGGTCAGACGCTTTGCAACGTCCTTCGTGCCCTGCATTCCATTAAATATTCAGAAAAATATTAATATATGAAAACCAAAACCGATTCGCTGCTGGAGTTTCTCGACAGCAGTCCGTGCAACTTCCTCGCAGTCGACACAATTCGCCGTCGGCTCACCGATGCAGGCTTCGAGGAACTGAACCTTGCTGATGCATGGCAATTGAAAGCCGGAAAGAAGTATTTCACCACCAAAAACGATACCGCCGTGTTTGCCTTCGTTGTCGGCAGTCGTCCGGCATCGGAAACGGGCTTCCGCATCATTGCGGCGCACAGCGATTCGCCGTGCTTCCGCATCAAGCCCAACGCCGAAATGCTTCGCGAAGGCGTGGTTAGCCTCAATACGGAGGTCTATGGCGGACCGATACTCTACACGTGGTTCGACCGTCCGCTGTCGCTTGCCGGACGCGTAATGCTACGCGGTGCCGATGCCCTGCATCCACGGTCGGTGCTCATCGATTTCGACCGACCGATGATGGTGATTCCTCACTTGGCAATCCACTTCAACCGCGAGGTGAACAACGGCAACAAATTGTCGAAGCAGAAAGATATGATACCCGTGCTGGCTCTCGCCGACAGTATAAAAGAGAAAGGCAGTGTGCTCGTCGATGCTGTGGCAGAGCATCTCGGCGTCGACCGCTCGGAGATTATCGACTTCGACTTGATGGTCTACAATTGGCAAAAAGCGGTGCGCACAGGTATTCGCGGCGAATTGGTTATGTCGGGACGAATCGACGACCTGAGTATGGTGCATGCAGCCATCGAAGCCATCGTCGACGGCAGTGGTACGGAGTGTACGCGCGTTGCGGCAATCTTCGACAACGAAGAAACCGGCAGCGGCACAAAGCAAGGTGCGGCGTCGCCAGTGCTCAAATCCATTCTGCATCGCATCGACTTGTCGCAAGGCGGCAACGACCTGACGTTCTATCAAGCCATCGAGCGTACGTTTATGATTTCGGCAGATAATGCACACGCAACGCATCCCAACTATCCGGAAAAGTACGACCCGACGAATCATCCGCTGATGGGCGGCGGTCCGGTTATCAAAATCAACGCCAACTGTAAGTATATGACCGACGCACATTCGTCGGCGGTGTTTGCCGAACTCTGTCGCGAAGCCGGCGTGCCCGTGCAGTATTTTGTCAACCATTCCGACTCGGCAGGCGGCTCAACTTTGGGCAATATCCTGACGTCGCAAATCGACATTGCCGGCGTCGACGTGGGTAACCCGATTTGGGCGATGCATTCGGCTATGGAAACCGGCTCGGCGTTCGACCATGAGTGTATGGTGAAAGTGTTTACTCACTTCTTCTCGTAGGCGTTCGCCTGATACGAAATAGCGAGGCGATGCACCGTTCAATCGGGCATCGCCTCGCGTCATAATTGTTATAACACAGGTTCTTGCGGCTTGTCTTTTTTCGATTTGCCGCCCCAGGTGATGTTCATACCGACGTTGACGTGTGCGTTTGCGTCACCCACGGGAATGCCCTGCGGCGTGA
Organism: Candidatus Limisoma sp.; assembly: GCA_051872155.1. Taxonomy (GTDB): domain Bacteria; phylum Bacteroidota; class Bacteroidia; order Bacteroidales; family Muribaculaceae; genus Limisoma. The sequence continues at coordinate 16,875 of JBJEDO010000038.1, forward strand.
TTTTGCCCATGGTGTGGTTGGTGCCCACGAAGAAGTTGAATCCCCGCGGATGGAAGTTGATGACCCATCCAAACGACGAGCCGAATGTGCTATAGGCATAGTTTACCGATGCCTCGAACCACTTTACCGGCGCTATGTTGGCAGACAGACGAGCCTCCGACCAGGTGTGCATGCTGTTTAGTCGCGTCGACGAAAGCAAGCCGAATTTGAGGTTGCGATAGGTCGGTAGCGCATATTCGACGCCGGCGTTGAGCGTGGCGGCAAGAGGAGTGGTGCGCGCCTTGCAGTTTTTGTCTTCCTCGAGTTTGAAAAAGTCTTCGAGGTCGTCCGTGATTTTGTCAATTTGGTTTTCCAGCTCGCCGGGGTCATCGTCGTCAGCGTCAATAATTATCTGCTCGTCGAAGCCGTCGAACGTGTATTGATTTTTCAACCGTGCGGCGATGCCTTTTTTCCACTTGATAAAGCCCAAATCGAGCACGGCGGCGGAGATTTTCAGCCCCGGCGCAACGTCGCGGAAATCGTATTCGAAGCCGAGGTCGACAGCCGTACCGAATCCGCCGATGCCGAACTTGTCGACGTCGATGCCGTCGATATCGTTGTCTTCATCGTAGGTAAACGACGCTTTGTTGAGCGAAATGTCGGCGGTTCCGTCGGCTTCGATTGCCCAACGATCTTGCCCCAATGTCACTTTCATGCTGTTCACGTTGGCATTGATGTTTGCCAATCCGATGAGCATTTTCAGTTTTGCTCCGATGGAGAGGCGGTCGCCGGCGAGGCGGTGGCTGTGGCCAAGGGCTATTTCGGTGTAGGCGTTTGCGCGGATGTTGAGGTCGCGGATTTCGTATTCGGTCGCAGCATCGCTCATTCCACGTTTTGCAAACTCGAAGAGTTCGTATGGAAGATTTGCCGAGCCGTTGACTTTTGCGCCAATTTCGATAGTGTTAAAGCCTCCTAAACCGTTGAAGCCCATGCTGATAACCGGCATAGATGCCGATATGTTGAGGAGGTTTCGGTCGTGCAGGCGGTTGAGAAACTTGTCGGCATCGACCTCGGCGTTCATAAACGTGGTTAGGTCGTAGCCGTCGCCATCGTAGGGATAGATGAAGTCGTCGACGCCGATGTTGCCTTGCATTCCGACGTTCAAGTTGCCCAAAACGAACAGCGGCATGTTGATGTAGCCGCGTTCGGCGGCAAATGCCGGGTTGAGTTGATGGCGGTACGACATTCCCTCCATAAAATAGGAGGAGTTGTTATATTGAGCTGATGCTGTTGCGCAAATCGCAGCGGCAATGCTAATTGACAAAGTTCGAAGAAAGAAATTTATTCGTTTCATAACACATAGGATATTAGGTTAGTTCAAATCGATTCTTACGCCACCGGGAACCTTGAGTCGAATGTTGCGGAATTGGATGGTTTGGTTGGCGTTGATGATGCGTTGCGACTCGGGCGTCGACTTGTTGGCAGTGGCTTTGAGCGTAATTTCCACGCCGTCGAGCAGGCGGATGCTTCCTTTCTTGGTCGAGCGGATTTCGACGATGATATCCGACGTGCTGTTTGCCTTGATGATGTCGTCGGCTTGCCCTACGACCTTAACGGTGGCGGTAATGCCGTCGATGGGGTGGCGTTCGCCCGACGAGTCGGCTACGCCGAGCCCTAACGCTGAGATTTCGACGTCGAGCGGCACTTTGTTGATAGCGGTTCCCGTGACGTTGAGAACGTCGAAGTCGTATTCCCGGATGTCGTCATTCCATTCGCCAAGGTCGTCCTTGTAAGTCAGGCAAAAGTCGTCGCCGAAACGGAAAGGCGCCCAAACCGAGTAGTCGGTGTCGAACGAATAGTCGGAGTCGAGGTTGACGATGGTTTCTTCTTTTCCGGCGGTAGCCGTTACGTCGACATAGATATTCTCCGGAATCTTTTGAATCAATTTCGGCAGGTCGGGCGTGCTGACGTGCACGATAGTTTTATCGTCGGGTGCGTACGGCGAGATGCAGTAGGTTTGCTCTGAATTTGCCTGAATGCGGAATGAGGGAGGCGTAATCACAACCTTTGACGTCCCGGAGGTTGCTGTCAGCCGTGCGTTGATGTCGGCGTTGACCGGCGTGGCGTTGTTAGCTTTGAATAGAATCATCGGGTTATAGAGGTCGAGCACAACGTCTTGGTCGCGTAAGAATTTCGGCAATTCGCCGATGGTGATGGGGTCGACGGTTATGTCGATGTCGGGGTTGAAAATGCCTTTTGCACCGGTGATGTGCACTTTTTTATCGCTTTTGACGGCGTCTTTGATATAGACTTGCGACACGAAGACAAACGACGGCATCGTCATGCCCAAATCGGTTATATCGTTGGAGTTGACAGCGACTTCGCCGTAGAGTTTCACCGTGCCTGCTACGTTGAGCGAGCGTTTCGCCGAGTTCATCATGCCGTCGATGATGTTAAAACCTTTCACTCTGACGTTTACGGTTACTTTGCCGCCCGATTTCACTTCCACGTTTCTAACGTGTACGGTGTTGCCGGCTTCGACATTTTCGGCAATCAGGTAGTCGGGAAGGTCGACAATGACATCTTTGATTGTCGCTTTTTTGATTTGTTCGGAACTGTAGGAAATGTCAATCGACAGATTTACGTCAGCGTATACTTGCGAGAGCGATTCGATTTCTTTGGGCAAGTCGGTGGTGCTCATTTCGAAGTCGGTGGTATAGTCTTCTTCGTTGAGCACGGCAATGTAGTTGATTCCCGAGCCTGCCGAGTTGGCATAAAGCATTGTCTCGGGCACGAATTCAAGTTCTTTGTAAATCGGCTCGATGTCGGGCTCGTCGAAGCTGAAACCGTTGACGTGGATTGACGTAGACGAAGGCGTGCCCGCCTTGGATGCGTAGTAGTTGCCTGTCGCTTCGTCGATGGCAACCAGGTCGCCGGCATCGATTTTGAGTATCTTAGTTACCGGGATGGCTTCTGTTTCGCCGCCGGGGATGGCAAATTCGCTGCCTCCGATTTGAATAGTTAAGTCGATGTCTTTCTGCAAGTCGTAAGCGTCGTCGACACATGACGCGCATAAAGATAAGAACAGACTCGACACATAGATAGAATACTTATTATTTCTCATAACAGAAGAATTTAGGTTTGTTAGCCACGAAAGCCTAAATCGGCTATTCTTTTGCAAATTTAGTACAATATTTGAATTATGCAACAAACTTTTCAACTAATTTTTGGAAAAAATTGCATAATCATTATACAACTATATTATATAACATAAAAAAAAGGTAAAAAGCGATGCCTTTTACCTTTTTAAGAGTCGGTTTCATAACTGATGTCGTGAAACAGTCTCACAATTATGAATGTGCAGAATAATTAATTTCTAAGAGTCTCTTCGATACGTTCAACGACTGTACGGAATTCCTTGTCGACCGAGATGCGTTCGTCGATAGCTTTGCAAGCGTAGAGCACGGTAGCGTGGTCGCGGTTTAGTTTTGCGCCGATGTTGGTCGACGACATCTTGGTGTGTTTTTTAGCCAACGCCATAATGAGCTGCCGCGAGTCGGCAACGTCGCGCTTGCGGCTTTTGCTGTATAGCAACGAGGTGTCGACCGACATTTGCGAGCAAACGGCATCGACGATGTTTTCGAAGCTGATTTGCTTTTTCGACATGCGGATAGAGTTCGACAGCACGTTGCGAGCAAGTTCGACGGTAAACGGTTGGTTGAGCGCCGTTGCGTAGGCGAGCAGCGACACGAATACGCCTTCGACTTCGCGCACGTTGTCTTTGACGTTTTCAGCCACGAAGTTGATAATCTCTTCGGGGACGTTGACGCTGGCTTCTCTGGCTTTCTGGCGGAACACGTTGCGGCGAAGTTCGATGTCGGGGCGCGACAGTTCGACGGTCATACCCCACTTGAATCGCGACAACAAACGCGGCTCCATACCGTCGAGCTCGGCGGGCGGGCAGTCGCACGACAGGATGAGGTGCTTTTGATTGTTGTGCAGATAGTTGAATATGTGGAAGAACGTGTTTTGCGTACCTGTTTTGCCGGCGAATTCTTGCACGTCGTCGATGATGAGCATATCGATGGTCTTGTAGAAGCCGATAAAGTCGTTGACGTTGTTTTTGCGCACGGCGGTCGTGTATTGCGACTCAAACGTGCGTGCGCTAAGGTAGAGCACGCGACTTTGCGGATATTGCTCCTTCATGCGGTTGCCAACGGCTTGAATCAGGTGGGTTTTGCCCACGCCGGTCGGTCCGAAGATAAACATCGGGTTGAACGTCTGTTCTTTCGGGTTGTTGGCAATTGCGCTGGCGATGGTGTATGCAAGTTTGTTGCTGCTGCTTTCGCAATAGTTGTCGAAGGTGTAGGTCGACTTGAGTTGCGAGTCGAGCGGAGCATATTCTTGATGGTCGAAAGGATTGGGAATTTGCTGGCGAACCGGTGCGGCGCAACTGCGTGAAGAATCGTCGGCAACACTTGTGTCGGCGTCACCTTCTATTATATTATGTACATAACGCAAACGCTTTACGCCGGCGAATTCGCGACGTAGCGCTGCTGAAATGAGTTGCAAATAGTTGCTTTCGATATGTTCCGCGTAAAACGCTGAGGGTACCTGCAACGTGAGCAAACCATCGGCGTAGTCCACCGCCGTTATCGGCGCGAACCACGCTTCGTATTGCTCTTTGTCGAGGTTGTCTCGAATGATGCGGAGACAATTTCCCCAACGTTGTTTGTATTCAAATTCCATTCCTTCCTTAAATTTACGCTGCAAATTTGGGAAAAAAATTGTGATTGAGCAACTAAATTTTTTTGCCGAAAAATTTGCTTTTCTATAACTATACTATAAATCAGTTAGTTATAATTTATTGCTTGCCCTAAAATGTAATCGGCTGAAAATTAGCTATTTGGCTAATATTTGGGCTCGTCTCATAATTATGCGCAAACGCTCGGATAGTGCTATTCCAAAACGGTTTGCGCCTTGCATAACGACAAAAATTCAGATTTTGCTTATTTGGAATTAGTCCAAATAAGCAAAATCGGTAAGTTCTACGGGCTTGTTTTTGCCGATAGAAGCGGCTACGTCGATGATGCGCTGATTGGCGCTGCCGCGGAACAGAAGCGATGTGTCGGCTTGAGCCTCAACGAATTGCCCGTCGACGACGACGTCAATCCAGCGCAGTGCTTCTCGAGTGTCAGGGTTTGCGGTCAGTTGCTCCCACAAGAATCCGGTGTAGCACCAAATTCGTTTGCCGGTTTCCTCCTTGATGCGTCGGCACAGGTGAGCCACCGTATGGGGTTGATACATCGGGTCGCCGCCGGAGAGGGTCACGTCGAAATCGTTGAACGCCACGATTCGGATAATTTCGTCGTCGCTCATCGGCTTTCCTGCCTCGAAGTCCCACGACTGCGGGTTGTGGCAGCCCGGGCAGTGATGTCGGCAGCCTGCCATGTAGATTGACGTGCGTAGCCCGGGACCGTCGACGCTTGTGCCTTCTACGATGTCGAGAATGCGGATGTCCATGTTATATAAGTATGGAATTTGTCTTATTTGTGAACGACGCGGTCGCGCAGTTCAGCCAATTTTGCACTGTTCCAGCGGTCGGTTGTGCCTACCAAATAGCCCGTGATGCGTTGGAGTTTGTCGATGGCTTTACTACCGCATTTTGGGCAGGTGTCGAGACCTTCGGTTGCATCTTCGTAGCCGCAATCCATGCAGCGGTTGCGGTTGTGGTTGACCGAACCGTAGCCGATGTTATATTTGTCGATGAGGTCAACGATGTCGCTGATGGCTTTCGGGTTGTGGGTTGCGTCGCCGTCGATTTCCACGTAGAAGATGTGTCCGCCGCGGGTAAGTTCGTGGTAGGGCGCCTCAATCATTGCCTTGTGCTTCGGACTGCATTTATACCAAACGGGAACGTGGTTGGAGTTGGTGTAGTAGTCTTTGTCGGTAATGCCTTCGATGATGCCGAAGGTTTTGCGGTCGCGCTTGGTGAAGCGTCCCGACAGACCTTCCGCCGGAGTTGCCAACACGCTGAAGTTGTGGTTGTAGCGTTCGCAGAATTCGTTAGCCTTGCTGCGCATATACGATACAATCTTCAGACCGAGTTTCTGGCTTTCTTCGCTTTCGCCGTGGTGTTTGCCGGTAAGAGCAATAAGACATTCCGCCAAGCCGATAAATCCGATGCCGAGCGTACCTTGGTTGATTACGCTCTCGATGGTGTCGCCTTGCTTGAGCCCCTCGCAGCCGTTCCAAAGCTTCGACATAAGCAACGGGAATTGCTTGGCTTTCGCCGTCTTCTGGAATTCGAAGCGTTCGCACAACTGATTAGCCGTCACTTCGAGCATGTGGTCGAGTTTTGAGAAGAATGCGTTGATGCGCTCTTCGGTGTCTTGGATTGCGCGGCATTCAAGTGCGAGGCGAACGATGTTGATTGTCGAAAACGACAAGTTGCCGCGTCCCACCGATGTCTTTTCGCCGTAGCGGTTTTCGAACACGCGCGTGCGGCAGCCCATCGTAGCCACTTCGTAGAGGTAGCGGTTGGGGTCGTCGGCGCGCCACTTTTCGTGGTGGTTGAATGTTGCGTCGAGGTTTACGAAGTTGGGGAAGAATCTGCGGGCTGTCACCTTGCAAGCAAGCTTGTAGAGGTCGTAGTTGCGGTCTTCGGGCAGGTAGTTGACGCCTCGTTTTTTCTTCCATATTTGTATGGGGAAGATTGCCGTAGCGCCGTTGCCCACGCCTTCGTAGGTGGAGTTGAGCAGTTCGCGCATGATGCAGCGACCTTCAGCCGACGTGTCGGTGCCGTAGTTGATTGAGCTGAATACTACTTGGTTTCCGCCGCGAGAGTGGATTGTGTTCATGTTGTGGATAAACGCTTCCATGGCTTGGTGAACGCGTCCTACGGTCTTGTTGACGGCGTGCTGAAGTGCGCGGTCGCGACCGGTCAACCCTGTCAGCGGACGTTGGATGTAGTCGTCGAGCGGCGCTTGGTAGAGGTCGCTATAGTCGACGCCTTCGAGTTCTTCTATGTTGCGAACTTCTTCGACGAACGAACTGCGCACATAGGGCGCCAAGTAGAAGTCGAATGCCGGGATGGCTTGACCTCCGTGCATCTCGTTTTGTGCGGTTTCCAACGAGATACAAGCGATGATGCTTGCCGTTTCGATACGCTTTGCGGGGCGCGATTCGCCGTGTCCGGCAACGAATCCGTAGCGCAACACCTTGTCGAGCGGGTGTTGCACGCACGTCAGGCTCTTCGTCGGGTAGTAGTCTTTGTCGTGGATGTGCAGATAGTTGCCTGCAACGGCTTCTTTCGACTCGGGGGACAGAAGATAGTCATCGACAAACGGCTTGGTCGTTTCGCTGGCGAACTTCATCATCATTCCTGCAGGCGAATCGGCGTTCATGTTGGCGTTTTCGCGCGTTATGTCGTTCGACTTGGCGTCGATGATTTCCAAAAAAATATCGCGAGTCTTTGCACGGCGCGCAATGCTGCGACGGTCGCGGTAGGCAATGTATTTCTTTGCCACTTCCTTGCGCGAACTTTTCATCAGTTCGGCTTCGACCATGTCTTGGATTTCTTCGACCGTCATGCGTTCGCGACCGTTAAATCCGACGCGGTCGGCAATCTTTTGTATCAGACTTTCGTCTTCGCCTTTTTCGGTTTGAAGCATCGCCTTGCGGATGGCTGCTTTTATCTTTTCTTCGTTGTAGCCGACTACTCGTCCGTCTCTCTTTTCTACTGTTGTTATCATTTTTCCTATCTTTTTTTTGTGTGGGTTCGTTATTCGCCTGCAAAGATAATATGTATTTCCGAAAATGCAAAACAATTTTCGTTTTGGACAACTTTTT
>JBJEDO010000039.1:0-5528 GCA_051872155.1 Candidatus Limisoma sp.
GCTATGCTTGCAGACGAAAAGTGTGACATTGCACAAAAAAAGTACGTAAGAAGTCCTTCGTTTTGGAAAATAATAGTACCTTTACAGACGAAAAGTGTGACATTGCACAAAAAAAGTACATAGCATGGTGATAAGAAGAGACAGATACTTGAAGCAATTGGTTGCTAAAAAGCATGATGGAATGATTAAGATTGTGACGGGCATCCGACGATGCGGCAAGTCTTATTTCCTTAATGTTCTATTTCGCAACCATCTGCTTGATGAAGGTGTAGAGGACCGCAATATTATTATGTTGGCGCTCGACGAAGACGTAAATATGCAGTATCGCAATCCGTTGGAACTCGGCAAATATATAAGAGAACTGTGTGCCGATAGGTCGCGTTATTTTTATGTCTTGTTGGATGAGATACAGAAGGTTGAGAGCATAGCGAATCCATATTTGCCGAACAATCCGCAAGCAAAAATCGGATTTGTTGATGTTCTGTTGGGGCTGAAGAATCTGCCGAATGTCGATTTATATGTAACCGGAAGCAATTCAAAGATGTTGTCGGTTGACATACTTACCGAATTTAAAGACCGAGGTGAGGAGATTCGCATCAATCCACTCACATTTGATGAGTTTATATCTGCTTACCAAGGCGACTCGCGAATGGCTTGGGCAGAATTTATGATGTATGGAGGTATGCCCTTTGTGTTGAGTAAGACCGGACATGCAGATAAAGCAGCTTATCTTCAAGGTCTTTTCGAGCGCACTTATATTACCGATGTCGTTGAACGCAACAACCTAAAAGGCTCGAAGGAGATTTTAGGTGATTTGCTTAACATTTTGGCGTCTTCTGTTGGCAGTCTGACTAATACTTCAAGACTTGAGAACACTTTTAAGTCGGAAAAACATATCAACATTTCACATAATACGATTTCCGCTTATATAGATTGTTTCTTAGATGCCTTCATTTTGAAAAAAGCTGAGCGCTTCGATATTAAGGGAAGAAAATATATAGGCGCACAGCAGAAGTATTTTTATAGTGATGTGGGTCTGAGGAATGCACGGCTGAATTTCCGTCAGCAAGAAGAGAATCACATTATGGAGAACATTATCTATAATGAGTTGACAGCGCGTGGATTCAGCGTAGATGTGGGTGTCGTCGAGACTTCGGTTATCAATGCGGATGGAAAACGTCAACGTTCTCTGTTAGAGGTCGATTTTGTGTGCCATCGAGGACATGGTCGCTATTACATACAATCGGCATTAACCGTTGCTGAAGAAAGTAAACGACAACAAGAAATCAATTCTCTAAAACGAATAAACGACTCTTTTGTGAAGATTGTTGTTGTACGGGATTACATAGTACGTTGGTACGATGAATCGGGCATCCTTTACATCGGAGTGGAAGACTTTTTGCTTAATTACATTAATCAGATGATTTAAATGTATCCGTTAATGATAGCGTAGACGCTGAGGGCGGAGGCGCTTTTGATGCCGAGTTTGGCGGTGATGTTTTTGCGGTGGCTCAGCACGGTGTTGATGCTGATGTTGAGTCGGTCGGCAATTTCTTTGTTGAGAAGCCCTTGTGCAACGAAACGGAGTACTTCGATTTCGCGCTGCGAGAGTTGGTTTGAATCGTCGGCGGTGGCGCACGAGCGGCGCACAACGTCGGCGAGACGTTCTATTATGGCGTCTTCCGTGTCGCGGCGGTTCAGGGTGGCAATGCCTTGGTCTGCAGGTGTTTCGCTGTCGGTGATGAGCAGTACGCGGTTGCGGCGCGGCACAAAGAAGGCTGCATTCGTGGCAAAGCAGTTGCAGTCGGTAATGGTAAGTTCGCACGACTGCTCGGAGGCACCGCTTTCGGGTGGCGCGGTCATCGTCGTGGCATCGATTCCGAACAGGTTGCGCAGCAGGTGTTTGATGCCGGCAGCCAGCAGCACGTCGCCGATTATTATGTTTACTCGTGTAGCCATCGTTATTTGTTGTATGCTTTGTCAATGGCTCGCGACAGCGGGTAGAGCACGCGGTTGCGAATGCGATTGTTCTGGCAAATGTCTTTTTTCAGGCTGATGATGGCGAAGAGCACGGCGTGGCAAAGGTTTGCGTCGTAGTCGCCGCGGAGGTGAATTACGAACATGTTTACCAGGTCGTCGAGCGTGTCGCTGATGGCATCGTCGTTGTCGGCGTTAACGTCGTCGGGGTTGATTTGGACGGCGCCGGCTTCGATGTTGCTCTCTTGGTGGAGTATACGGTCGAACCACGGGTTGTCGTCTTTGATGCGTTGCTCGATGGCTGCGCGTACTTCTTTGTAGAGGTCGAAGAGCAGCGACAGGTTGTTGGCGGAGTTGCTACGGCTTATCAGTGCGTTGAAGTGGCGTTCGATGTTGGGTAGTTGGTTGCGCACATACGACTCGTTGGTCTGTCGGAGGTAGTCGATCACTTCGCGAGCGCCGAACGACCGGAAGTGCTTGTCGGGGTAGAACGACTCGAAGATGTAGGCATTGATGATTGTCAGGAAGAAGTTGACGTCAATGCCGCGCGCACGGCAAATCTCGTCGGTGGTTTTGTCGCCCACGCCAAGCGAGATGCCGAAGCGGTTGACAACGGGGATTACCGACGGTTCTGCCACGATGACGTCGGCGAGACGAGTTTGGGGTGTTACTAAAGCCATAGCGGTTAATATCGGATGATTTGTTTATCGGTTACAATTACATCGACGGCAACGTCGAACGGGTCGGTGGGTACGCAATCGACAATCTGACAGTTGTAGACGAAGCCTATTTTTTTGCATCGTGAGCCGGCGAGCAGTCGGTCGTAGTAGCCTCGACCTCGCCCGAGTCGGTTGCCTGATCGGTCGTAAGCCATTGCCGGGACGATAACGGCGTCGATGCTTTCAATCGCGACAGTCGTGTCGCCGACTGGTTCCTGAATGCCGTAGGCGCCGCAAGCCAATGTTGCCGGATTGTAGGCAACGATTTCCAGTTCGTCGCCGTTGACGCGCGGCAGGTATAACTCTTTGTCGCCGGCTGCGGCAAGCAGTTGCGCCGTACTCAGTTCGTCGGGCAGTGCGTGGTAAGCCAGCACAGTTCGTGCGCTAACAAACTCCGGCAAGCCCATTAGCCGCGCTGTGGCTTGTCGTTCTGCCTGAGCCTTCGCGTCGGAGCGCATTTCCGCTTTGCGGCGACGGACAATTTTGCGTAATTCGGTTTTGTCCATTCTTTGCTGTTTTGTCGGTGTTGGTGCTTCCCTCGGTGACGGGAGGCGTTGCCTTGCCTGCCTTGAGAGCTTTGACGGCAGCCTGTACGGTGTTGTCGTACTTGTTTTGTATGCGGTAGCCTGCTTCGGCGCCAATCACGTCGCGGGCAATCAGTGCTTTGAGTTGGCGAGCAATGAGTTTGCGCGACATATTGATGTAGAACCAGCGCACGGGCACGCCGTTGTCTTTGGCATACATGATAAAGTCGTAGGTCAACGCGTCGTCGCTCGGCAGGATGCGCATCAGCTTGTCGACGTCTTTAATCTTGCTAAAGCGGTCGCGATTGATGTCGGTGTAGGCAAAAGCATAACGCTGTAGCAGCCCCTTGTTGGCGCAAGCCACGTAGTAGGACGTCATGCCGGTAGTGTCGGTGGGCACGAATATGTCGGGGATGATGCCGCCACCGCCATAGACGGTGCGTCCGCCGACGGTGGTAAATATCTTGCTCTTGTCGATTTTGATGCTGTCGGCGTTGAAAATCTCGCCGTTGCTGTAGCGGTCGTAGAGTTCCATCGAGTAGGTGCTTTCGTCGCCTGCTTTGTAGTCTTTCTGCACGCAGCGCCCCGACGGCGTGTAGTAGCGGGCAATCGTCAGACGAATTGCACTACTGTCGGGCAAGTAAGTTTGTTTTTGCACCAGACCTTTGCCGAACGAGCGGCGACCGATAACGAGTCCGCGGTCGTTGTCTTGGATGGCTCCGGCAAAGATTTCGCTCGCCGACGCCGAATATTCGTCGATGAGCACTGCCAGTTGTGCGTCGTGGAATGAGCCGTTGTTGTCGCTCCACACTTGTATGTTCTCGCGCGAGTCGCGTCCCTTCGTGTAGACTATCAGTTCGCCCTTCGACAAGAATTCGTTAGCCATCAGCGTTGCCATTTCCATAAAACCTCCGGCATTGCCGCGCAGGTCGACGACATACTTCGTGGCGCCATCTTCGCTGAGGTTAACCAGAGCCGTCAAAAATTCGTCGTAGGTATAGCGTCCGAACTTGTTGACTTTGATATAACCGATGCCTTTTTCGAGTAGATAGGCTGCGTCGACGGTATTGATAGGAATGTCGCCGCGAGTGATTTCGAATGTCAGCGGCTTGCGACTATTGTTGCGGCGTATGCCGATTTTAACCTTCGTGTCGCGCTCGCCGCGAATCATCGACATCACCTTCTCCGACGAAATCGTCGGGCCAACAATCGACGAGTCGTTGACCGAAATGATTCGGTCGCCGGCAAGAATTCCCGCCTTTTCAGCCGGACCGCCCGGCACTATCTCCAGCACGTGCGCCGAGTCGTTGAGCATCGAAAACGTGATGCCGATGCCGCTAATCGACCCGTTAAGGTCATCGTTGGTGGCGCGCACGTCCTTCGCCGGAATGTAGTAGGAGTGGGGGTCGAGATTCGAGATGATCTTCGGAATCGTCAGCTCGACGAGTTCCTTGATGTCGACCGTGTCGACATATTCGCTCTCGATAAGATTCAGCACCGTATTGATTTTGCGGTCTTTGTCGGTGATGAATTTCTTTGTCGAAATGTGGTTTCCGACAATTATTCCGAGCACAATAGATGCTGCAATAACCAGTGGAAACCAAATTATCGGGTTATGTTTCAGTCTCATTCGATAAACTTTTTTCGTATCCTTGTTTAGTTGTCGTTATTTAGTCTACTTTTTTAGAATCGTCGACAAATACACATTCAATTCCTGCTTTTTTGAGCAATTCAAGTCCGTCGGCAATGCGATAATATTCGCTGAAAACCACGCGACGGATGCCGGCTTGGATAATCAGTTTGGCGCATTCGATGCAAGGAGCCGCCGTGACGTAAAGCGTAGCGCCCTCGCTGCTGTTGTTGCTTCGCGCTACCTTTGTTATGGCGTTTGCTTCGGCATGAAGCACATAAGGAAATGTATGGTTGTCGGCGTCTTCGCACACATTGTCGAACCCCGACGGTGTGCCGTTGAATCCGTCGGATATAATCATCTTGTCCTTTACAATCAATGCCCCCACTTGACGACGGCGACAGTACGAGTTTTCAGCCCATATTCGCGCCATTCGTATATAGCGTAGGTCTAACTTCGATTGTTTTGTTTCGTTGTCCATACTACTCTATTAACGCCTGCGATACACATTTTGTTCGCCGACGATTATTTTCGGGGTCAAAAGTAGTGCAAGGCGAGCGAAAAAACAAGCGAAAAACGAAGTTTTTCAGATTGTTTTTCCCGAGCCGCAGCCTACTTTATCAAAAAGTAGTGCAAGGCGAGCGAAAAAACAAGCGAAAAACGAAGTTTTTCAGATTG
>JBJEDO010000040.1:0-5472 GCA_051872155.1 Candidatus Limisoma sp.
AAATTTTTTTACAAATTTGAGCACAATTATGTCTGATGACTATATTGAAAATAATAGCGATTACGTTATTGAAGGATTCTATGCTATTCCCTGACAAGTGGTAAAAAATGGATTTGCGATATTATTTTCTAATCATCACAACCTGTCTTGCGGCGGGATGCAACGAACCGAGCGACCCTGACAAAGGTCTGTCGGGCAACAATGCCGACGTTACGGTCGACGCCGAAGCCGCCGAAGTTGCCCTGGGCACGTTCACCGCCTACGGCAGTTGGTACAGCTACGTCAAAGGCGACAGCGAATGGTTCAGCCTGTCGGAAGACGTCGGCGAAGCGGGCGAATACACGCTCAAGGCAACAGTCGATGCCAACACGTCAGCCGCCGAGCGCTCGGCAACCATCGTTGTGCGCTCCGGGTTCGACACGCTCGAGTTTCGGCTTACGCAAGCCGCAGCCGACGCGCCTGTCAATCCCGACAATCCCGATACGCCCGACGACCCGGACAGTCCCGGCATACCCGACAACCCGACTGCGCCGCCCGGCGAAATCGCATTTACCGACGCCTACAACATCGTCAAAAGCATCGCTCTCAGCGAATACGACACCGATATGCAACTGCTTCGCAGCGAGTCGGTTAGTCTGACATATGACGACCACGGACGCGTCATTCGTGCCATTCACAGCGCAGCGTCGAGCGAAGAAATCACCGACATTACCTACAGTGCCGGCGAAGTGCACTTCGTCGGCGCGCTCACCGCCACGGCACTTATCAGCGACCTGCGGCTGAGCAAAATCGACGACAACGCGGTAGCGTACGGCGAGACGTTGCCTGCAGAAGTCGGAACGTACCAAATGACGTGGAACGGCTTTAATTTGGTTGCATTATCGGCGGAAAAGTCGGCAACGTTCAGCGCCTCCGGACCGGTTAGAAGCGACGCAAATATCGACCTGGCAATGGCTGCCGCTTTGTGCTTGACAGAGAGCAATCCGATGCAACTTATGCAGATTTTGCCGCTTCTTCAGACGGCGCTCTACGGGCAAAGCGGCAGAAACATCCCCGATGCGGCAGTGGTCGACGGCACGCCGGAACGCATCGCATACGTCTCCGACGACCGCGACCGCATCGTGAGGCTTACTTTATTTAAACCCGACACCTACGGAACCTTCCGCCAACACCTGCAAATCGCCATCGGCTACTACAAATAGACATTACCGGGATGCAAACTTGTAGTGATTGCGGCAATCGGTTAATGCGTGCGAATCTCAGTCTTCTTTGTTATGAAGTGCTTTGAAGCTACCATAGCATCTTTATCGTGTCGAAGATACGATGATGATGAAAAGCCCCGGAGGGGCGTCAATTGTGGGTAACGCCGGGCTCAGTGCCGGAGGTACTTAGCCCGGTGACGTAATGCCATATAGAAAGGTCGAACCTTGCGAGAGGTTCGGTTGTGATGATAGACGGAAGAGAATCGAGGTTCGGTCTACAACCTCTACTTCGCCGAAGTATACCACAACGACTAAGCAGCATCATTTCTCGGGCGAGCAAAACAAAAGATGGTGTAACAAAAACAAATTTTGATACACCATCTTTATTTATTATGAGAACGCAATTATTATTCGTTACGGAATTCGAACGAGTCGCCGTGGGCGTCAACAACGATGCCGTGAAGGCGGTCGACGTCGCCGGCAAGGATGCTCTTCGACAAGCGATTGAGGATGTCGCGCTGAACCACACGGCGCACGGGACGAGCACCGAATTCGGGGTCGTAGCCTCGCTCTGCAAGCAGCGTAAGTGCCGCGTCGGTAATCGAAAGGTTGATGCCCGTTTCGGCAAGTTTGCGCTTAAGCCCGTCAATCTGCAAGCTGACGATGCTACGAATTTGCTCTTTGGTCAACGGTGCAAACATTATCACCTCATCGATACGGTTCAAAAACTCCGGACGGACATTCGACTTAAGCATCTCGAGCACGTCGCGCTTTGTAGCCTCAACGGTCTGCTCGCGATTGGCGTCGGTCATCGATGCAAAGCGGTCACGAATGAGCGACGAACCCATATTCGACGTCATGATGATAATCGTGTTCTTGAAGTTGACCGTACGACCTTTGTTGTCGGTCAATCGACCGTCGTCGAGCACTTGCAACAGCACGTTGAACACGTCGGGATGCGCTTTTTCGATTTCGTCGAAGAGCACAACCGAATACGGTTTGCGGCGCACTGCCTCGGTGAGTTGTCCGCCTTCTTCGTAGCCGACGTAGCCGGGAGGAGGACCAATGAGTCGAGTTGTCGAGAATTTGTCTTGATACTCGCTCATATCAATACGCGTCATAGCGGCTTCGTCGTTGAAGAGGTAGTCGGCAAGCGCCTTGGCAAGTTCGGTTTTACCCACGCCGGTTGTTCCGAGGAAGATAAACGAGCCGATAGGACGATTCGGGTCGTTGAGCCCGGCACGGCTACGACGAATGGCGTCGGCAATGGCGCAGATTGCTTCGTCTTGCCCTACCACGCGGCGATGAAGTTCTTCTTCGAGGTGAAGGAGCTTCTCACGCTCGCTTTTTACCATCTTCGACACGGGAATGCCGGTCCAACGCGACACGATGTCGGCAACGTCTTCAGCGTCGACCTCTTGCTTGATGAGCGACTTATCGCCCTGCATGTCGCGCAGTTTAGCCTCGTAGGCGGAATTTTCGTCCTCCTTAGTCTTGATGCGCGAATAGCGAATCTCTGCCACGCGAGCGTAGTCGCCGTCGCGTTCGGCTCGTTCGGCTTCAAACTTGAGGTTTTCGATGTCGACCTTGTTCTGTTGAATCTTGTTGATAAGGTCTTTCTCGGCAGTCCATTTCGCCATATAGTTGCTACGCTCTTCTTGCAGACGAGCCAGTTCTTTCTCGATTTGAGCAATCTTCTCCGACTCACCTTCGCGGCGGAGTGCTTCGCGCTCGATTTCGAGTTGAGCAATCTTACGAATAATCTCATCGAGTGCCTGCGGCACTGAGTCGATTTCGATTCTCAACTTCGAGGCGGCTTCGTCGATTAGGTCGATAGCCTTATCGGGGAGGAATCGGTCGGTGATGTAGCGTTGCGAGAGTTGCACGGCGGCGATGATGGCTTCGTCGAGGATACGCACCTTGTGGTGGTTTTCGTAACGCTCTTTAAGACCTCGCAGGATGGCGATGCTGCTCATTTCGTCGGGCTCGTCGACCATCACGATTTGGAAACGACGCTCGAGAGCCTTATCTTTCTCGAAATACTTCTGATATTCGTCGAGCGTGGTTGCACCGATGCTACGCATATCGCCTCGAGCAAGCGCAGGCTTGAGGATGTTGGCGGCATCCATAGCACCTTCGCCTTTTCCGGCGCCGACAAGTGTGTGAATCTCGTCGATAAACAAGATTATCTCGCCGTCGCTTTGCGTCACCTCGTTGACAATGGCTTTCAGACGTTCCTCGAATTCGCCCTTATACTTTGCGCCGGCAATCAGCGCACCCATATCGAGCGAATAGAGTTGCTTCGACTTCAGATTTTCGGGCACGTCGCCTCTGACGATACGCTGCGCCAATCCTTCGGCAATCGCCGTCTTACCGGTACCCGGCTCTCCCACCAAAATGGGGTTGTTCTTCGTACGGCGGCTCAATATCTGCAACACACGACGAATCTCGTCGTCGCGACCGATGACCGGGTCGAGTTTGCCGGTACGAGCGCGCTCGTTAAGGTTGATGGCATACTTGCTCAACGCATTATAACGGTCTTCGGCACTTTGGGTCGTTGCCTTGTTGCCTTTGCGAAGTTCGTCGATGGCGGCACGGAGCTCGCGCTCGGTCATACCGGCATCCTTAAGAATCTTCGATGCGTTGCATTCGGTCTTGAGCAAACCGAGCAGAATGCCCTCTATTGTTACAAACTCATCGCCCAGGTCGTGCGCACTCGTTACTGCGTTTTGAAGCACGTCGTTGGCTTGGCGCGACAGATACTGCTCGCCGCCCGAAACTTTTGGCTGAGTCGATATTACTTTCTCCAATTGTGCGTCGACCGTTTGCGGGTTGACTCCCAACTTTTGGAAAATAAATTTTACAACCGACTCACCTTTAACAATCACTGCTTTCAACAGATGTTCAGGCTCAACGACCTGTCCACCGTTGCGTCGCACAGTGTCGACAGCCATCTGAATGGCTTCTTGTGACTTAATTGTAAAATTGTCGAAATTCATAATCAAATTCGTTTTTTTGTTCTACATCGATATGTTACAATAACCGTGCCAAACCGCGATTGATAACATTTCCCGGCAAAATACGTCGAAAATCAAATAATTCTATGTAATTTTGTGGACTCAAAGCGCCAATATGGATTTCAAATTAGAAGCACAAGACATAAACAGTAACGCCCGCGCAGGCGTGATAACCACCGACCACGGCACCATTGAGACACCGATATTTATGCCCGTAGGAACCGTCGGCTCGGTTAAAGGCGTGCACGTCACGGAGTTGGAAGAGCAAGTGAAAGCCCAAATCATCTTGGGCAACACCTATCACCTCTACCTGCGTCCAGGCACTGCCATCCTCGAGCAAGCAGGCGGTCTGCATAAGTTCAACTCGTGGAACCGCCCCATCCTTACCGACAGCGGAGGATTTCAAGTGTTCTCGCTCTCGGCAAACCGCCGCCTACGCGAAGAAGGCGCCTACTTCCGCTCGCACATCGACGGCTCGAAGCACCTGTTCACCCCCGAAGGCGTTGTCGACATCCAGCGCTCAATCGGTGCCGATATTATGATGGCACTCGACGAATGTCCTCCCGGCGATTCCGACTACTCGTATGCCAAAAAGTCACTCGCTCTGACGCACAATTGGCTGCGCCGCGGCTGGAATCATTTCAACGAAACCGAGGGCAAATACGGCTATCGACAGACGTTTTTCCCCATCGTTCAGGGTTGCGTCTACCCCGACCTGCGCACCGAATCTGCCAAATTTGTCAGAGATTTGGGCGCCGAAGGTAATGCCATCGGCGGACTTGCCGTCGGCGAACCTACCGAGAAGATGTACGAAATGATTGAACTGGTCAACGACATCCTCCCTACCGACAAGCCGCGCTACCTGATGGGTGTAGGCACGCCCGCAAACATCCTCGAAGCAATCAGCCGCGGCGTCGACATGATGGACTGCGTTATGCCGACTCGTAACGGCAGAAACGGTATGCTCTTCACCAAAAACGGCATAATGAACATGCGCAACCGCAAATGGGCTGACGACTTCGAGCCAATCGAAGCCGACGGCGCCGCTGCTGTCGACCACATCTACTCACGCGCCTACCTGCGACACCTCTTCGCCGCTCAAGAGCTCCTCGCCATGCAGATTGCCTCAATCCACAACCTTGCTTTCTACCTCTGGCTCGTCGGCGAAGCCCGTCGACACATCCTGCTCGGCGACTTCAGCGCTTGGAAAGAAGAAACCGTCGTAAGAGTTATGCAACGATTATAACTATCGA
>JBJEDO010000041.1:0-5449 GCA_051872155.1 Candidatus Limisoma sp.
ATTCGCTTCGTAGAGAACGTCGTCGGTAGTCGCATCTTCGACCCACACCTTAACGGTTTCGCCGGGGACGAGTCGCTTCGACTGAGTAGACACGTCATCAGTAGCCACGCGAGTGTTTTCGATTGTCGACGTCAAGCGCAATTCACAATTCCCTTCGAGAGAGGTTATTTCTTCGCTCGAGCACGCAGTAAGCACTGCCAGTGCCACGAATGATGTTAATTTATAGAGTTTCATTGCTATAACTTATTTTACAAATTAAATAATAGTAGACATTTCAGCATCGCCGGAAAAATCGACATCGTTGTCTTCCCAATCGGTAATCGTTGAGCCGACTACTTGAAGACCGGTTTTCTTGAGAGTTAAAGTGTAGTGATATGTTTTACCCGGCTCAAAAGTAGCGGGGAAAAGCGAAGACGAGTAATTTTGACCGAAGAGGGTGATATCAAAAGCCACATTCGCCGTCTGGGGAAGGATGATGCCTTTAAAACTAACAACATTGCCTTCAGTTGTCGAATTCCAGTTGTTGATTGTAACAGGTTTTTGACTACCTGTAGCAGTAGCCACGCCGGTAACGACGTTGAAGGTACCTGAATGGACAAGCCCCGCCAAGGTGTAGTTGGTAACGTCGAAAATGTCGTCAGCCTCGAATCCGTCGTCGGTCGACGTAGCAAACGAGACGATGATTCGCGACATCTTGTGATGGAACGAGTAGTCGGCTTGGTCCGACACTTTGACAAAAGTCACTTGCGGCGATTTGCGCGAAGCAACGGCACCTGAAGCCCAAAGGAAGTCGATGCTTTCTTGGAGTTCGGCGGTGTTGTTGGTTTCTGTGTTGACGTCGATAACGCCGTCGGCATCGGTTCCCGGCAGGGAGTTAGCCGCTGATTGCTGATAAGGAGCATATGCCGCGAACGTGACCGTTTCGGTAGCATCTTGGAAGAAGATTCCGTCGGCTGCAGGACAAGTAAAATCGGCAACGGCGCCGGTCGAGGTTGTCGAGTAACGCACGTTTTTGTAGAGGTCTTCCATGTTGCTTGTGGGCGCATCG
Source organism: Candidatus Limisoma sp. (assembly GCA_051872155.1). Lineage (GTDB taxonomy): Bacteria > Bacteroidota > Bacteroidia > Bacteroidales > Muribaculaceae > Limisoma. The sequence continues at coordinate 1,049 of JBJEDO010000041.1, forward strand.
ACAACCATCACGCCGATAGCGTCGGCATTCCAATTGCCATCGACGGCGCGCGTCGAAGTGGTCAATCCGGCAGAGATTTTTGCTGCTACGCCGTTGGCGACAGGTGCTTCGTCGTTGTTACAAGCTGCAAACGAAAGGGCTGCAAACGCAAATGTGATATATTTTAAAGTTTTCATATGTTGAATGATGTTTTGTTAGAAATTATTTAGCATCAAAATTACCTCCGTCGGCTTCCACCCAGTTTGTAATAGTGCAGCCTTCGACGGTTATCGACGTTTTGTGGAGCGAAACGCTGATGTTGTATTGACGACCTGCAACCCAGCTGTTGACGGGATTTGCGTCGCCGGCGTTGCGGTTAGCGGCTGTAAAGTCGATGGGTGTGCTGAAACTTTGGCGGTCGACGAGTTGCGCGGTCAGAGTGGGCTGTGCGGCGAACGCCTGCGGCGCAAGAATCAACGTATAGGCAACGGTTTCGGCGTCGGCATCGAGCGTCGACGGAGCGTTTTGGTCGGCTACCGTGGCTCCGGCGAACTTATAATCGGTGCAAACTTCGCCCGTAGCGGAAGCCACGCCGGTTACGACGTCAAAACTGCCGGTCTGCTTGAATCCGCTCAACAACATGTGCGCATCTTTCACCTCGGCGAACGACACGTCGACACCTTTCTTGACGGTCAGCACGACTTTCGACATCTTGTGAGCAAAGGCGAACGCCACGTTCGGGCTCGACTTTTTGCCGACAGCTTGTGCCCAAAGGTAGTCGAACGACTTGCTTTGCGCCTGGTTGCGAGAGTCGAAAGCGATAGGCTCGACGTTGGCGCCGTTGAACGCCGTCCACGGATAGTAGGCGGTAAAGGTAACGTCGTCGTTGCTTTGATAGTATATTTCTTCGCCCGGGGTGGCAACAGTAAAGACGCCGTCGGCGTTGGCGGTTACATATTTTACGTTCGAGTAGGTCGCGGCGCCGGTGGTTCCGGTAATGCCGATAGCGTCGTCAGCCTCCCATGAAGTATTGATAGCACGAGTTCCGGCGATAGTTGCCGTAAACGAAGCACGAGCGCCGTCGGCAGCAGGCACTTCGTCGTTGGAGCACGAAGCGGTTGCCAAAGCCGCCGCGGCGAACAGTATGACTGATAATTTCTTCATAATGATTTATGTTTTAGTGGCTATTTAGCAATGTTTTCGGAATCGTCGACAGTCTCATCCCAAGGCACAATCGAGCCGCTCACTTCGGCAGCGGTGCGACTGAGTCGAACGGTTGTGTAGTGATATTTTTTGCCTTTTTCGAGAGTTACGGGCATCGTCCATACGAAAGGCGCGTCGTGGCCGTTGTTGAGATTAAACTCAACGACACGCGAGTTAGCGGCGTCGGGCAGCAAGATAGCCTCGTAACGGCTTCCGGGGATTGCAGCGTGCATCGTCACGTCGGCAGGCGTAGCGGCTTCGAAGATGTGTCCGTGACTCACGCTGAACACTCCTGTGGTGTTTTGCTGCTTGACGGTGATTGAGAGGTTAGCCAAGTCGGCTTGTGTAAGACCGTCGCCGGGCACAACGTCGAAAACGACCTTGCTGAGTATGTGATAGAAACGCAACGCCACTTGCGGGATATACTTGTTGGTCGCCCAACATCCGGCGTGCATAACGTCGATAGCCTCTTGATTGGATTGGTCGGCAACGCTTACCGGCACAACGTATTCCTGCGAGCCGTAAGTAACGTCGGGAATGTTTGTGGCAACAACATTATCCGTGTAAGGATAGTAGGCAACGAAGTCGACCTGACCTTCTATGGGGAAATAGATAGTCGGCGAGCCTTGGGCAGGCGAGAAAGCACCGTCGGCGTTGGGCGTGACATACTTGATGTTGTTGACACCTTCGGAAATTTGTTCGGGGCTGACGCCTTCGCCGGTGTTAACCATAAAGATACCGATAGCGTCGCCGGCAGACCACGAAGTATCGACGGCACGGCTCGCCACGCCGATTGTTGCACGAAAATCGACGGCAACGCGTTGGTTGTCGGCAGTCGGTGCATCGTTGCTACACGACACAACAGCACCTGCAAGCAGGGCAAAAATCGCTGATTTTGTTGTTTTTGTGTTCATTGTTATAATTGTTGATATATATTATGCTATTTGATTTCCACTTCGCCTTCGACCAACTGCCAATCGATAATCGACATCTCGAAATCGGGCTCCTGAAGGCTTTCTATAATGGCAAAAATCGTTTGTTTCTCGGTCGTAGTTCCGATTTTTCTAAAAAATCTACTGATGTCAGCCGTTTCTTGATGGACTTTACCATTGGCGAACGAGAAAGAGAGTTCGATAATCTGCTTATCGCCGTCGACGCCGAGAATCATCGCTTCGCCAATGTAAAAAGCAGTAGCGTCGTCTTTCACGATGTCGAAATCAATAGCCGCGGGATTGCCTGTAACGACAGTCTGAGACGCCATATCGAAAGCGCGTGCTATACCGTTGAGGCGCGCCGTGAATCCGGTCAAGAGCGACGGGTCACCCGAACTGACCGCAAACCGGAACTCGATGGGATACGAGCGCTGCATCAGAGGCATCGCCACCGTAACGGTCTCGTCTTTGACGACGTCAGCCACGGCGTTGCCGACGAAAAAGGCTTCGGGACACGGCTCAATGGTGCCGTTTTCGCGCTCGTTGACATTCATACGTCCGTCGGCGAGCGTCATTCCTGCGGGCTTGTTATAGCCAAGCAGAGAGAGTTCGCCGGGCGTAAAGGTTGTCGGAATGAGATATTCGCCGGCTGTCGGCGCTGTATAGTCGACGTCGAGCGCGTTAATCACATAACTTTCGGGTGCGGCTACATCCTCCGAACGGTCGGGAAATTCGGGCACGACAACAACCGCTCCGTTTCCGCAGAGTTCGCTCTCGTATAAGTCGTCTTTGACGCATCCGGTAGAAACGACCGCCAGAGCAATGGCGCAGAGTAGTATATTCGTTTTCATATTTTCAGCCTAATTAAAGTTGTACACTAAAGTAACGCCGAGGCGTGTCGGACCCCACCAATTTTTGTCGCAGTAAGCCGAGCGAACGCGGTTGCCGTTGGCAAGGTAGTATTTTTCGGCATCGATGCGCATGTAACCGAGCCCGACGCCGAAATCAAGTTTGAAATGTTTCGAGAGCGGCACGACGTAGCCGGCGGTAATTCCGCCGCCATAGAGGTCGCCCTGGCGTCCGGTGTCGGAGAGTTTGTAGTTGAACGAGCCGCCGGTGAGATGAGCGCCGACGTAGGCTTTACGGAAGCGATAGCGCACTTCGGCTGTAACTTCGCCGAGGGCATAGCGTCGGTTTGCGCCGTCCCAGCTCCACGAGGTCCACGAAGCGTCGGCAAGGATTGTCCAGCGGTCGTTGATGTCCCATTGCAAGCCCAAATCGGGAGTCAGCGTAGCCCAGCGCAACAGGTTGAAACGCAACGAAATCGGGCAAACACGGCTATGTTCTTCGATAACTTCGACGGTATCATTCCAAATCTCTTCGTCGGCTTCAACGGGCGAAACCGGCTTCACGACAACATCATCGTTACGATTTTCCTTGGGAATAACAACCGGTTTTGGCGGTCCGGGACGTCGCGGCGGCAATTGAAGAACGACAACGACGGAGTCGCCTTGGATGTGATTGCGGGTAGTGAAACACTCTTCGACGACATTTCCGCGGACAATCACTTCCGACTTAACGCGATTTGAGCGCACGGTAGCCACGGCGAGCGAAGTCGAGCTGTAGCCGTCGACGAGGATTGACGCTTGACCGTCGTTGATTAGGTCGCGCACTTCGACTACTTTATCAATCAATCGCTGCAATTCGGGAGCGTTTTCGGCGGATGCGTAAAACATATCGTTACCCGGATAGAACGTAAATCGATACGTCTCGGTCGACTGTGCCGACACGGCGCAAATGGAAAAAATCAAGGAAACAAGCCATAAAAGCCGTTTGGGTGATTGCAATAGTATTTTCATAGAATCTTAATAAATTCAAATATTTTCCCAAAAGTAATTAAATATAGCCGATTAGCACGCTTAATTCGGACTTTTTTTGTAACAATTCAGGCAAACCTTGTCCCAAATTGTTACATTTTGCGAAGAAACATGTCGCAAACGCCGTACCGCTTCATTTTGTGACAAAGAAAAAGGAGCATCTTCCCAGACGCTCCAGTTCCATTTTCTAACTAATCTCGCTTTTCCTATAAAACACATTTTACAACTATTAAATTCATACAGACAGTATCAAATCCGCGTCGCTGTGACGCAGTTGTTTGGTTATGGCACGAAACAGAGCTATTTGATACCGTTAAGTCGTTCACTAACCTAATCGTCGACAAAGGTAAATACAAAATTTAAACAAAACAAGTTTTTTACCAAACAATTTGTAATTAATTTGATAAATT
>JBJEDO010000042.1:0-5436 GCA_051872155.1 Candidatus Limisoma sp.
CAGAACATTTTCATTTACTTTGGCGACTTCTAAATTGTCATGAGGGTTTCATTGTTTTGCTATAAATTTATTCATGTTGCAAAAGTAATGCAAACCTGTTGATTGTCAAAATTATTTGCGGGCGAAAAAAAATCTGCAAATAGGAGTCGCCAATAGCCAAATAATAGTTACTTTTGCAGTAATAAAAAGTAAGCATTATGGTTTTTGAATATGATTACCTCGTCATCGGTTCGGGCATTGCCGGCATGAGCTATGCGCTCAAAGTGGCAGCGACCGGGCGAGTTGCACTAATCTGCAAAACCGAACTCGAAGAGGCAAACACGTTTTATGCCCAAGGAGGAGTTGCATCGGTAACAAATTTGGCAGTCGACAATTTCGACAAGCACATCGAAGACACGATGATAGCGGGCGACTGGCTCAGCGACCGCTCGGCGGTAGAAAAGGTGGTACGCGAAGCGCCGTCGCAGATACGTCAACTCATCGATTGGGGCGTGAACTTCGACAAGAAAGAGAACGGCGAGTTCGACCTGCACCGCGAAGGCGGACACTCCGAATTTCGCATACTGCACCATGCCGACAACACGGGCGCAGAGATTCAGCAAAGCCTGATACGCGCCGTCAAGAGTCATCCGAACATCGACGTTATGGAGAATCGGTTTGCGGTAGAAATCATCACGCAGCACCATTTGGGCAAGATAGTGACGCGCCGCACGCCCGACATCACCTGCTACGGCGCCTACGTACTCAATCCGGAGACGAGCAAGGTCGATACGTTCCTTGCCAAGATAACGGTGATGGCAACCGGCGGCATCGGGCAAGTCTACACGACGACGACCAACCCACCGGTAGCGACCGGCGACGGCATAGCGATGGTCTACCGCGCCAAAGGAACGGTGCAAGATATGGAGTTCATCCAATTCCACCCGACAGCGTTGTTCCACCCGGGCGACCGTCCGTCGTTTTTGATAACCGAAGCGATGCGCGGCTACGGCGGCGTACTACGCACGCTCGACGGCAAAGAGTTTATGCAGAAATACGACAAGCGACTGTCGCTTGCACCGCGCGACATCGTGGCACGCGCCATCGACAACGAGATGAAGATGCGCGGCGAAGACCACGTATTTCTCGACGTTACCCATAAGGATGCCGAGGAGACGAAGAAGCATTTCCCGAACATCTACGCAAAATGCTTGAGCCTGGGCATCGACATCACGAAAGACTACATACCTGTGGCACCGGCGGCGCACTACCTTTGCGGCGGCATCAAGGTAGACCTCAACGGCGAATCGTCGATACATCGGCTCTACGCCATCGGCGAATGCTCGTGCACGGGACTCCACGGCGGCAACCGCCTTGCGTCGAACTCGCTGATAGAAGCGGTGGTCTACGCCGACGCGGCGGCACGTCACAGCCGGGAAGCGATTTCGCACTATTCGTGGCGCACCGACGTGCCGGAATGGAACGACGAGGGCACGCAGCATAACGAAGAGATGGTGCTCATCACGCAGAGTGCACGCGAGGTGAACCAGATAATGAGCACCTACGTAGGCATCGTGCGCTCCAACCTGCGTCTCGACCGCGCATGGAATCGCCTCGACATCCTCTACGAAGAGACCGAAAAACTCTTCAAGCAGAGCAAGGCATCGAAAGAGATATGCGAGCTTCGCAACCTTATCAACGTTGGCTACTTGATAATGCGTCAAGCCAAAGAGCGCCACGAGTCGCGCGGCTTGCACTACTCTATCGACTATCCACCAGAAAAGAAACAATTCCAATAAACACATTTGATATGTCAACTTACACAGAAGACAAACGAAAAGTAACGACTCGCCGACTAATCGAGATGAAGCAACGCGGCGAGAAAATCGCCATGCTAACGGCTTACGACTATTCGATGGCAAAACTTATCGACGGTGCAGGCATCGACGTAATCCTCGTGGGCGACTCGGCATCGAACGTAATGGCGGGCAACGTCACGACGCTGCCAATCACGCTCGACCAAATGATCTATCACGGCAAATCTGTGGTACGCGCCGTAGGGCGTGCGCTCGTGGTTGTCGACATGCCGTTCGGCACCTACCAAGGCAACTCTAAAGAAGCACTCGCCTCAGCCATAAGAATAATGAAAGAGACGCACGCCGACTGCATCAAGCTCGAAGGCGGCGCCGAAGTGCGCGAATCGATTGAGCGCATTCTCTGCGCGGGTATCCCGGTGATGGGTCACCTCGGACTCACTCCGCAATCAATCAACAAATTCGGCTCCTACACCGTGCGCGCCAAAGAAGAGGCGGAAGCGGCAAAACTCATCGAAGATGCTAAGTTGCTGCAAGAAATCGGCTGCTTTGCCATCGTGCTCGAAAAGATACCGGCAACGTTGGCAGCAAAAGTGTCGCAAATGCTCGACATACCGGTAATCGGCATCGGCGCCGGAGGCGGCTGCGACGGACAAGTGCTGGTGATGCACGACATGCTTGGCATCAACAAAGGCTTTTCGCCGCGATTCTTGCGTCGCTACGCCGACATAGGCACCATCATCAACGATGCGGTGGCTAAATATGTCGACGACGTCAAAACCTGCGATTTCCCCAACGAAAGCGAACAATATTAACCTACCGACGAGTGAAGGGCGTCGAGTCGGCGCCCTTTGCTCGCCGTTTTTTCTCAAAACAACCAACAACACCCCCGAAAAACGATGAAGCAATATCTCGACCTACTTCGTCACGTAATGGACCACGGAACGATAAAGAGCGACCGCACGGGCACGGGCACAAAGAGCGTGTTCGGCTACCAGATGCGATTCGACATGGCTGACGGATTTCCCTTGCTAACGACCAAAAAGTTGCACCTGAAGTCAATCATCTACGAACTGCTGTGGTTTCTTGCCGGCGACACCAACAAAAAGTATCTGAACGACCACGGCGTGCGAATCTGGGACGAGTGGGCAAAGCCCGACGGCGACCTGGGGCACATCTACGGCTATCAATGGCGGTCGTGGCAAGACTACGACGGCGGCGCAATCGACCAAATCAGCGAAGCTGTAGAGACCATCAAGCACAACCCCGACTCGCGACGCATCATCGTCAGCGCGTGGAACGTGGCAGACCTGAAAAACATGCAACTGCCGCCGTGCCATGCGTTCTTCCAATTCTACGTTGCCGACGGACGGTTGAGCCTGCAACTCTATCAGCGCAGCGCCGACTTGTTTCTGGGCGTACCGTTCAACATTGCATCGTATGCGCTGCTGCTGCGCATGATGGCGCAAGTGACCGGACTTCGTGCCGGCGAATTTGTGCACACGCTCGGCGACGCACACATCTACCTCAACCATCTCGAGCAGGTGGAATTGCAACTGTCGCGCGAGCCGCGACCGCTTCCCGAGATGAAAATCAATCCGGATGTAAAGAGCATCTTCGACTTTAAATACGAAGACTTTACGCTCGAAGGCTACGACCCGCATCCGCACATCAAAGGCATCGTTGCGGTATGATTTCGATAATAGTAGCAATAGCGCGACACGGCGCGATAGGCAAAGGCGGCGACTTGCTGTGCCATATGAGCGCCGACCTGCGCCGATTTAAAGCCACGACGACCGGGCATACCGTCGTTATGGGGCGCAAGACGTACGACTCGCTGCCGAAAGGTGCACTGCCGAATCGGCGCAACATCGTGGTGACACGCAATGCCTCGTTTGCGGCGGAACGCGTCGAGACGGCACATTCGCTCGACGAAGCGCTACGACTTGCCGACGGCGACGCTTTCGTCATCGGCGGCGCCGAAATCTATCGCCTTGCTCTGCCGATTGCCGACAGGCTGTATCTGACGGAAATCGATGCCGAATTTGCCGACGCCGACACATTCTTCCCCGCGATTGACAAAAACGAATGGATTCTCGTCGAGACGGAGACACACGCCCCCGACGACAAGAATCCATATCCTTACGCATTTACTACTTACGACCGTCGGCGATAAGACTACGGATGCGGTCGTTGCGCGCTGAGAGAAACGACGTGAACGAATCGAACAAATCGAGCAGCGAGATTGTGGAGTTTTCCACCTGGCTGTCGTAGAGTTTCGAGCCGTTGACGCCGCTAAGGTTTTGCCCTTGCATGGCAGCCGAAACGCCCGAAATCTTCTCGAAAAGGTTCATCTGTAGGTTGAGCAACTCATAAGCACCCGTATTGGCGCCGTTGACAATCAGTTGCTCGGGCTTAAAGCCGGAGTCGAGGCGCATCGAATCGTAGGGAATAACGCCGTTGGGCGAGCGCCAAGTGCGAACCAAATCCTGCCAAGAAAATCCCTCCGGCAGCGACTCGGTGGGATAAATCAGCACACCTTTGGCGGTTGAATCCATAACGTGGTCGATAATCGTAATCATACGATTGACAAACTTCTGCTGGTCGATGACGTCTTCGACAAACGAATGAATCTCGCCGTCGGTAAGCGGATAGAGTTTGAACACGAAAGGATGCATCGGCGCATCGTATTGGCTAAGAATGACGCCGGAGGGAGTCAACCAACGGCAACGCCACACGTCGCGAATGGTCCATCGGCGCTCCACGCTCTCGTTGAGGCGCTTTGCCTCAGCCGGAGTGGCGTAGAACAAGGTTCCGCTACTGCGGTCGTGACAGCGATAAGATTCGCGGCTTTCGAGAGTCCACAGTTCGACGACGCGATAGCGGTCGACGTCGCCGCTCGTAAAAAATTCGGAGCCGACCGACGACGGTTGCGCTAACGCTCGGCAGATGTCGACGGCACGACGTCGGCTTCCGTCGGCGAGACGGCGGAGGATGTCGCTCATCGCCATGTCGTGGAGTTGCCCGACGAGGCGACAATCGTTGCCGCGCGAGTCGGTTATCTTGCTTGTAAACATCTGCGCCGGGCATACGTTTGTAATCTCCACGCCCGAGCGACCTACCTCAACGCGCTGAAAACATGCGCCGGAAATCAGAAATTCTTCGAACGTACGGCAGTCGACTTCGTCGGCAAGATTTCGCGACAGCGTGTCGGCAATATCCTCGGGCGCGGAGTCGGTGGCTTGGCTGCGAAAGCGCCCGACAACGCTTTTGACCAACTGACGGATAAGGTTGTTGGTCGACGGCGTTTTGCCCGACATCATGCTGTGCTCCTGCTCGGTAATCTCCGAGCCGTCGTGGAGTTGGACGGGGTCGAGCCACTGGCGACCGTAGGTGAAATTCATATTGCGCTCGCGACGTCGGCGGTAGTCGTCGTAGCGCTGCCACGCCTTCAGAGCAATGTCTAAATGCGCAAGTCCTTCTTCATTAACAAGTTTCATGGTATCGTTGATTTAAAGTAACGTAGATAAAAAAGGGCAAGGCTTTTCGACCCTGCCCTACGTTGATAAGCCTACATTATTCATACTATTCCGTTACGAAAGGGCTAAATGGCAATGCATTAGCGTGAGCACAGCGATGACGA
>JBJEDO010000043.1:0-24022 GCA_051872155.1 Candidatus Limisoma sp.
TGCTGATTCTTTTCGCTTCTGTATCATATTATGCGCATAGTTGCGGATTTGAGGGTATTTATTTTTTTATAGTCTTTCGTATTCTTCTGATTTGCTTGATAGACATCTCTTAAACCACATGCCATTCCAATCACCTCTACTTCTCTAAAACCATGATACTTCACAAAAAGCATGTCTTTAATCTTACCTTGATGTTCCTCCACAAAATCACCGGTGGCATTTAAATAGATGTAATGACGACCATTATCCGCTTGATATAGATTAATTACCTCATGGCCAAGATTTGACGAAAGATAATCGCCTACGTACATTCGGTTGAGTACGATACCCGATTTTGTTTGTTCGTTATCCATTTTTACTAATTTGTTTCTCTACAATGGCTGTAATTATATGAAATCAATCATTAATAGTCAGGACCTCTAAAAAAACTACCACCAATGTTGTTTTTTCGGAATTCAAAGTTATAAAAATATTTTTGAATAGCGAAATTCACAAATTATATAGAAGTCTTTGTATAATATCATTGAAAAAAAACATCAACCTTGAATTTGCATTGAAAACAATTTTTCTATATCTTTGAAGAATCAATAAAAAACCCGACGAAAATGAAAGACAACGATTGGAAAAAGCGACTTAACATAGTCTACTCGACCAACCCGGATATGCAATACGAAAGCATCGACGATGAGCAGGAACCGGAAACGCTTCCGCCGGCGAAGCAAAAACTGAAGGTGGTGCTCGACCGCAAAAACCGTAAAGGCAAAGACGCAACCATCGTCGAAGGCTTTGTCGGCTCTGACGACGACCTCAAAGAACTGGCACGTATGCTTAAAACGAAATGCGGCGTAGGCGGTTCGGCTCGCGGCGGCGAAATCCTTATTCAAGGCGACCTCCGCCAAAAGGTGTGCCAGCTACTTACTGCCGCAGGATATAACGCAAAAATTATCTAAACAACATAAACTAATGAAAAGGATATTGTTAATAGCAGCCATTGTCGGCAGTTTTATAGCAGCCGAGGCTCAACACACAGTGTATAGCGACTACGGTCGTTACGGCGGCGGCAACGTCGACAACGTAACAGCTAACGGCTGGCTCGGCGAGTTTCTCAACAGGCAGAAAACAGGTATGACGGGGCATCCGGAGGCTATCTCCTACCCGTTCAATTCGTGCCTTTGGGCAGGTAATCTCAAGCGTGAGGCTGAAAACCATGGCGCCGGATGGTGGCGCTACGAGCAGACCGCCTACTACACCGACGGACTGCTTCGCCTCGGCTACCTTCTCGACGACAAAGCGCTCATCGACAAAGGCGAAGCCGGCATCGTCTACACGCTCCAACATGCCGCCGACAACGGACGCCTCGGTCCGTCCGACATCAAGCAATCGTGGCCTTTCGCCGTGTTTTTCCGCGCCATTAAGGCTTACTACGAAGCCACCGGCGACAGCAAAGTCGTTGATGCCTTGCAAAAGCATTACCTCACCTTCACGCCCGAGGCTCTCGGCGGTGACCGCGACAGCGACGGCCGCTCAATTGTCAACCTCGAAGGCATCCTTTGGACCTACGGCATAACCAAAAATCCACAGTTGCTTGACCTTGCCGAGAAGGCTTATGCGCTGGGCAAATTCCGCATCAATGCCGTGACCGCTGCCGACGACAGCCCAATCCACGAACACGGCGTGACGACTGCCGAAATGCTCAAGATACCCTTAATGCTCTTCTCCTACACAGGCAAACCCCGCTACCTTGAAATTGCTCTAAACATAGAGCGCAAAATCGAGCGCGACCATCTGCTACCTGACGGCATACCCTCCAGCGCCGAACACATGACAGGCAACGACCCGCTCTGCAGCCACGAGACGTGCGACATCAGCGATTTCACCTGGACTTGGGGTTATTTCTTGGAAGTGACAGGCAGCACAAAATGGGCTGACATAATCGAAACAGCCATCTTCAATGCAGGACTCGGAGCCGTGGGCAAAGACTTCCGCTCGCTGCAATATCTGTCGTCGGTCAACCAAGTGATTTCGACCGGAGAATCGAACCATAACGCCTTCAAATACGGCTTAAACTGGATGCAATACCGCCCGAGCCACGAGACTGAGTGCTGCGCCGGAAACGTGCACAGATTTATGCCCAACTACGTCGGCAGAATGTGGCTCACCACACGCGACGGCGGTTGCGTTGCCGCACTCTTCGGTCCGTCGACCATCACTCGCAAACTCCCCAACGGTAGCACGATGACAATCGTCGAAGAAACCGAATATCCGTTCGACGACCAAATAAACTTCCGCTTCACCGTCGACAGTCCGACAACGATGGCGTTCGCCGTGCGCATCCCCGGATGGTGCAACTCGGCGACAATGCTCATCAACGGCGTCGAAAGCTCCGAAACAATGATTCCCGGCACGTTCGCCCGGATTGTGCGCACGTTCAAGACCGGCGACGTTGTTACGCTCCAATTCGACATCGACGCACGTCTCGAGCAAATGCCGGCAAATCAAGGCACTTACGTCAAGCGCGGACCGCTGTTGTTCTCATTCCCCGTCCCGACAAAGCAAACAATCGACAAAAAAGTATATGCTAACCTAAACGGCAAAAAGTCGGAAAATCCCGACTTCGTATGCTACGACCTGCGTCCTGCCGGCGACTGGAACTACGGCATAGACTGCCTGGCGGCAGACGCGCAAACTCGATTCGAAGTGGTGCGCCGCAAAGTCGAGGGATACCCCTTCGACGAGGGTAATTCGCCGATAAGCATCAAAGTGCCGGCAAAAAAAGTGCTCGACTGGCAACTCGTAGCCAACCGATTTACGCCGCCCGTACCCGCTCCGGGGCTCGCATGCTCCGACGGACAACCGACACAGACCATCGAACTTGTGCCCTACGGCTCAACGCGCTTACGCCTGACCGTGTTTCCCAACCTCAGGTGGCCTCGCTTCGGCGCAACAAGCGAAAAACCGCACAAATCCGACGTGCAGTAACAAAAGTTTTTGAAAAATCTGTTGGTTTTTGCCAAAATTTAGCGTAACTTTGATGCCCATTTCGTCTAAAAAACAGAATAATACAAGATATGAAAACAAAGATTGAAATCACCGAAAAAGATTTGAGTTATCTCAAACAAGCGAGCGATGCATCGCTCGCAAGCGTTGAACGCGGTGGAGGTCCGTTTGGCGCTGTCATTGTCAAAGGCGATGAAGTTATTGCCGTTGCATCTAATTCCGTGACCATCGACAACGACCCCACAGCACACGCAGAAGTTAACGCTATTCGCCAAGCATGTAAAAAAGTCGGCTCTTTCAAACTCGACGGTTGCTACGTCTATAGCTCGTGCGAACCGTGTCCGATGTGCTTGAGCGCGCTCTACTGGGCAGGCGTTGCGCGAATTTACTATGGCAACACCAAAGAAGACGCCGATGCTATCGACTTCAGCGACAAGTTTATCTACGAAGAGCTCGACAAGCCAAAGAGCGAACGCTCTATCCCTTGCGTGCACGTTGAGCACACCGACTGCATCAACGCTTTCAAAGCATGGGAGGCTAAAGAAGACAAGACCGAATACTAATAACGTAAAAAACTAAAAGCCGACTCCCTGCGAAGTCGGCTTTCGTTTTCGTCGGATATTGCAAAGGCACCCTTCGCTTCTCAGTTCAAGGTGCCTTAATCGGATACGAAAAAGTTATTTATTTTTACTTGAATAATTTACAGAATCTCTCAAGTATGCTATTGTATGTTTCTGAAGTCAATCCTTTGACTCGGTTTATTCGTATTGGTTTAATCATTACCTAAAATTTAACACACCTTAACACAAACCCGCTTAATTGCACGATTTAAAGCGTTTTCCCGAACAAAAAAAACGTTAACTTTGTAAATCATTACTCTCGAATATGAATTTGGATAGCATCGACAGCAAAGAGTTTAACGCATTTTTAGAGCAGTACGGCTCGAGCGACCCTATAAAGTTACGCTTGAAGAAATTCAGCGGGCTTACGTTCGACCTCGACTTTGCCATAACGCAAATCAGTTGCCGACAAAAGGCACGTCGCAAGTTACCGCAGTTGGGCGAACGGCTCATCTATCCGACCGCCGTTTCCGTCGAGCAATGCACCGCCGAGCCGGTTGCACAACTTCATGGCTCGCTCTTTGCCGAATGCGGCAACGTCTACGACCTGACGTGCGGATTGGGCATCGATGCCTACTACATTGCACAAAACGTGCGCCGACTCACTTGCTGCGACATCAATCCCGACGTAGCCGCAACGGCACGCCACAACTTCAGCCGGCTCGGCGCGACGAACATCGAAGTGGAATGTCGCGATGCCGTCGACGCATCACTCAGTCTCAGCGGCTACGATGCGTGCTTCGTCGACCCGTCACGCCGCGGCGAAACAGCCTCTACGCGACTCTATTCGTTTGCCGACTGCACGCCTCATCTGCAAACAATCGTCGACAACATCCGCTCGACGGTGAAATTCATCGTCGCAAAAGGTTCGCCGATGGTCGACATTGCGCAAACCATCAAAGACTATCCCGAAACGACCGACGTTTGGATTGTGTCGGTCAAAAACGACTGCAAAGAACTGCTTTTCAAAATCGACTTCACCTCAGCCGGCACCGAGCCGCCGATTGTTCGAACCATCAACTACGAATCCGACCGCGTCGAGACCTTCGCCACGCGCTACAGCGCCGACCCCGAAACGCCGACTTACGCCCATCCGCAAGAGGGAAAACGTCTGCTGGTGCCGAATGCCTCGGTCATGAAGTCGCGACAATTCAGCCAACTGGCGAAAGCATACGGCATCTCGAAAATTTCGCCCGACACGGCACTCTTTGTCGTCGACACGGCTGTCGATGATTTTCCCGGCAAGCAATACGTCGTCGAACGCATTCTCACGATGAGCAAGCCCGACATTAAGCAACTGCGCACGCTCTACCCCGCTGCCGACATCACTTGCCGACACTTTCCGCTCACGCCGGCAGAACTTCGCAAACGCCTGAAAATAAACGAAGGCGGCAACGTGCATATCTACGCTACCACCTGCTATGACAATCGGCACGTACTGCTTGTGTGCCGACGCTAATGTTTGAACATACGGTCCATTTCGCGACGGTCTTCGCGCTCGCGAATCGACTGACGTTTGTCGAATTCCTTCTTACCGCGTGCCAAGGCGATTTCAACCTTAGCCAAACCGCGGTCGTTGATGAACACCCGCAGCGGAACAATCGAAAATCCACTGTCTTTCGACGCCTTTCCGAGCGCGGCAATCTCCTTCTTGTTGAGCAAAAGTTTGCGGTCGCGACGCGACTGATGATTGTTGTACGAGCCGTAGAAATACTCACCGACATACATATTTTTTATCCAAATCTCACCCCCCGACTCATAGCAGAACGAATCGGTCAAACCCGCCTTGCCCAGGCGAATCGACTTGATTTCCGTGCCGGTTAACACGATGCCTGCAACATAGCGCTCGACTATTTCAAAGTCGAACGTTGCACGGCGGTTACGAATATTTACATTTTGAAGTTTCATGTGCTTAAACGAAAAAAGACAACAATGCGTTAATCACCCAAGGCGTTGCGAGCAACAGCGCGGTTGCTCCAACGACAAAAAAGCCGGTATTATCTTTATCGATGTGCAAAAACTCTGCTGCTTGCCACACCGGAATAATCAAATAAATCGGGAACAAGTCGAAAAAGGCAGATTCGGCAGGCAACAAATTTTTTACGATGTGAATCAACATAAGAATCGACAAACAATAGACGACAAACGTCTTAATCTTGCCGGGAGCCACAAAAGCATCTTTTTCGACCACAAAATTCAGCCCCGACGAAATTGCTATAACACAAATATAAAGCGACAAGATGTAGGAAATGGCTTGGACGATAGCAGAAATAACAACATCGCCCACGGTCAAATTCACTTCTTGCCACAACAGCCCTACCGCACTCAGTGCCACGACGAGCACTAACGGATAGAACAACTTGCGCTCCGACTCCGACGACGAAGTCGAGCCGCCCAGCAACCGTGCCCAAGTCGAACGCGGCGATACCAGCAAATTCAGTGTTAACAGCAGTTTATTCATCGGCTTTGCTTTTTGAGTCTACAAAAGTACAACAAATTTGCGCAAATTGGAACAATCAAGCGCCTTTTATTTCCTATAGGTCATTGAAAACTCATCAAAACCTCGTCCAAGAAAGAAATAATCCCAAGTCGGCGGACTCGGGATTATTTCGTATGGTCGAAAAGAGATTCTGAGTTATTTCACAATGAGTTTTGTTGTCGAAGTCTTGCAGGCGGCGGTGATTTGGAGCAAATAGATGCCCTTTGCCACTCCGTTAAGGCTCATCGACGAGCAATGCGAAGCCTCGGTAACGACAGCGCCTGTAGCATTCAGCAAACGTGCACGATCGACCGACGTGCCGAATGCAACGTAGTCGCTTGCGGGATTCGGATAAACCTTTACATCGGCTTTAAGGTTGCCTACAGCGCCGTTGCCGATGGTGAATGCTACGCTTACAGGAGCCGATTCGCCTTCTTCGTAGACGCTGACAACTTTTGCCGTGTGGTAGCCTTCTTCGACAATGCCGAGGTCATAGATAGTCGACGCGGTCGAGCCGACCTTAACGTCGTCGAGATAGACGTCGAACGTCTTGAAAGTAGCCTTCCGTGCTACGCGTGCCTGCGACGAAGCGCTTTGGATGCCGATAAACACATCGTCGACGCAAAGCAGATAGCCGTTTTCGGGGGTAACGTAATGGATGCAAACATAACGGGCATCGCCGGGGATGGTGTATTGCTTCTGCGTCCAGCTGTCGCGAATCGTTTCGGGCGCTTCGGTAAGCCATACGAAGTCGGACGGTTCGCGACCGCCGACGGAGTAGCCCACTTGGATTTTCTCCTTATTCCAAAGGTCGGTGTCGCCCCACTCTTGTCCTGCCAAGTCGGGGTCGGCTTTTGCATAGAAGCTGAACACGAAGTCTTTGCCGAAGTTCAGAGCCGGCGAGATGAAATAGTCGTCGGGAGCAGGTGCGGGACGCGAGCCGTCGCCGGCGGAGTAGTTGCTCTTGAACATCAAGTATTGGTCGCCGCTGTATGGCGGATTTGCATCGGAAACGTCCGTACTGAGTTCGTTGGGCGCAAAAATCATAGCGGCAATCGGTGCCCATTCGTTAGGATAAGCGTCATACTCGCTTTCGGCACCGTAAGGAATGCCTTGGTCGCCGTCGATGTAGTACCATTTATATTTGCCGGTAGGATTGATTTGCCATTTGTCGTAGGTTTCGAAATCGTCGAAAATATTCGTTTCCGTGCCCGACACTTCGCGATTCCAGGTCAGGGTGACACGTCCTGCGCCGTCGACTTCGGCATTGAGGTTGTAAGGCGCCGTGATTTCGTCGGTGTCGTCGGAGTCGCCGCCCGAAGTTCCGCCACCGAGGTCGGTGATTGTCACGTCGGTAATGTAGATATTGTAGCGACCCTTGGGCGAAGTTGCGCGGAACGAGATGTTGTAGATGCCGTCGGCGGTAATCTCAGGTAACTGAACCGTGCTGAATGCGCCGTCACCGGTTTTTACCGTGTAGTTTTTGAGCATCGTGGCTTGCGCTTCAGCTGTGCGGCCTTGACCGAAATGCACTTCGAAGGTTTCTTCATAGTTGGCATTTGCGCCGCGATAGTTGAACTTCAATTCGTAGGAGTGTCCGGCTTTGAGGCGGAGGTCCGGCGAAATGAGATAGTCGTCGGCGTCGTTTGCGTTGTCGTATTGATACATTGCAAAGCATGCATAGTCTTTCAAGTCACGCTTTTTCCACGACCAAGTCGAGCCGCCGTTGACGTTAACAACGGTCCAAGTGTTGAACACCGTAACGTCTTCGAACAAGCAGTTGTACGGGAATTGAGCGATTGTGCTGCCGAGCGAAATTTCCACGCTGGTAGCCGCAGCGCCCACGCCGGCGGAGTTGTGCGACTCAACGGTGTAACTGTATTTATCGATGTCGACAATCGATGCGTCGACAAATTCCGTGCCTTTTTGGTCGGTAGCGAGCACCACTTCGTCGGGATGGCGGGTAATCTTATAGCCTAACGACGTGCGGTCAATCCAGCCGTTGTGGATGCCGAGTTCCGGCTCCGTCCATTGAAGAATTGCCGAGCCGTCGTCGTTACGACCGATGCCGAGGTGAGTTACGGCAGCGGGCACATCGGCTCCCACCCACTGATGGAGAGCGGCTGTCATGCCGTCGCCGACAGAATTGGTGGCAATCACAGAATATGTATAAAGTCCCGGCTCGTCGGTTTGGTCGACAAACGTCATTTCCTCGCCGACCGCAGGAGAGGTAAACGTCTTGACGACGTCGCTGCCGCGCACTACTTTTACGGTCGAAAGCGTCGTGATGTCGGAGCCGTCGAACGTCTTCGTCGGATTGGTCCAAAGCAGTGTAACCTTGTTTGCGCCATCCGGGTCGACAATTGCGCGGAAATTTCCTGCTGCGGCAGGTGCGGCGCCTGCAGGCTGTGTGAAGGGGATGTAAAGACCTGCCAAACGGCTGTCGGTACCCAAATTGTCAACAACGGAAGCAACTCCGGTTTCAGTGTCGACGACGGCTAAATTGGAAACCACCGACTTATAGTCGGCTGCCCAATAGAGCGTTTCGGTGTCGTGGTCGAACTCCATGGTCTGCAAATACTGACCGGGCTGCAATCCGGTCTGACCAATCACCACCTCAGCCCAATCGTTGTTGCGGTCGAACTTAACGAGCGTGCCGTTGGCGTTGACCGAATAGAGCGTGCCGTCGAGCGATGCGGCAAGCGTCAGATAGGTCGGATTGATTAGCGTCGTCCAGTCTATCCACTCTTTTTCGACGGTAACAACGCCGGTATTGAGGTTTATGCTCATCAAAAACGAATATTCGAATGTCAGGCTTGTGAGTATCTCGTCAGAGCCTACGGCACGACCGAGGGCATACATCTTGCCGGTCGAATAGTCGTAAGTCATATCGTTCATTATAAACGCCTTATCCGACCAATCAGCGATGTCGGTAATGGCGCCCGTTGTCAAGTCGACCGACGAAAATGCCAACGGAATCAAGTCTTGATTTTCAGTATCGTCGCGATAGCGATAGAAATAGTACTTACCGTTAGCAAAAGCGCCGGCAAATGCCTTATCCGCCAACGGGAACAGCGACGTAAATTGCGTGGGAACGCTAAGGTCGAACGACACCAAGCCGAGTGGAACACCGCCGCGGTCGCGCGTCACCCAGCCGTATGCCGTCTTCGACGGTACTACGACCGCCGCCTTCTTTTGGACAGACGAAGCCTCGCGCTTGGGGGCTGCAAATTTTTTCGGTATGCCTGCCATCGCCGTCATCGTCAATGAACAAGCAACCAATGCGAGAATTAATCGTGAAATCGTTTTCATTATCTTTGGGTTTAATAAATATTCTCCGTTTAAAAGAGCGTGGCAAATTTAGCAATTTTTCAGAATTCTCACAATTACCATTGTAAAAATCTACGAATAACGTAAATATTTTTGCAAATATCCACATCGGACAATTATTACCGCCGTGGATTTTGTCATTTTCTTGCTTTCGCTTATCTTTGTAGGAAACAAAAAAACGAGTTCTAATAATGAGACAACAAATATGCCTCGTCATACTATTTACCGCCATTACGGCGCTCTGCGCATCGGCACAATTCAGCATCGGGCTTGAGTTGGGCGGCGTGCGCAACAACCTCGACACCGACACAGGCTACGCCTACGACCTACGCTACGGCGGACGCAACGGAGCCACTGTCGGCATCGCTTTGGGCTACGACTTCAACGACTGGTTCGCCCTCCGAGCCGTACCGACATACATGCAAAAAGGCTACAAAATGCACCGCACAGGCATCTATGAAGGCATATACGAAAAGACCAACAACACCTACATCGACGTGCCCGTCACCGCCTGCTTCTCGTTCGGCGGAAAGAAAGTGAAAGGCTTTGTCGACATGGGCGCATACGTCGGACGTTGGACCTCGAGCCATCGTTGCGGCGAGACTCCCCTTCCCGACAGCCCCCTCGACGGCGACGACTACGAAAGCACCATCATGCCGCCCGACGCCGTCTATCACTACGACGAATCCGTACCCTTCAACGCCAAGCGCGACAACCGTTTCGACGGCGGTCTGATTGCCGGATTGGGCGTGAAATATCGCATCAGCGACCGATTCGGAATCTCCGGCGAAGCAAAAATGCTCTACGGACTGGCAGATATGTACAAAAAGTCGGCGGCAAGTCAGCCTCGCTACAACACAACCTACTCGTTTACCATCGGTGCAACGTACTTCTTCAAAACCAACAAAAAATGAAACGCAACATTCTCCTCATAGCACTCATAGCACTCCTTACCGGCTGTCGCGACGAAGCACCCGAAATCTACGACCCTAACGACCTCGACTACCTCACCCTGACACAACAATTCGACAGAGTGTGGCAAGGCATCAACAACTACTACTCGTGGTGGGAAGTCGATACCACCGACTGGGATGCCGCACGCGCCAAATATCGTCCGCAGATAGAAGCGCTCGACCGCGACGAATTTGCCTCGACCGACGAACTCGAGAGAATCTATACGGAAATGTGCACGAGTCTGCGCGACCACCATATGGCTATCTTTATCAGCAACATCAAGCGCCACGACTCCGACCGCGCTTCGTTCTGGGTGTCGCCAGGCGGCGACGAGGCAGCGGCGCGACCTTACTATCACGACCAGCAAGAGGAACGACTCTTCAGCGACGCTTTCGCTGAAAGTTTTCACAAAACGGGACGAACTTCGAACGTCAAAGAAACTTTTGCCGACACGTCTCGCGACGCCGAGCACTATCTGTCGTGCCTCATCGACGACGACATCCTCTACCTTCGCCTGTCGATTTTCTTAATCACCTACCGATTCTCAAAACTCACCGATAGTTTTAACCGTCAAGTGAAAGACGTGGTGGACAACTATATCGACTTGGCACAAAATCGCGCCAACCTTAAAGGCATAATCATCGACGTGCGCAATAACGGCGGCGGCTACAACAACGACCAAAACTACGTTATGGGACCGCTTATCGACGACAAATTCCTGATAGGCTATTTCCGCTCGAAAACCGGCACGGGACGATACGACTTCGGTCCGTGGACTCCCTACTCGCTCTACCCGTACAGCAAAGAGCGCACAGCGCCAAAATGCCCGGTTGTGGTGCTTGCCGACGTGCGCAGCATCAGCAATGCCGAAATCACCGCACAGATTGCCAAGCAGATGCCCAACGGCGTCGTTGTCGGCGAACGAACCTACGGCGCCACCGGAAGCCTCGTCGACGACGTCGACCTCTACTACAACGGCTCTTTCGGCAGCACAAGCGGCGACCATTACGTCAAAACGACAACATGGATGTATAAAACCGCCGACGGCGAAATCGTGGAAGGCATCGGCATAACTCCCGACATACCTTGCGCATTCGACGCCGAAAGCCTCAAAGCCGGCATCGACAATCAACTTAACGCCGCAATTGAATATATTAAGAGGTAAGAGGTAAGAGTGGAGAGTGGAGAGCGGAGAGAAAATTAGTCCCATCAGTCCCATTAATTCCCATTAATTCCCAATAGGTGCGTTTTTTGGCAAAAAGTCACTTAAAAACGAAAAAGATGAAACCTCAATGATTTCATCCTTGCGAGTAGCGCCTACGGGAATCGAACCCGTGTTTTAGCCGTGAGAGGGCCACGTCCTAGCCTCTAGACGAAAGCGCCTTCCTATTTTTTATTGGTGTCCAGGATGAGACTCGAACTCACACGATCCAATGACCACTACCCCCTCAAAGTAGCGCGTCTACCAATTCCGCCACCTGGACAAGATGTTGAGCGAAAAACGGGACTCGAACCCGCGACCCCGACCTTGGCAAGGTCGTGCTCTACCAACTGAGCTA
The DNA here is from genome assembly GCA_051872155.1 of Candidatus Limisoma sp. Classification (GTDB taxonomy): domain Bacteria; phylum Bacteroidota; class Bacteroidia; order Bacteroidales; family Muribaculaceae; genus Limisoma. The sequence continues at coordinate 11,940 of JBJEDO010000043.1, forward strand.
TTTTCGCGATTTGTTTGCTGCTCTCAGCTTTGTTTCTTGGAGCGAAAAACGGGACTCGAACCCGCGACCCCGACCTTGGCAAGGTCGTGCTCTACCAACTGAGCTATTTTCGCATTTGCCGTTGCCGGCATACTAACCTTTTCAATATCCTATGCAAACTATTTTTCTCGTTTGCGATTGCAAAGGTAGAGAGATTTTTTGAATCAGCCAAATTTTTCGACGCATTTTTTCAACAAAAATTCATCTTTTTTTGTCTGAATTTTATAACATCTTATTTTGCAACATGTTAAAGAACTCTTGTCGGAGCGAAATATTTTCGAATTCGCCGCTATATTCTATCGTTTGCGTTGCCGAAAGCTCTTTTTCGACGCCGCGCATCTTCATGCAAAGATGCTCGGCTGCGCAACAAACGATTACTCCTTTTGCGCTGAGCGTCGACGTCAGTGCGTCGCATATCTCGCGCGTCAGGCGTTCTTGCACCTGGAGACGGCGCGCATAGACCTCTACCAAGCGTGCCAGCTTGCTCAGCCCTATCATATTTCCGTCGGGAATATATCCGATTGTGACTTTGCCGTAGAATGGCAGAATGTGGTGTTCGCAAAGCGAATAGAACTCGATGTCGCGCACCACGACGATTTTCGAGCCGGCATATTCAAAGATTGCCGAACGAAGCACCGTCTGCGCATCTCGGCGGTAGCCGGAGGTGAGGTAAGCCAATGCTTTAGCGGCGCGCATAGGGGTTTTGCGCAAGCCTTCGCGCTCGGGGTCTTCGCCGATGAGTTGCAGTATAGCTTTATAATGGTCGGCAATGGCTTTCACTTTTTCCATTTCCAGCCCATCCAACATAGAATTGTTGTCCATCATTCAATAACAGTTACTCTATCTCTAATGACAATCATATCGCCGCTGTAGGCGGGAAATGCTTTTTTGAGGTCGCGCATCGCTTCGACAGCCTCGTCGTGGTCGACGAAATCGCCCACCTTCAGACGCCAATAGGGGGCTTTGTAGATTGTGTAAGTGCGCAGGTTGGGAAATGCCGCCGACACGCGAGCAGCGATGGCTGACGCGTTGCTTTTGGCATTACGCGGATGGTTGTCGCTGTAGACTTGGATGCGATAGCCTGCCTTATGGACAAGGTGCGTACCCGACGAGCGGGCGGCGACTACCGTGTCCGACTCGATGCGACTCTGCAATCCGGCGGGCTCGTGCACGACGATGCGACCTTGCGACAGCGTCTGTAGTGTGTCGGCAAGATTCTTCTGTGCGTTCGCACTCGGCAACGCCAATATGATGGCGGCGCCTACGGCACTTAGATATTTTGAGATAGTTTTCATAAAGATTAATAGGCTGCAAATATAACCAAAATATATTTTGCAGCCTATTTTATAAGGGATTTAATTAGAATGCGTCAACGATACCCATAAACGAGTCAGCCTTGAGGGCAGCGCCACCGATAAGACCGCCGTCTACGTCAGGCTTAGCGAAGAGTTCTTTAGCGTTGGTCGGTTTGCAGCTTCCGCCGTAGAGGATAGAAGTGTTGTCTGCAACTTCAGCGCCATACTTATCAGCAATAGTTTTGCGGATAAAAGCGTGAATCTCTTGTGCTTGGTCGGCAGTAGCTGTTTTGCCTGTACCGATAGCCCAAACCGGTTCGTAAGCGAGAACGATTTTGCCGAAATCTTCAGCCGATAGGTCGAACAACGAGCCTTCTACTTGAGCCTTAACGACGTCGAAGTATGTGCCGTTTTCGCGTTCTTCGAGAACTTCGCCGATGCAGAAAATCGGAGTAAGTCCGTTAGCAAGTGCCAAGCCTACTTTCTCTTTGAGGATTTCTGCAGTTTCGTGATAGTATTGACGACGCTCGGAGTGACCGAGGATAACATATTTTGCGCCTGTCGAAGCAACCATAGCTGCCGACACTTCACCGGTGTAAGCGCCGCTCACTTTGTCTGCACAGTTTTCAGCGCTGAGACCGAGCTTGTCGGTATCGATTGCTGCTGCTACAGATGCCAAGTGCGTAAAAGGAACGCCGATAATTACGTCACAGTTCGGTGTACGAGTCTTCAATGCCTCGTTAACTTCTTTAGCCAATGCAACACCCTCTTGAAGAGTAGTGTTCATCTTCCAGTTGCCTGCTACGATATTCTTTCTCATTTTTGTTTGTTGTTTATGATTATTTAATTGGTTTTGCGAATTCTGCTGCAAAGGTAATTCTTTATTTTGATTCTTCCTCAATCGTTTTGTTAATTTAATCAATAAAGGCGAACGATTTATAAAGAGTAGCAGCGTCATTGCGGCAAAGAACAGGGTTGTAAGCCAAATAAAGACGTGAAGTTCTCTGCCGATAAATTCGTCGACGGGCTTGCCCGAAAGGATTGCCTCGATGTCGGCGCCGTCCATTGTCGACTTGTAGAGCACCGTGCCGTCGCGCAGCCAAACGACCGCCGGGTTGCCGCGTGCAAGCGATTTGAGCTCGCTCGAGTCCATCGTATAGATGGGATAGTCTGCCATCGACATTTCCCGCCATTGCGCGATTTCGCTCTCAGAGTTGCCGGTAAGGCATATCAAGTTGACACCCGACTCCGACACATTATTATAGAGTTCGTTCAGTTTGAACGTATAAGCCACGTTGATTTGCGAGATGTCGCTGATTAACAGCAAGAGCACATCGCCGTCGGCAAGGCGCACATCGTCTGTCACTTCGTCGTCGCCGTCGTAGATGGCAATGCGGCGGAGGTTTTCGTCGGCGGCAACCGCTACTTGCTTGCGGTCGACAAATGTCCACGTGCTGTCGGGAAGGTTGTCGACGTCGAAATCGCGCTGCACACCGTCTTTTTCGTATGTAAACAGGAAGTCGGAATTGTCAGCCGAAGCATCGGCAATCGTCACACCTATTTTATAAGGGCGAAAATCGAAGATTGGTTGCCAATTGTAGCCGACAATCATTATGAGCAGCAGATAGACCGAGGGCAAAAGCACGGTAATCCACTGGACGGCGGGACCGTAGATGCTCCGCAAGCCGTGATTTCGCGTAAGCAGAAACGCCAAAGCGGCGGTTATGAAGATGTTTTTTGCAAGCGTGATGCCGTTCGACACAACGAAAGCGTCGCCGAAGCATCCGCAATCTGCCACGGGGTTGGCGAAAGCAATGTATGCCGACAGGGGCAACATAAACGCCATCATCGCCAGCAGCAGCCCGACGGTGAAACGGCGGAATGAGCCGATGAGCAGCCACAGTCCGGCGAGAAATTCCATCAGTGGCAACATCACGGCAACGATACCTATATAGGGCTTAGCCCAATCCCATCCGAATGCGGTGAGATAGTCGGCAATCTTATATTCTACGCCCCAAAGGTCGACAGCTTTAACGAATCCGGAAACGACAAACGTGGCACCAACGACCAGACGCAGCGCCAAAACCGTATAGATTTCCCGGTTCGTTTTCAGCTTAAAATCATTCGCCATAACCAAGTTTTATCAAGGCAAAGACGCTATAGTTGACCATATCTTTATAATTCGCATCAATTCCTTCCGACACGCACGTTTGACCGTTATTGTCTTCGATTTGCTTGGTGCGATAGAGTTTTGTAAGAATCAAGTCGGTATAGGTGCTTACACGCATAAAACGCCAAGCCTCGCCGTAGTCGTGATTTTTCGCCAGCATAAGTTGCTTGGTCTCTTCGGCGTATGTATCATAGAGGGCAAGTGCGCGTTCGGCGTCGATATCGACAGTATCGGCGCAACCCTCGGCGAGTTGAATCATTCCGACGATACCGTAATTGACAATAGCCACAAACTCCGGCAGAATACCTTCGTCGACCATTGCCTCGCCTTCGCGTTGAAGCGTGCGTATGCGCATAGCCTTTATCATCAATTGGTCGGTTAGCGACTCCGGGCGAAGGATGCGCCACGATGCGCCATAGTCCTTCAACTTGTCGGCAAACATCTGACGACAGCCGCGCAGAACCGCTTCAAATTCCGATTTCGTATCTTTCATCTTGTTGAAAATTTTCGTCAAAGTTAAGATTTTTACGGCAAAATTGCAACTCCGGAATTGCCAATTATAGGTATTTTCGCTATTTTTGCGTCAACGAAACAGAATAACGATATGAGCAGACCGAAAATAGGAAACGAATGGTGGACAGCACCGACCGAGAGCGAGAACGGACAACTGATAATGGTGACGGGTCGCTCCGGCGTGGAGCCGCTGATTGCCACAGGCAAATATGCCGACCGAATCGAGGTAACTTGGAAATACACACCCGACCCGATGGGAATGCCCGACGTCGCAACATCGAAGACCATGGAAGAGGTCACGGAAGCCTTCCACGCCGTAACGGCAAAGGACTCCGGCGTGGTTATGACAGGCATCTACACAGGCGCCGGCGAACGCAATTGGGTGTTCTACGCCCTAAGCACGCAGAAATTCCAAAGCCTGCTCAACAAAGCGCTGACCGACTTCGAAGAACTCCTGCCCATTACCATCTACGCCGAGCGCGACCCCGAATGGGCTGAATATCGCGAAATGAAAGACTGCACCGAAATCCTCCGAAGCGAAGAATAATCTTTATAGTTGTTTGTTTTCATTCACATTTAGACAACGTCAAAGGGGGCTTATATATAAATTATCTTAAATAAGCGCACTGCTATTGCATTTACAAATTTTTTCGTAGTAAATTAGCACCCGAAAAGTTAATTTTAACAATTAAGATTATTAATCAGAATAACAATTTAACGATTTAGCTATGAAAATGATTAATCAAAAAATGATGTTAATTTTCGTATCAGCATTAGCGCTGGTAGTAGCGGTACCGAATATTCACGCCGACAACGAAGCCAACAGCATGAATCGCCGGACGGCAACGCCGACCGACTTTACGAAAGCCGCCGAGAGCACCATCAACAGCGTGGTCAGCATCAAAAGTTTTGCAACGCCGAGACAATCATATTCGCCATTCGACGACCCGTTTTTCGAATTCTTCTTCGGTCCGGGCAGCGGGCAACAGCGTAAACAGCAAGAATCGAAGCCGCAGCAACTCGGACTTGGCTCGGGCGTAATCATCAGCGAAGACGGCTACATCGTGACAAACAATCACGTAATCCAAGGCGCCGAAAAACTCGAGATAACCCTCAACGGCAACAAATCGTATACGGCGACCGTAATCGGCAACGACGAATCGACCGACTTGGCACTTTTGAAGATTGACGCCGAAGGACTTAACGCCATAGAATTCGGCGACAGCGACGAACTGAAGGTCGGAGAATGGGTACTCGCCGTAGGCAACCCGTTCGGCTTCACCTCGACGGTAACGGCAGGCATCGTGTCGGCGAAAGCGCGTAGTATAGGCTCGGCAACCCACAGCCGTCAAATGGGCATCGACGCATTCATCCAGACCGATGCGGCTGTCAATCCCGGCAACAGCGGCGGCGCACTTGTCAACACCAAAGGCGAACTCGTCGGCATCAACACAGCCATCTACTCGCGTACGGGCGACTATGCCGGCTATTCATTTGCCATCCCGACTTCGATTGTCAAGAAAGTAATCACCGACTTGCGCAAATATGGCGCCGTACAACGCGCCGTGCTCGGCATCTCTTGCTCGGAACTCACAACCGACATCGCCGACAAGCACGACATCACCGCAATCACCGAAGGTATATTCGTCAACAAAGTGGAAGACCGCAGCGCCGCTAAAGAGGCAGGCCTCGAAGCCAACGACGTAATCACCGAAATCAACGGTTCGAAAACTCGCAATCTCGCCGAACTCAACGAAGCAATGAGCCGCTTCTACCCCGGCGACAAGGTGACCATTAAGTACTATCGCAACAACAAGGCATACACCTCGGAAGTTACGCTCAAGAACAACCAAGGCAACACAACGATTACCAAGAATTCCGACTTCACCGCACTCGGTTGCGCATTCCAGAAAGTCAGCGACAAGACGAAATCGCGCTTGGGCATCAGCGGCGGCGTACAAGTTGCCGGCGTTAAGGCGGGTAAATTCAAAGAAGCCGGCATCACCGACGGATTTATCATCCTTACGATTAACGACATCCCGGTTAATTCCGAGGCTGACGTTGAGAAAGTCTACAACGAAATAATGCGCGACAACACGCCCGATAAGGTGATGTTTATCACCGGACTTTACCAAACCGGCAAGCGCGGCTACAAGGTAGTTCCGCTGACCGAAGAGGAATAAAATCAACAGGATTTGCTTACAAAAACGCCAGCCGTTGCCGGTTGGCGTTTTTGTTATATCAAGTCGATAAGTTGGCGGAGGTCGGTGATGCGCACGTCCGACAAATCGGGCTGAGGACAAAGTCCACGGCGGTCGAAAAAGGCGGTATGCCAGCCGGCATTGCGCGCGCCGAGAATGTCGGCATCGTAGTTGTCGCCAATCATCAGCGTCGTTTCGGCAGAGCCGCCGACAACCTCCAACGCATAGTCGAACAGACGTCGGTCGGGTTTTGTTATGCCGATGTCGTCTGAGAGAACAAGGCGGTCGATGTAGCCGTCAAGATGCCCCGAACGAAGTTTGCGAGACTGCAAATTGGCGAAACCGTTGCTGAGCACATAGACCGGACCGCGCCGCTTGAGATGCTGCAACAATTCGAGAGCGCCGTCGACAACACGGTCGAGCGTGACAATCGTCTCAAGATAGTCGTCGTTGATTCGTCGCGGCATTTGCGGGTCGGCAAACGTAATGCCACACTCTTCAAACACCACGCGAAAACGCTCCGAAAGCAGGAAATCTTTAGTAATCTCGCCGTGATGATACATCGTCCAAAGGCGCTCGTTGTGGACGAGATAGCTCTCGATGAATCGCTCGTACGGGCATTGGCTGTCGAGTCCGAGCCGCGTGTAGACCATTCGCATCGCCACTTTGGAATTTGCCGTGAAATCCCAAATCGTGTCGTCGAGGTCGATAAATATTGTCTTTACGTCGCTAAACATAATCTAAAAATCAAAAATTCGCCACCAGCGATAGGACACGTTATAGTCGTAGACGTCGAGTTCTTCGCGGCGCTTGAGCACGCGCACAACGCTGATGGTTACGGGCAGCGCGATAATTTCGTAAAGCGTTTTCAGCCCGGCTTGAGTCAGCACCAACGCCACGATTGTCGACGTAGGAAGTATTCCCCAAAATGCTATCGGGAAAAACACCAACGAGTCGACCGTCTCGCCAAACACCGTCGAGGCAACCGCGCGCAACGAAAAATGTCGCCCGCCCTGCCCGATTTTCATCTTGCTCATCACATAAGCGTTGACCATCGAGCCGCACACCATTGCCGTAAAACTTGCAAAGAGTATTCGAGCGGAGTTGCCGAACGTCGCCACGAAGGCTTCTTGACCACCCCACGACGCGTCGGCAGGCAACGCCATTGCCACCTGTATCAGCGCCACGCAGAGCAGATTCATAAAAAATCCGAGCCAGATGGTAAACCGCGCAGCGCGAAAGCCATAGACTTCGACGATGCAATCGTTGATGATGTACGACATCGGGAAAACTATCAACCCGCCGGTGACAGTCATAAATCCGAGGTCGACAATTTTTACTTCAAGAAGATTTGCAAGGATTAAGAAGACAGAAAAAAATACTGTCAACAAAAGAAATGTTACGCTTACTCTTTTTTTCATAAATCTTGTTTTTTTAACCTGCATCATCCATACTGTTCCGTTGCGAAAGGGAATGCAGGTTTAGTGGTTATCAAGCACACTTTTATTATTAATAGCAATCCCTTGCAAACTCGTGATTCACAAGGGATTGTCTGAGAAAAACCAAGTACTCGGAGCGGGACTTGAACCCGCACAGCCACAATGGCCAAAGGATTTTAAGTCCTTCGTGTCTACCATTCCACCATCCGAGCAGCACAATTCACGCTGTGGCGAAAAAGCACGGCAAAGGTACGTTTTTAAATGAGAGTTTGCAAATAATCGAGCAACTTTTTTGGCTTTCCGCTCGAAAAAATCGCTAAAATGCGCAAATTCGCCTATTCCGAAAGGCTCTCATTATACGCAGTTATTAGCTTTCCTCTTTGAGAATGCCTCTTCGGATAGCCTCTTTGAGAACGACGTAGAAATCTTCGTCATAGGACAAATAGAACGAATAAACCGTGCCCGTTACTTTGATGTAGATATATTGTCCCGTTTCTTCATTGGTGGTGTAAATCTCTATGCTATCGGATGTATCCACTTTACCGTTGGCTGTTTCGGGACCAATGAGCACGTAGTTTTCCACCATTTGGTTGCCTATCTGTTTGTTTGTTTCCCAACGATAGCGGTTGCCTTTGTCGGTTTCGTTCTTATACGAGAGAATGACTTCTTTCTCATCGTCGTAGCCTTGGTTAATTTCGAGCTTGAGCATATCTCGACAGTTGTAGTCATACTCCACACTCAAAAATCCGTTTAAATCGGAGGCACCAATTTTTTTGTCGCTCTCCATCAGTCCGCAAGAGAAATCACACAGATAGCCCGGACGGAGCAAGCCTGCTTTTTGCACTTGTCGGATAGAACCATAGATGGCATCGTAATCTCTTTTCGTGTATGGGATATCTATTGAAATAATTGGCTCACCGTTTTCATGATAGACCATTTCAATGACTTTGCCTGCATAATCGTCACGCAAAAACACTTGCAGCTCATAGGTGATGTCGGGCTTGACCTTGTCGCCGAAAATCGTTACGTCGCCAAAAATGGTTTGATGCGTTTCGATGTGCTTTATCACATACACATCTTCAACCGGAATGCTGTCGGAAGACGCCAAAGCATAGTGACACATATAATTGTCGTTCATAGGGTCGGCTTTGAAAGTATGCTTGCCGTGCCATACATTGTCGTTATATTCAATTTCCACCACAAGTTGCAACTTTCCCATACAATCGTCGGGTTCGATAGTGATGTGTCCTTTTCCGTTTTTGTCCGTCTTACCGCAATACGACACAGCGCCGCTGAAGTCGTAACGCTGCGCGGAAACCGACAGGGCGGCGAAAAACAGAAGCGAGAAGATTAAGCAATTTTTAATCATAGCGATTTGATTTTATGCGTGTTCAGTTGATTCAAGTTCAATTTTCACTATTCCGAAAGGCTCTTGTTGACGGCTTCGATATAGTCGATAATCTCGTCGCGGCCGCGTCCGTCGACACTCGACGTGGTGAAAATCGGCGGCAGTTCTTCCCACTGCTCGAGCAACGCCTTCTTGTATTGCTCAACGTTGCGCATGCCGGCATTGACGCCGAGTTTGTCCAATTTCGTAAAAACGATGCTGAAAGGCACGCCGTTTTCGCCGAGCCAGGTGATAAACTCCATATCGATTTTCTGCGGAGCATGGCGCGAGTCGACGAGCACGAACAGGTTGGTCATCTGTTGCCGCTGCAAAACATAGCCGCGAATCATTCGCTCCAACCCTTCGCGAGCATCCTTGCTGCGTCGGGCATAGCCGTAGCCGGGGAGGTCGACGATGTACCAGCGGTCGTCGACAATGAAGTGATTGATGAGCATAGTCTTTCCGGGCGTTGCCGAGGTTTTTGCCAGCGTGCGACCGGTCAACATATTGATGAGCGACGATTTGCCGACGTTCGAGCGACCGATGAATGCATATTCGGGCTTGCCGTCGTCGGGGCACTTACGATAGTCGCTGTTGCTGATTACAAACTTTGCGTCTTTTATTGCCATCTGTTGATTGCGTATAAAAAGCCCGAAGACACAAAATCGGTCTGCGTCTTCGGGCGTATGGTAATAAACTCTTATTCTTCGAATTCTACAAGAGGAGCATCCGTGCCGACAACGTCGCCGACTTTTACAAACACGCGCTTAACCGTGCAATCACGCTCAGCCTCGAGTTCGTTCTCCATCTTCATTGCCTCGTAGATGACGAGCAGCTGACCTTTCTTCACCTTGTCGCCGGCTTTAACGGCAACTTCGATGATGCGACCACCCATCGGAGCGCACTCGCACGGACCGGTAATCGGCTCGTTCGAAACTGCTTCTTCCTCGACTTCCGGTGCGGGAGCGGCTGCTGCGTGCTCTGCCTCACGACGCTTTTTCAAGAATCCGTTTGCTACGCTCGGGAGCAATTGCAAGAGCAAGTATTCCTGCTCGTTTTCAGCGAGTTTGCAACTGCCGAGGTCTGCCAATACGGGATTGTCGGGTTGCTTGTACGATGCAACGTCGTAAGGATGTTCGACGGGGCTTCCGGTGATTTGTTCGCGGAATTCGGGAGTGATTGCCACCGGTGTGTGACCGTATTCACCCTTGATAAGTGCGATGAATTGGTTGGAAGCGTTCGAGTAGTCGGGATTGCCTTTCTTGCGGTCGATGGCAAGACTTACAGCCTGGCTACCAACGATTTGGCTCGTCGGCGTAACCAGAGGCACAAGACCAGCATCGCGGCGTACCTTAGGAATCAAGCGCATCGAATCGTCGAGCAAATCTTCCGATTTGAGCGTCTTGAGTTGGGCAACCATATTTGAATACATTCCGCCGGGAACCTCAGCCTCTTTGACGAGTTCGTTGGGTTTGGGGAAGTTGAAATATTTCTCGATAGCGTGGCAAGCGTCGAGCAACGTTGCTTCGTCGTCGGCTTTTGCTGCCGCAACCGCGCGGTCGAACTCTGCTTCGACATCGGCGGGAAGTTTGTCGGTAAGCGGGTCGAAGTCGATGGGGAAATCGTTCTTGTGAAGGTCGAAGTCGGCGAGTTGCTTACGCTCTTCCTTGAGGGCTTTACGGATTTTGCCCACAGCTTCCATATTCACCTCAACGTTGATGTCGAGACGCTTAGCGAAGAGATAGACCAATTCGATTGCCGGAGCGGCTGTACCTCCACCGAAGTACCAGATGTTGGTATCGACGATATCGACGCCGTGAAGCATTGCCATAACAACCGATGCCAAGCCGTAGCCCGGAGTACAGTGTGTATGGAAATCGACGGGCACCTTAACGGCGGCTTTGAGTTTGGTAATCAGCGACGCAGCGCGCGAAGGATTTACCAAGCCTGCCATGTCTTTCAATGTGATAATCTTTGCTCCGTAAGCCTCCATACCCTTTGCTTTTTCCACGAAATATTCGTCGGTGAAAATTTTCTCGGGTCCTGCCGGCTTTTTGCCGAAAAGTTTCGACAAGAAGCATTGTTTTTTGGGCTCTTCTTTCGGGTCGACAGTGTAGCAAACGGCACCGTCGGCAATTCCGCCCATATCGTTGATAAGTTTTATCGACTCTTTGACGTTGTCGAGGTCGTTAAGCGCATCGAAGATACGCATCACGTTAAGACCGTTCTTGATGGCTTCGCGATAGAAACCTTCGAGTACCGATGTCGGGTAAGGAACGTAGCCGAACAGGTTGCGACCGCGAGAGAGCGCCGTAAGTTTCGACACGCCTCCCATAGCGTCGCTAATGGTCTTCAGTCGCACCCACGGGTCTTCGCCCAAATAGCGCATTACTGAATCGGGCACTGCACCGCCCCATACTTCCATCGCAAAAAATCCTGCATCTTTGTACATTGGCAAGAGCTTGTCAATGCTCTCTTGTTTCATACGAGTGGCGAACAGCGATTGCTGACCGTCGCGCAGGGTTAAGTCTCTAACTTTCAGATTTCGACTCATAATATTTAATTTTAATATGTGACATAATAGATTGCAGTCGAGCCCCGACATTTCGTCGCTGCTCCGGAAAAAAATCCGTTCGATTGCTCTATCCGAGTGCAAAGTTAGCGGATTTTTATAATAAAAGAAATTTTTCCTTAATAAAAATCAACAGCAGCGAATGATTTATTTCGGAATGTCCTGTTCCTCCCCCTTCTTGGGGTAGCAGATATGATGATTGCAGCAACAGTCGCAATTGCATCTGCCCTTACGTCTGAGCAACCGACGAACGGCAACAGCAACCGCCACCACCAGCACTACACCGACTATAATATATTGCCAAATCATAATGTTTCCGTTTTAGTTTACATTATACCCTTAGTTAGTTTACGTTATCCACATAGTTTCAACACGCAAAATTAGCAAAAGTTCACGACATCCGCCACACCCACCCTTACCTCTTACCTCTTACCTCTTACCTCTTACCTCTTACCTCTTACCTCTTA
>JBJEDO010000044.1:0-5346 GCA_051872155.1 Candidatus Limisoma sp.
TAAACCAATATTAGTAAATATACAAAACCGAGTCAACCATTTTCAGGAACGGACAAACTTTCTCTTTTGATTTTCGCATTATTATAACAATCTTTGCTATTCTCGAAAAATTCCGTATCTTTGCAGAGCACGAATGTGCGCCGGGGGCACAGCCTCGGATTGTATAACTAATTATTACCGATTTGGACCCAGACCCTTATTTATCCGTATTAAGTCAGATAATATGCGCCACGGATTGCGCAGACCCTCTTTTTATTGCCCATGCTCCGACAGCGAGTAGCGTTGTGGCTCTCCTTACAGCCATTGCAGCCCTACTCTGCTCGGCTTTTGTGTCAGGTTCGGAGACTGCGTTTTTTGCGCTTACCGACGCCGACATCGACGAAATCGAAAACGAAGAAAAACAGTCGAAGATTCGCCGACTCCTCGAACGCCCCGAGCAACTCCTTGCCACCATCTTGATTACCAACAACTTGGTAAACATCGCAATCGTAATTCTCTGTAATTACGCTATGGAGCAAATGTTCGATTTCCACTACGAATGGCTCGACTTCGTCGTTAAATCTGTCATCCTTACCTTCATCCTGCTGCTTTTCGGCGAAATTATGCCCAAACTCTACTCCAACAACCACTCGATGCGCTGGGCGCTGTTCGCCTGCGACGGACTCTCGGCAATTTCGGCATTTTTCGCTCCTGCGTCGAGAATCATGGCGGCAAGTTCGTCGATTGTTCGCAAGGTGGTAACAAAAAAATCTGACGACATCTCGCTGACCGACCTTAGCAATGCGCTGGAAATCACCAACGTAGAAGAAGGCAAAGAAAAGACGATGCTTCAGGAAATCCTGAAATTCGGCGGCAAAAGCGTGTCGGAAATTATGACGCCGCGCGTCGACGTTACCGACATCGACACCGAAGCCACCTTCGCCCAACTCCTCGCGCTAATCCGCGAAACCGGCTACTCGCGAATCCCCGTATACGAAGGCAACCAAGACAACATCAAAGGCGTTATCTACGCAAAAGACGTGCTCCCCTACCTCGAACGCGACGACAACTTCGACTGGGTAGCGCTCGTCAGAAAGCCGATGTTCGTTCCCGAAGGACGTATGATTGACGACATCCTCGAAGACTTCCGCAAAAACAAGATACACATAGCCATCGTCGTCGACGAATACGGCTGCACGCAGGGCATCGTAACCCTCGAAGACGTGCTCGAAGAAATCGTCGGCGAAATCAACGACGAATACGACGACGACGAAAAATACTACACCCGAATAGCGCCCGACACCTACCAATTCCAGGCGCGCACCCAACTCAACGACTTCTACCGCATCACCGGACTCGACGAAGACGAGTTTAAAGACGTTGAAGAAGACGCCGAAACCATCGCCGGACTGCTACTCAACATCAAGCACGACTTCCCCACGGCTAAGGAAGTTATCGAATTCGGTCGCTGCCGATTCGTGGTCGAAAAAGTCGAGCGGCACCGCATTGAGGTCGTTCAAGTGACCATCAAATCAGTTACCGACACAGAAAAACCGGCAGAACAATGAAATTCGGAGCAGTCATAATATGTGCCGCATTAGTGTTTGCCTGTGCATGTTCGCGGTCGCCGAAGCCCACGCCGCGACCCGTGGCATACCCGTTCATCGAACGCGCCTACGACACGGTCTACTGCACTGTCTCCGAGCACTTTAACCTCCAACTCAACGCCGAAGCCGAAATCACCGACCGCGATTCGGGCAACTTCGAAAGTCCTAACTTCGAAGTGCGCTACGAAAAATACGGAGCAACGCTCTACATACAATGCTGGCACACAGAGTCGTACGAACGCTATCTCGCCATTGCCCAGAATCGTGCCGAGCGCGCCGAACGCGACTACGGCAACAGCGCACCACAGTCGACGACCATCGAACGCGGCGAAATTGTCGCCGTGATTAACCGCACGACCGACAAAACGCTTACGCCCTTCCACTTCTTCGCCGGCGACAACTCTCGCAACCTCGCCTACGGCGTCGTCGTTGCCGACAATGCCTACGACCCCGACTCTATCGCACCAGTCTACGACTATATTCTCGACGACATACTACATCTCCTAAACAATTGGACTACCTATAAAACAAGATGAAAATCAACACATTCGACATAGACAACCGCATAAACGTAGCCTACTGCGAAATTCCCGACCTGATGGAACATTCCGACTCGGGATGCATCGGTATGCGCTATCTTACGGCTAACGTGCGCTCCGACCGCCGACGACGAGAGATTTTTACCACAAATCTGCTCATCCGCGACATCTTCGGCGACGGCAGCCGCCTCAACCACTACCCCAACGGCGCGCCCTACCTCGAAAACGTAACGCAGGCACCCGTAATCAGCCTTTCGCACTGCCGCGACATGGCGGCTGTCGCCTACGCCAACGAGCCCGTCGGCATCGACGTCGAAGAAATGGCTGAGCGCATTATGCGCGTGCGCGAACGCGTGCAAAACGCTGACGAACAACGATATACCGGCAACTCCATCGTGCTCAACACCATCGATTGGACCGCTAAAGAAGCACTCTTCAAGGCAGTACCCGAAGAAGGCGTCGACTTTGCCCGCGACCTGGCTATTGACATGAGCTCGGTGAAGGCTAACACCAACGTAAACGAATTCACAGCCACAGCTTTCGGCAGACGCTACAAGCTCGTATCGCGACTGCTTGACGACAGAGTGCTTACCGTGGCTTTCAAACTATAAACGACACAAAACTAACTGATTATGAAACCTTTGAAGTTATTACTACTGCCTTTGGCAATTGCATCGACACTCGCCTTTGTCGGCTGCTCCGACAACGACGACAACACACTCGACAAAACCATCGACGTCACTTTCCGACCTACTATCGACGCCGAAATCACACGCGCCATCGCCGACGGGTCGGCTGCCGACCAACTCGTCGTGGTCTTGTTCGACGACGAAATGAACCTACTCAGCCGCCAAACCACCGAACTGGCTACAGCCACTTCGCAAGGTGTAAAACTGCCGCTCGTTCCAGCCATGTCGTATAAAATTCTCTTCTGGGCACAACACGCAGACAACAGCGCCTACACGATAGCCGACGACGGAACCGTCAGCATCGACTACACACCGTTCGCCAACGCAGGATTTAGCGGAATGGAAAATCTCGACGCATTCTGCGCAACCGTCGACATCACCGTCAGCGGCACATCGACTTCCGACGTGGCTCTCCACCGCCCGTTGGCGCAAATCAACTTCGCCGACGCAACTGCTGCTCCCACAGCCGAAACCGATAAGGCAACCGTTACGCTCAAAGGCTTGGCTACAGCCTACAACCCGTTCACGTCGACAGCCTCAGGCAGCGCCGATGCTACGTTTACGTTCAGCGACTTCACCGACGAGACTCTCACTGCCGACGGCACAACCTACTACTACGTTGCCACGGCTTACGCATTCGCGCCGACATCGGAACGCATCGATGCCGACTACTCGTTCGCCCAAGGCGAAACCGTAGTCCGCACGTCGTCGTTCTCGTCAATCCCCGCAACGCGCAACAAACGTACCAACATCGTCGGCAACATCATTACTACCGAATAATTACGAAAAATCAACGAATGAATCGAATCAGCATTTTTGCCCTCGCCCTTGCGCTATCGGCATCGACAGCCGACGCTTGCACGAGCCTAATCGCCGGAAAAGGTGCGACCTCCGACGGCTCAACGATAATCACCTACAACGCCGACTCTTATGTGATTAGCGGATATCTGCAACACACTCCGGCGGCAGACCACGCTCCGGGCGAGATGCTCGAGATTGTGGAATGGGACACGAGCAAGCCGCTCGGAAAGATTCCGCAGGTGAGACACACCTACTCGACTATCGGCAACATCAACGAGCATCAGCTGACAATCACCGAATCGACTTTCGACTGCCGCAACGAACTCGTCGACACGACAGCCATAATCGACTACGGCTCACTGATCTACATCACGCTCCAACGCGCCAAGACAGCACGCGAAGCCATCGCCGTGATGACCGACTTGGTTGCCCGCTACGGCTACTATAGCGGCGGCGAATCGTTCTCGATAGCCGACCCCAACGAGGCTTGGGTGCTCGAAATGGTGTCGAAAGGCATGGTCGAAAAAGGTGCCGTGTGGGTTGCACGCCGGATTCCCGACGACTGCATCAGCGGACACGCCAACCAGTCGCGAATCCACCAATTTCCGCTCAACGACAAAGAGAAGTGCCTCTACGCCGACGACGTAATCACGTTTGCGCGCCGAATGGGCTGGTTCGACGGCAAAGATGAAGACTTCAGTTTCTCGAAAACCTACGCCGTAAGCGACTACCTGTCGTACCGCGGATGCGACGGACGCGTGTGGTCGTATTTCAACCGCTTTGCCGACGGCATGGACAAATATTTGCCGTTCATCAAAGGCGAAGGCGGCGAAACGCTGCCGCTCTACGTCAAGCCGAACCGAAAAATCTCGGTGCGCGACATCCAAAACGCAATGCGCGACCACTTCGACGGCACCGAATTCGATATGACCGACGACCCGGGCGCAGGTCCGTGGAAGTCGCCCTACCGCTACGCTCCGCTGGTTTACAAAGTGGACTCGGTGGAATACATCCACGAACGTCCGATATCGACGCAACAAACCGGCTTTACTCTCGTTGCACAAATGCGCGGATGGCTGCCCGACTGCATCGGCGGCATCCTCTGGTTCGGCGTCGACGATGCCAAGATGGGCGTCTACAACCCGATATATTGCTGCATGGACCGCGTGCCGAACTGCTATCGCCAAGAGATTTCCGACCTCTACACGCTCAACTGGGAGTCGGCTTTCTGGGTAAACAACTGGGTGGCAAACCAAACGTACAACCGTTTTTCGCTGATTTATCCCGACGTGGTGAAGGTGCAAAACGAAATCGAAGACGCCTACCCCGCTATGACTCAGGCAATTGAGAAGCGCGCCGCTGCGGCACTCAAAGAATCGCCGAGCCGCGCCGTCGAAATTCTTTCGGCGTTCAGCGACAGCGTTGCGCAAGCCGCAACCGACCGTTATCGCAAACTCGGCGAATATCTCTTCGTGAAATATCTCGACGGACGCCAACGCAAAGAAGAAAACGGCACGTTCAAACGCACCGAATACGGCTACCCCGTCAGCCCCGCTTCGCCCGGATACGACGACGAATACTACAAGAGTATCGTCGACAAAACCGGAACAAAATTTATCAACAAAAAAGTTGAGCCTGTTTCATAATAAATTAATCGCCTGATTTTCTTGTAAACATTCTGAAAAGTCGTTAATTTAGCAAAAAATTGCAACCCGATGAATAATTACTATT
>JBJEDO010000045.1:0-23535 GCA_051872155.1 Candidatus Limisoma sp.
CAAACTGAAACACTGTGTGAATTCCTATATCTTGCTGTGGTATTTTGCCAACACCATCTATTTTGATGCATTAACAAAATTATACAAAGCAGTTATTTATCTAAAAACCAATATTTTAGACTATAAAATTAAAAGTATTAGTTGTACATAGCTACACGCTGGCGACATGTTCGATTGCTGGTTTAAGTATTAGCACATAAGCACCTAATATATAGTAATATACACATTAAAGTTTAAAGTAATTATTTAATATTATGGTGGATTAGTAATACATAGTTGGATAGAGGTATTTTATCTAAAATATCAGAGTTTGCAAAATTAAATTCGACTAAAATTTGCAATTTCGAACAATTAGAATTAAGTTTGCAAAAGCAAAATTTCATAATACAAACTCAAAATTTATGAATACAGTAGATAGATTGCATCAATTTTTGGAAGCATTTTCAATTACGAAGTCTCAATTTGCAGATAAGTGTGAGATTCCGCGACCGACGGCATCGCAAATATTGAGTGGCAGAATCAAGCGCATAAGTGATGACATCATCAGCAAGATACATAAAGAATTTCCGCAATTGTCCATCAGCTGGTTGATGTTTGGCGAAGGAGAGATGTTGGTCGAAGGTGCGACGATTCCGGCACCCTCTAAACCCTCTGAGAATTCAATATTTGACGACGAATCGTACGCAACTACGGAATCCGTAAAAGAAAACGACCCAAAAATCAGCCTAAACGACTCATTTGTAGCGTATTCCGGCAAAAAATACATAACAAAAATCGTTGTATTCTACAGCGATAGCAGCTTCGAAGAGTTCCACAAGCTGTAAAAATGCTTTCCGAGCGCAGTTTTTGACCTATAACATGCACAAAAGTGATTCTGCAACCTTGACTGCGCATTAAGAACAGATTCGTCGCAGCAACTCTGATTCTTTTACGTCGGGAAATTTCATTAATAACAATCCGTTGACACTAAATTCACAAAACATACAACTGCGGCTCCTCAAACAATCAAAACCTTGCACGATCAAATCTCGACACCTCCGATTTGCATAGCAAGCAATACAATAATACAATACATCCTTTTCGATTATATAGCAGACATTATTTTATCTATCGTCACACTGTCCAACTTCCAACAAATAATGTCATATCAAAGAATTTCGCGTAAGATTGTCCATTTGCGAGCGACAGTTAATCTATAGAAAATGTACGCGACCATAATCCGTAACATCTACATATTCTCAGATTTACCTCGCATCCGAGAATTCCAACATTTGTTTACTGCAATTCAACGCCCCCAAATAAACGTCAATTTTATCAAAACGCGTACTTAACATAATATAAATTATAACCAAAATATTTGTTCGCAAAGGGACCACTCTTTTGCGGTATTTTTGTGATTTCTCGGGGGCTTTTACAGTCTGATTTTGCGTTGTGATTTGTTCTGATATGTTGCATTGTGTTGTGTTGCATTGGTTTCTGACCTACATTATGCACAAATATGATTCTGCAACCTTGACTGAGAATTAAGAACCGACTCGTCGTGGCAAACCTGATATCTTTTCCCAAAATCCGCTTACTTGCAAAATCACATTACATATAATTGATGCTTCTCTAATAACTTTCTTCGGGAATCTATTCGTGACGAGTCTGTTTGTGATTGCCTGCGTATTTGTTTTGCAGAAAAATGGCTTGATTTGACACGTTGGTGCCCATAACCCGCCTGGCTACAAAAGCTATTCTATGACGCACTCCGGTTGCGCTACAACTTCGTAAGATTAACAGTCGCTCGCACATGGGCAATCTTTGGCGCACTTCTGCGGCGACTGTTATTATCGGATGAATCGTAGTCCGGCTGCAATATATTGAGCCGTAGCGCATTATTTTACACTTGGAACGCTGTAATCAATCTTATAATTAAAATTACATTCAAAGCTATAGAAACCAACGTGATTATGGGCCAGATTATACAGAATATTAAAATATTTATTTTATAATAATCCAGCCCTACTTTATTTCCTATGTACAAAAGCCACTGCACGCAAAGATTAAACATATTCTTTGGGAGTGGTTTTATATAATATGCATTCCACATTCTATTAAAATAAGACTTAGAACACATACATAAAGGAAGTAAGAAAAATAATTCAAATCCTTTATATAAGATATATAAAATCTTCATTTATAGGTTTTTACTATTTATTCAAGTTTTCGTCCTGTTCTTTTGCGTTAATATTTACGCGAAGACAGACCCTAAAGTCGTTGATGTTGCAGAGGTCTTCATATGAAAAATCGAATTTTTCACATAGGAGATGGAATGGTTTCGTGAAGTATACATCCTGATATGCGGGGAAATGTAAGTATTCATCCCACGACTGTCCATCGTCGCCTGTCAGGTCAGTTTCTTCCCAATCGTAGGGATCGAAGCTGCGTGACGACGCATCAAAGCATGTGCCTATACCATCTATATTCGTGCCACCACCCATAGCGGCAATAATGTTCCATATATGAGTGTAGGAAACATAAAACTCTTCGTCGTCGAGTCGGTCTTGCTCTGACGATTGCGACGAGTACATAGGTACATACCTTAAGTCGCTCTTGCTGTTTTTCCATACGGGATAGACATATACCGCCACTTCATAGCTATCATCATTGCTTTCATTTTCCATCATCCACTCCAAAGACACCGCAGTGTCTCTGCCCAGATTGATGGCTTTGTATACGGCGCGCATCAAGAGTTGATTAGTCCGCCCTATTCGTTTGGCGTTCTCCACGTTATGCACCCAAGTCTTGTTCATCTTTAGTCGGCGGTCTTGTAAGAGCGCATTTACTTTATCTTCCTGTTCTTCTAACTTATTGGTAAACTCTTTAGAACATAATATCCACTGGTTACGACCACCGTGTCCCATCTCTAGCAGACGTATGTATTCTTCTACGATTAGCTCCTCCAACTCTTCACATGTCATATCCTCAACTTCGGGGTTCCGGTATTTCGTCTCGTGGTTCAGCCTATCCTGTTCCCAGTCTTGGAATTCGTCGGGACGGCAATCCGGGTCGAAGGCATGCGCTTCGCCTTCGTTTGTGAAGCAAGCATAACCGCGGAAAACGTCGCGATACTGCGGGCCGAAGTTCAGAATCGCTTTGAGGGCTGCGCTTTGCTCATCATCCGGTATTGGTACCCTTTCGAAGCGAGTTTCTATCTCGTCGTAGACGAACGGGATTGCGATTTCGCCTTTGCGGTCGATAACCCCTGCCTTGTAGTCTTTCCATGTTACGGTGTAGCCCTTGTCGTTGAAGACTAACGGGAAACCATACTCCGCCGGTATTTCAACGCACTTTTTAGTGATGTTATAGAAACCGTACTTTCCACCCTTTTTGATCCATGTGTAATCCATTTCGCGTTCATACTCAGGTAGTTGCATTTCCTCGAATTCAGGTGCTACATACCAGGCTCTTTTGCCTTCAATTTTTAGGCCAAACAGCTTTTTGCGTTTGTCGTACTCTTTAAAATATTTTGTCATAAGTCACTTAAATTTTTTCAATGCCTACTATCATAATTTCTATCTCGGGTCCGACACAGCTATCCGTTGCTTCAATCAGAATCGGATTGTTGTCGATTGTCGATTCTTTT
This sequence comes from Candidatus Limisoma sp., assembly GCA_051872155.1. Taxonomy (GTDB): domain Bacteria; phylum Bacteroidota; class Bacteroidia; order Bacteroidales; family Muribaculaceae; genus Limisoma. The sequence continues at coordinate 3,629 of JBJEDO010000045.1, forward strand.
ATCAGATTATATAAGCGGCTCCGTTCCTCGGGTGTCTTCCTCCCCGGCGTCGATGATAATACTCCCGTCGATAAATCTGTTCAGCGTGTAGCCCTCAAGCTCATTTGCTCTAACCCACTGCGTTCCGTCCGGATTTCGTTTTATGTCGACATACACATCCCAACATCCATTCTCATGGGGAGTCGTATGCAGCAAAATGTCGTAAGCCTGTTTGTATTGAGGTACGTCATTCGGCTGTTTGCTCCTTTTGATATATGGCACAATCGAGTCGAACGGTGTCTTGGCAAATAGCTCTCGCAGAGTCATTTCAGTCGTCTAAATACGATTTTAGATATGCTTTCAGCGAAATCTCCGCCCCTCTGCGTCGTTGCACGAAGAAGGGTATCAGATTCATAACAACGTAGAATGACGCAGCTGCAGCGCCGAAACAAATCTTAGCACCAACGCTGAAATCGGCAATTACAGCGCAATATAAACATACAGCCGAGGCTACCAAAAAAGTAATAGACAATATTAAAGTATGGTTTCTCTTCATAATAGTATTGTGTTTTAGTTCGGGATACAAAAATAATGAAGAAAACCGACAAAACATATCCGACGGTGAAAAAGTTTTCAACAGGGCATTATTTTTTTACTCGTACAACGGCGAGCGACTTCGCGATGGCATTATATTCAATCCGGCAAGGGAAATTCATTTCAATAAAATCCTTATACCAGGCAAACGTACGCGGAATATTCTCGCCATCGAAGAATGACTAATAACGGAAGTGGTGGTTTCATCCCTTGTGGCGGCTGTGTCCTACAAATTTTTTTTACGGATATTTGTTTTTCTTTTGCTCGGTTGGATGATTATTTGTACATTTACGTCATGTTTGTACGGCGAAAAGTAAATAAGAGTGGTTCGGTCAGCATCCAGGTGCTTGACAAGCGCAATGGTCGCAATGTGTTGTTGCGCTCTTTTGGCGCGTCGAAAAAGGAGTCGGTAATCCGTGAGATGGAGCGACAGGCACATGATTTTATCAACACATATGGCGGGCAGTTGGTTCTCGATTTTGATGAACAATTGTAGCGGTAACTGCAAGGTATAACTTGCTTTCTATCAAGCCAAACTCGGCGAATCCCCTACTCGATTTGCGGCTTGACGTTAGTTGAAAAGTAAAATGAAACGAGGGGTTGTCTAACAAGCGTTAGGCAGCCCCTCGTTGTTGTTGTATAGCTGACGAACTATGCTAATTCATCAGGATCTTGTCCCCATTGTTGGCGAGCAAGGCGGCGGTAGTTGTTGTAGCGCCATTGAGCATTTTGCTTAGCGGCAGCGAACAATTCTTCAGCCTCTTGCGGATATTGCTTCATCACTGATGCATAGCGAACTTCGCCTTTGAGGAATGCTTCGAAGTTGTCCCAATTCGGTTCTTTGCTGTCGAGCGAGAACGGGTTCTTGCCTTCTTTCTCGAGTTCGGGATTGTAACGCCACAAGTGCCAGTAGCCGCATTCAACTGCTGCAGCTTCTTCTGCTTGAGCCTTACCCATACCTTTCTTAAGACCGTGATTGATACAGGGTGCGTAAGCGATAATCAACGACGGACCGTCGTATGCTTCTGCTTCGCGGATAGCTTTAAGGGTTTGTGCTTGGTCGGCACCCATTGCTATTTGTGCTACGTAAACGTAACCGTAGGTTGATGCAATCAAGCCGAGGTCTTTCTTGCGTACGCGTTTACCGGAAGCGGCAAATTTAGCGATTGCGCCAAGAGGTGTTGCCTTAGATGCTTGACCACCGGTGTTCGAATAAACTTCGGTATCGAGTACCAAGATGTTTACGTTTTTGCCTGAAGCGATAACGTGGTCGAGACCGCCGAAACCGATGTCGTACGAAGCGCCGTCGCCACCGATAATCCATTGACTACGTTTTACCAAGTGACCTTTCACACCGTCCAAACGCTTGCAGATGTCGCATTTGTCTTTGCCGACTTCAATCATCGGGATAAGTTTTGCGGCAGCAATGCGGCTTGCTTCGGCATCGTCTTTGCCTGCCATCCATTCTGCGCAAGCAGCCTTAAATTCTGCCGGAGCGTCGGATTGAGCGGCTTCTTCCATCAAGGCTACGATTCGTGATGTCATTTTCTCATGAGCGAGAGTCATACCAAGACCGAATTCGCAGAAGTCCTCGAACAAAGAGTTTGCCCATGCCGGACCGTTGCCGTTTTCGTCGGTTGTATAAGGAGTCGACGGAACAGAGCCTGAGTAGATTGACGAGCAACCTGTTGCGTTGGCAACGATTTCGTGGTTACCGAACAATTGAGAGATAAGTTTTACGTACGGAGTTTCGCCACATCCTGAGCATGCGCCGGAGAACTCAAACAACGGAGTTGCGAATTGCGAGTTCTTGACGTTTGCTTTGATGTCGACTAATGCTTGTTTCGACTTAACTTGCTTAGTGCAGTAGTCCCAACCTTTTTGTACGTCCAATTGAGTTTCGAGAGGCTTCATAGCGAGAGCTTTGTTGCCCTTCATACCCGGACATACGTCAACGCAGTTACCGCAACCGAGGCAGTCGAGCACGTCAACTTGTTGAACGAACTTCATGCCGGCGAATTGCTTGCCCAGAGCGACTTTTGTAGATGCTTCGTCGAACGGAGAATTTGCCATTTCGGCAGCGTCGAGCACGAACGGACGAATTGCTGCGTGAGGACAAACGTAAGCACATTTGTTACATTGGATACAGAATTCGGGAATCCATTCGGGAACGAAGGTTGCAACGCCGCGCTTTTCGTAAGCGGCAGTACCTTGTTGCCATGTGCCGTCGGCATTGTCTTTGAATGCTGATACAGTAAGCAAGTCGCCGTCTTGTGCGTTAATCGGGCGAACGATTTCGTTGATGAATTTCGGGTCGTCGTTTGCTGCTGTAGCATCGTCGGCAAGATTTGCCCAAGTAGGATCGATTGCAAGTTTTGCGAACTCATTACCGCGGTCGACTGCTTGATAGTTCTTGCTGACAACGTCTTCACCCTTCTTACCGTACGACTTAACGATGAACTTCTTCATTTGTTCTACGGCGAGTTCTACGGGGATTACTTCCGTAATGCGGAAGAATGCCGATTGAAGGATTGTGTTGGTACGATTGCCTAAGCCGATTTCTTGAGCAATCTTAGTTGCGTTGATATAGTAAACGGTGATGTTGTTTTGAGCGAAATACTTCTTAACTTTGTTAGGAAGATTCTTTGCAAGTTCTTCGCCATCCCAAACGGTGTTGAGAAGGAATGTTCCGTTAGGACGAAGACCGCGAGTAACGTCGTACATGTGCAAGTAAGCCTGAACGTGACATGCCACGAAGTTAGGTGTATTTACCAAGTATGTCGAACGAATCGGAGTGTCGCCGAAACGGAGGTGCGAGCAAGTGAAGCCGCCCGATTTCTTCGAGTCGTAAGAGAAGTATGCTTGGCAATATTTATTGGTGTTGTCTCCGATAATCTTAACCGAGTTCTTGTTTGCGCCCACAGTACCATCGGCACCAAGACCGTAGAATTTAGCCTCGAACATACCTTCACCGCCAAGGGCGATTTCTTCTTTCTTGGGAAGCGAAGTGAATGTAACGTCGTCGACGATGCCGAGAGTGAAATGGTCTTTCGGTTGCGGCAAAGCAAGATTTTCGAATACAGAAAGGATTTGAGCCGGAGTAGTGTCTTTAGAACCCAAGCCATAGCGACCGCCAACGATGAGCGGAGCATTTTCTTTGCCGTAGAAGCATTCTTTAACGTCTAAGAACAACGGTTCGCCGTTAGCGCCGGGCTCTTTCGTGCGGTCGAGCACTGCAATACGTTTCGCTGTTGCGGGAACGGCTGCAAGGAAGTGCTTTGCAGAGAACGGACGATAGAGGTGAACGACAACGATACCGACTTTCTCACCTTTTTCAACGAGGTAGTCGATAGCTTCTTCAGCAGCTTGCGAAACGGAGCCCATAGCGATGATTACGCGCTCTGCATCGGGTGCACCATAGTAGTTGAACAAGCCATAGTTGCGACCGGTGATTTCGTTGATTTTTTGCATATAGCTTTCAACGATTTCGGGCACAGCGTCGTAATAAGAGTTACAAGCTTCGCGATGTTGGAAGAAGTGGTCGGGGTTTTCAGCCATACCTCTTGCAACCGGCTTTTGGGGAGTGAGAGCGCGTGCACGGAAGTCGGCAAGAGCTTCTTGGTCGATAAGCGGAGCAAGATCAGCTTCTTCAAGCATTTCTATCTTTTGAATCTCGTGAGATGTGCGGAATCCGTCGAAGAAGTTAACAAACGGAACGCGTGCTTTTAAAGTCGAAAGGTGAGCAACTCCGGCAAGGTCCATAACCTCTTGTACGGAACTTTCGCAAAGCATTGCAAAACCTGTTTGACGTGTCGACATAACATCTTGATGATCGCCAAAAATACAAAGCGCATGCGATGCTAATGTACGAGCGGAAACGTGGAATACGCAGGGAAGATTTTCTCCGGCGATTTTGTACATATTCGGAATCATCAAGAGAAGACCTTGCGATGCGGTGTAGGTTGTGGTCAACGCACCTGCTTGCAAAGAGCCGTGAACAGCTCCGGCAGCACCGCCTTCTGATTGCATTTCTTCTACCAGAACTTTTTCGCCGAAAATGTTTTTACGGCCGGCTGCCGCCCATTCGTCCACATATTCTGCCATAGTTGACGATGGTGTGATAGGATAAATAGCTGCTACCTCAGAAAACATGTAACTGATATGCGCTGCAGCTTGGTTACCATCACAAGTCAAGAATTTTTTTTCTTTACTCATATTTGTTAATCAATTAATTGATAAATTTTCCAATTCATAGGTCGAAATTGACACCATTTTTTACCTTGGGCTTTTTCCGACTGCGAAGTTACGCATTATTCTTCTTTTGACAAAAAATATTTTCTTAATTGAGCATAACAAAGTTGATAATTACTGCTCAAAAGCCTGTTTTGCTTTGAAAATAATATGGGGATGCGCCCTTGCGACCGCATCCCCTATCGTAGAATAGATTGTAGATTGGGTTACCTAACTATTAGTTTGAACGTCTTCGTATCGACTTTGAGCAAGTAAATTCCTGCCGACAGGTTGTTGATTGTCGTCAGTCCTTGAACCGTTGTCGATGCGTCGACCAAGCTACCGCTTATGTTGTACAACTGATAAGCCTTTCCGGGCTCGGCGCTGATTACGATGCCGCCCTTTGTGGCAAATGCTTTTATCGCATCATCGCTTTCAACCGATTTTGCTCCGCCTTGGATGTCGAGCATTGTCGTGTAGAGTGTCAGCGACGGGAATTTCTCATTTGTCAGCACGCCTACAATGTCGGAACGTGTGAAGATGAATGTCGTAACGCCGCCGTCGATGGTGTACTCATAATCTTCGACAAGCGCTTCGCCTTCGAGTTCGCCATAGAGGTTGGTCGTCGGATAGTCGATATACCATGTATATACCGTTTCCGTGCCGTCGATTGTTGCTTCGCTACTCAAATCTACTTTACCGTCAACTTCCTGAATCTCAATCGGTGCTTGATTTTCATAGCGATATATCGCATACGACGATTTTACCGGAGGTAATGTCGAGAACGTGAATTTATTGTTATTCAACGTCAATGCAATCAACTTAGTAAGTACGCTAACGTCCAACGTACTGAGGTTGTTGGCATCCAACGAAAGTTGCTCAATGTTTTTTGCATTTTCGAACGAAATAGTCTCCAACTGATTGTTTGCCAGGTATAATGACCAAAGATTGGGATTATTGAAAGTAACGTTCGAAATGTTGTTGTACGATGCCGAAACGATTTGAAGTCCGCTACGTTGCGACAAATCCAACTCCGTCAATTGATTGTTGTTGATGCTGAACAATTTCAATGCCGGATATCTGGTCAAATCGAATGAACTGAAGTTGTTATCGTCAAGAATCAATTCGGAGAGGGTTGAGCTGTTTTCGGGAAGAGAGATACTGCTCAGTCCGGCTCCGGATACATTGATGTTTTGAGCTGCTGTAAGATTCTTTCCATCGAAGTCCGACAACGAAGCGCCCTTCATACTGAATACCGTAATCTTTTCAGTCGGTTCATATGTATAGACGCCTACGTTTACGCCGGCATGGGTTGTTGCCTCAAACAGGCGATACGTTGTGCCTAACAAATATTGGTCGACGTTGCCGTCGCCCGCCCAGTCGATGTACAGCGCTGTGTTGGCTGTCTGTGCAGCAAGCGAGAGCGCTACGGTTTCGCCATCGGCGGTAGTGGTAAACGATGCAATCTTGTTGGTCGGCATTTCGGCGGCTTCGATTTTGGTAGTTTTAAACACATCATCACCGGAGAAGGCAGGGAATTGCGGATTCTTCATCTTGCAATAAATTTTGCCCACCGATGTGTTGATGAATCGCGTTTTACCGTTTTCGATAGTATAGTCGGTACCGGCAGTTAAAATTTCGTCCGACTCAGTCACCCAAATGTAGATAGTAGATTGTCCCCTATTCTGTGCCGACAAATCGACGCCGGGGCCTTTGGTTGCTATCTGCAAGTCGTTCTGCGGTGCATATTCGTACACTCGGTATTGACCGGGTATCGGCTCCGGAATGGTTGCCAGCGTGAAATTGTTGTTGTTGCAATAAAACTCTGTGATGCCGTTCGAAGTTGGCAAAATGACAGATTCAATCAAGTTGTTTGAAATATTCAATTTGCGCAAATCGCCACAGTTTGTAAAATCGAGCGACGTAAATTGGTTGTTAGCCACGTTAATCGATTCCGCATAGTCGAAATCGGAGAAATCAAGCTCGGTCAACGAGTTGCCGCTAAGGTCTAAATTGTGGATTGCGTAAGTGCTGTTCAATGTTATAGTGGTCAATTGGTTGTTGCTGACATTGATGTCTGCCAAGAATGATTTGGAGTAAGGTTCGTTGATTCCTTCCAACGTCAAGTTGAAGAGGTTATTACCCGACATGTCGAGTGTTGTCAAACTCTTATTCCAACTGAGGTCGATTGAATATAAGCCTGTGTTGACCAATTTCAGCACCTTTAACGACGGCGATTCGCTTACGCTGACAGACGACAACGGAAGGTCGTTAACGGCGAGTGCCGTCAACATATCTCCTTCCGGCAAAGAAACCTTAATTGGACCATAACCGGCAAGGTTGGCAACGATGTTGGCAGCCTCCGGCAATTCTGAAGTTGTTGCGTAGAATGTTTGTGTTTCGCCGTTTCCCAAATCGACATAGAATTCTTTCGGGGCATCGGCTGTTGCACCTGCCACGCCGACACTGAACGATATCTCACTTCCTGTCGAAGCGGTTGTTGTAAACGAGCATGCCGTATTGGGTTTGCCGAATTCTTCAGCAGTTTTTACTTTGAATTTTTGCGTGTAGAGGTAAGTTCCGGTGAGCACATTGTTGGCATAAGCAACATAAACGCTGTCGGAAACCGCTTTGTTGAACGTGATTTTACCGTTGTCGTAGGTGTAATAGCTATCGTCGAGCAACGACGGGCTGTTGGGATTATATTCCGAAATCGAGAAAAGCGCGCCTTCGGTAGTCGAGTTTTCGCGATTTACGCGCGCCGACATGTCGATTGAATCACCTACTTTGTATGATTTGTTGACAACAAAGCTGCGTTGGTCGTATTCATATTCGCTCCATGTGCCGGGATTCTCGGGAATGGTTGTAAAGTCAAGGCAGTTGCCATTGATTTTTACAATGTTCAGCTCGGGATTGTTGCTCGGGTCGAACGATGTCAAGTAGTTATTGCTTGCGTAGATGTTCACCAACTTTGGACAATTCGATATGTCGAGTTGTGTCAATTCATTGTTTGAGCAAAACAAGTAAACCAATTCGGGGTTGTGCGTTAAGTCCAACGACTTCAATTTGACGTCTTTATTCAAAGAGCCCGACTCATGCGAGCAATACAATTCCGTAAGATAAATATTGTTGGAAAGGTCGATTTCCGGAATCGCCGTATCACTAATGTTCAAAATCAGCAGATTCGGATTGTGCGACACGTCCAATGTCTTAACAGGAGTAACGTCGAGCGTCAATCGTAGCAAATCAGGGCATCCGCTGGGGTCTACGTTGTGCAACGACAGGCAGTGATAGCCGCTAAACGAAGCCAATTTCGGATAGTCGGACAAGTTGAACGATTGGTCCAAATAGTCTGTTATACTAATATCCAGAATTGTAAGATTCGGCTTGTTTCCTCCTATTTTCAGGGGTGTTTCTGCCGTAAATGTATTGTCGGAGAGGTAAATTGCCGACAAATTCGGGAAGTTGGTCAAGTCCAAGTTTTGCAGCTCGTTGTGGTTAAGGCTTAACAAGCCCAAATTTGTACATTGCGAAAAATCAATCTGCTGAATGTAACATCCGTCGGCATTGATATAGTCGATTGTCGAAGCATTGCCGTAAATCTTAATCACACCGGCGGGCGACACCTTGCATGTGATAAACGTACCCGTCAATTCTTGGTCGTCGGGGTTGAATGACGTTTGTGCAAGTTCATACTCAACTTTGCCGAAACCGCAATCGACATCGACATATTGACCTTCAGCATTGGCGCCCAGAACGATTGACAATTCGTTCAGCTCTCCATTTTGTTCATACGCTCGGGTCTTGATTGTTATTATCGGCTCGTCGGTGCTTTGTCCAAAAACCGACAGTGGGCATAATAGCAGAATCTGAGCAACTGCTAATAGCGCAATAATTTTCTTTTTCATCTTCTTAGTTGTTTATTTTACTAATATACGATGTGTGTATCTTCCGTTGACTTGCATAATGTAATATCCGCGTTGGAGTCCGTCGACGTTTATGCTTGCTTCATCGCCTGCCACACTTTTACGCAACACTGGTTGTCCGGAAATGTTATAGACAACGACATCAAGGCAATCAGCACCGGCTACGAATGCATTATATTGGTTTTCTCCTATTGTTTTTACCAAGAGTCGGTCGTTTTTAGCAGTCAAGCTGCCAACGCTGCCTTGATTGCGCAGCACTTCTTTAAGACCTTCGTAAGCACTAAACTTACCTGCACCCCATTGAACGGGGTCGCCCGTGAAACTTGTTACATCATCGTCGACAGTCGCTGTTTTTGCAATGATTTCTTTTACGTCGTCGACAGTCAAACCCGGGTCTGCCTCAAGCCATAATGCAATCGAACCGGTCACAACAGGACATGCCATTGATGTGCCGAAGCATTGATGCCAATAGTTTGTGGTCGATTCTCCGGTGTACTTGCCTTGCAGAGCCTCGTCGGTTATTCCATTGTCGGAATTGTTCACATAATATGTGTTGGTCGAAGAAATAACGGTACAACCGGGAGCGCAAACGTGCGGCAATTTTCGTCCGTCGTGGAGTGTGCCATAGGATGAAAACGATGAAATCTTTCCTACCGGGAACGAATTGGGATAACCATAGAGATTTCCGTCGAGCGATGCCCAATCGTTACGAACATTGTACGAGCCGACTGCTATCACGTTGTTGGAGCATGCTTGGTCGGTAACTGTTGAGTTGGTCGAACCGCTCAACCAACCTGTTTGGTCGTAATCGTCGAAAACTGAATATGAACCGTTGCAATAGCAGTCGATGCGCTTGCCCTCTTGCCCTGTTACGACAAAGCCGAGAACGTAGTTACCGTCGGCGTTGGTTGTTGAGTTGTCCATCGTTTGGAAGTCGATTAACGCATAGTAGCGACCACAGTCTTCATCCAGCATAGTGCCGACGCCGACATATCCGCTGAATGCTTTTGTGAAGTTGGCATGTGTATTGTCGCCTTCTTGCGCAGCGTCGGGCGATGCATAGTAGATGGCTTGTCCTTCCGTATTTGTCGAAATCGGAATTTCCATAGTCACCGTGCCGCGCGACTTATTGTAGACAACAACTTTGATGACAAATTCGGTTTCGTCTTCGCTATATACATAGACTTGTCCGTAACGGAACGATGAATAAATCGGTGTGATAAATGTTTTGAGTTCTTTATCGTCGGCAGTCAAAGTTTTTGTCAAAGTGATAGGCAAATCGCCTTCATTTCCTGCTGCCACACAAATAATTGCTTCTTTGCCGGCAAGCTCGAGATATTGCGACATCACGCTCTTTCCGTCGTGCGGTCCGCCATTGGTGCCGAGCGACAAATTGACAACAGCCGGCTTATTGTTTGCGTAAGAATAGTTGAGAATGCCCTCGATGCCGTATGCCACGAGCATATCTTGCAAATCGCCGCACGATGCAACGATTTCGGAATCGTATGCTATTCCGTAGAACGGATTGTTCATTTCTTCCACGCCATATTTGAACGAACTTTGCTTATAGCCAACCGTAGCGGTTCCTCTATAGCCGCCCGCCATAATGCCTGTGGTATGCGTTCCGTGGAAATTCTCATCGTCGTCGGTGGTAAATTTTGCTATCTTTTCGGGTGTACCGTATTCCTTAAATGAGTAACCATAGGTGCTGTTATTGTCAAGATAATAATACGATAAATATTTAAAGCGAGAATTGCCATCGGCATCCAAAAAGTTGACGTGATTCGGGTCAAGACCGCCATCAACGATACCTGTAACCACTCCGGCTCCGGTGTATGCGCGATTGAGGTCTTCTCCTTTGTGAATCTTATCGACTCCTATTTCCGCACGAACTTTATCCATCTTTTGCGAAAGATTTTGCGCAATCTCAAATTTCCTAACGCTCTTCAGTTCTGATACGGCTTCTGCTTTGTCGACCGGAACGATTGCCATTGCGATATTGCCGCGAACTGCCAAAACTTGGACACCTTGATTCTCCAATTCGTCGGTAGTTGCTCCGTCGGTCAACTTAATCATCGCACCAACATAGCCTGCTGAATTTGATGATGATTTTTTCGCGCAACCGAATTTAGAGAGTAGCTCCTTTTGTTGGGCACTTACGTTTCGAAGAGCCGCCCTACTCTGCAAATTCAGTTTTGCACTTAACGGCAACGAAGATGCCAGAGCGAGACCCAGCATCGTTGCACAAACTCTTGTCATTTTCATAATTGTACGTGTTAATAGAAAAATCCTTTAAAAAAAATCACAAACACCGGGAGAGCATAAAAACTACTCCCGGGTTTGTGAAACTCAATCAATTACAACACAGGTTGCACATTAGCGAACAACCTTTTTATTATTTATAATGTAAATTCCTTTGGGAAGGTTTTCGATGTCCGCTTTTGTTGCATTGCGAATCACCATAATACCTTGTAGATTATAAACATTGTTGTCTTGCTTTTTGTCGATAGCCAAACCTGCAACGCCACCGTTGTCGTCGATAGCCACTTCGATTTCGTTTTCGGCACCTACAGTGAAGATGTATGCACCTTCGCCGTCCGGTTCAACGGCTGTACCATTGACTGTTACATCCAATTTGTGACCTGTAGCAGAAAGGGCAACTTGTGTTCCTTCAAGTGCAGTGAAGCCATCTGTCCAATTTTCTACCGGAATGATAACGTCTTTAACAACCGAAACAACCGAAGCATCGCCCTTTGTTGTGAAGCGTACGCTCTTGAGTGCAGGAGTCGAGTTCATATAAACTTTCACCACGTCTTTGTCGGCAAGAGTGAACCCGAATGTCGAACCGCCTTCGTATATCGGGCTAACCGGCTCCTCGTTTTTGTAGACGTTGTAGACAACATTCACACCTGCGTAACCCAATTGGAAGTCGTTGTCGCCGTCGTAGAACGCAACTGTATTATAACCGGTTGCAACATCTACCGAGCTTCTGTCGCTACGTTGGAACGAATAATAGTAGTTTGCAGCCGAGAGGTCGTCGAAATAGATAACAGCTGTCTTGTCGCGTACGATTGCTCCCGATTGGATGGTTATAGTCATTCCGTCGGTTACGTAAATCGGGTTCGACGAATCTTTGTATTCGTTTTCGCCATCGCTTACCGATACCAAATAGCAACCTGAATTGGCTTTCACTTGAATCATCGCATTCTTGGAGCTCAACTCAATATTGTTGTTGCCTGCAACCAACGAGATAATGTCGTTATTGTACGAGTAACCGCGATATACAGTCACGTTGTCGGGGTTATCGACATTGATAACTGCATTGACCATCGCATATTTCGTAGCGTCGATGCTGATTGTCGTTTCACCCTTTACGATAAATTCGTAGGACGAATAGAAACTTACTGTCGAATCGTTAACTTTGAAAGAGTTGAGTTGGTAGTTGTTTACGTCTCCATAGATAACCACTTTCGAACCTGCCTTAACGGCAAAGTTGCTGTCGTTGAAGTTGTCTACTTGATTGTCGTTAACAGTAACGCCTTGCACGAAACCTTCTGCACCTTCGCTGTATACGAAGTGAATCGGGAAGTCGACATTCGGGAATTCCGTTTTAATGTCGACCTTACAACCATCTGTAAGGTTGGCAACCCATTGCGTTCCTTGTGCTTGTGCCGGTTCGTCGTTTACTGTTACCGAATACAATTCCGTGCCATACACTGCCGGCGAAATGATTGCCGGTGTCTCTAAGTCGGGAATAAAAGACACTGTGTTCGCTCCCTCGTTTAAGGTTACCATTTCATTCGACGAATTCAAGATAAATTGAACTTTCGAAGGGTCGCCTTCGACGTTAACCGTACATGATGCAGTGCGCGATTCGGCATAGTTGAATGTTGTAATCGTGTAGCGTTCGCCTTCGCACGATGAATAGGCACAGATGTAACCGGAATTGCCATAGAATGATTGCGGTGTGCCCGCTGCATTTACAAACGACTTGATACCATTACCTTCCGTGGCGTTAAAATTCACATAGGTATACTCATCGACAGTTATTGGGTTGTCGCCTGCAACCATCTCAAGAGTGTTGCCGTTCACGTTGACACTGATGCGACTCGGGTCGTCGATGACCAATGTAAAACTAACTGCAGAACTTACAAAATTCAGTAAGCCTGCTACTAACAAAACAAATAAAGTAGTAATTTTCTTCATAATAAGATTATTATTAAAACTCAAAACACTATTTTAATCTTTAAAGCGCCACGACTGTTATGCGTAGCGCTTTAAGATTTGTGCAAAGATATGTCTTTTATGTTATATTTCAAAACTTTTTACAGCTAAATAATTACAAATAATAACTCATTCTGCATATTTATAACACACAAAGCCTTAAATTATAGACGAAACGGCTAAATTCATAGACAGATTTTTGACTGTTAAATTTCCATTTCGCTTATCGCTTATCGACATTCCCTTCGTAATAGTTTACGAAAGCCTGATTCACAAGTCGATTGCCACCTGGTGTCGGGTAATTGCCGGAAAAATACCAATCGCCCGGACACGTCGGTATTGCTCGATGCATCCCTTCCAAACTTTGAAAGACGATTTCTATTTCGGCACGGGTTCCTTCCGGCTTGAGCATAACCGCCATGTGGTCGGAAATCTCACGGTCGGTAAAGGGCGCATATATGCCTTTTACGGCATTCGTCATTTCGCAAATCGGCTTTTTCAACTGACACAGGCAGTCTTGATAGACCTTATCGATTGTCGACTGCATTCCACGCTCCTTCAGCAACGAGATTGCCGCACGGAAAGCAATAAACTCGCTCATTCGCGACATATCGATGCCATAGCAATCGGGATAACGGACCTGTGGCGACGACGAAACAACAACAATCTTTTTGGGATTTAACCTATTGAGCATCCGTAAGATTGACTGTTTGAGCGTAGTTCCACGCACTATGCTGTCGTCGATTACCACAAGATTGTCGGTCGGCTTCACAACTCCATACGTCACATCGTAGACGTGAGCAGCCAAGTCGTTGCGTGCCGAGCCGTCGGCAATGAATGTTCGCAGTTTTATGTCTTTGATTGCTATCTTTTCACAGTTGACGCGTTTCGACACGATTTTCAGAAGCTGTTCGTCGTAGTCTTCAGCAGCCGGATTTAAGTCCTTGATTGCCTCGACTTTCGCACGCGTCAAGAAGTTGTCCAACCCGTCAAGAAGTCCGTAGAACGCAACCTCTGCCGTATTTGGGATGAACGACAAGACGGTATTGTCCAAATCGTAGCCCACGGCGCGCATTACGTCGGCAGCCACGTTGGCACCGAGCTGTTTTCGCTCTTTATAGATATCGCAGTCGCTACCGCGCGAGAAGTAGATTCGTTCGAACGAGCATCTTTGATTGACGCCTTCGCCCAAGATGTCGTTAAACTTCACTTCGCCGTTTTTCGTAACAACGATAGCCGTTCCGGGCGTTAATTCCTTGACTTGGTCGACCGTGACGTTCATCGCCGTTTGAATTACCGGACGTTCCGATGCGACGACAACAATCTCGTCATCTTGATAGTAAAAGGCGGGGCGGATGCCGTTTTTGTCTCTTATGGCAAACATATCGCCGGAGCCTACGATTCCGCAAATCACGAATCCCCCATCCCACAGCGAGGCATTGCCTGCCAAGATGTTCGGAATCGACAAATTGTCTTCTATCTTCTTTGCCAATTCTTCGCCGGGAAGGTTTTCGTCTTTATACAAATTGAACAACCTGTCGTGTTCGCTATCCAAAGCATGACCAAGTTGTTCAAGTATCATAAACGTGTCGGAATAAATTCTCGGGTGCTGTCCTTGCTCTACTACCCTGTTGAAAATTTGGTCAACATTTGTCATGTTGAAATTTCCGCAGAGGAGCAAATTGCGCGACCGCCAGTTGTTTCGTCGCAAAAACGGATGAACGTACGACATCCCCGAGCGACCGGTTGTGCTATAACGCAAATGCCCCATATACAGTTCTCCTATATATGGGGTATCGACTACGTCGTCTCCCGACGTTTGTGCCGAATCTATTTCGCGGTTGACTTTCTCGAAAATTTCCTGAATAGCATTATTGCCAAGGGCTCGTTCGCGGTCGATATACTCCTTGCCGGGAGAAACGCCAAGCTTTACACAACCGATGCCGGCAGCTTCCTGCCCTCGATTGTGCTGTTTCTCCATCATCAGGTAGAGCTTGTTCAACCCATAAGAATGTGTACCATATTTATTATAGTAGTAGCCCGTCGGTTTTAACAACCGAATCAGGGCTACTCCACATTCATGTTTTATTTGTTCCATCTGAAAAATCTTGCTATCTGATGAAAAGCAGTTCGCGATACTTGGGTAACGGCCACATTTCGTTGTCGACCATCAGTTCAAGTTTGTCGATATGATAACGAATGTCGTCCATATCGGGCTTAATCAAATCGTGATAAGCAATTGCTTTTTCGCGCTCGCATTCAAGAACATTTGCTTTTTTGCGGTCGTTTACCATCTTGATTACGCCGTCCTTGATGGCTACCATATGTGATGCTATGCGACGAATCGTTTCTTTTTCTTGTTCTGCCATTTCAGCATCGTCACTTCCGAAGATTTCTTTGATTTTCATCACATTGTCGAGCAAAAGTGATTGATAGCGAGTTGCTACGGGAATCACGTGGTTCATCGCCAAGTCGCCGAGTACGCGCGATTCGATTTGAAGTTTCTTAGCGTAGATTTCCCATTTTACCTCGTTGCGTGCTTTCAACTCAACTTCGGTAAACACGCCCATGCGTTTGAAGAGGTCGATGCTTTCGGCAGTTGTATAGGCATCGAAAATCTTCGGAACGGATGCTTCGCAGTCAAGACCGCGACGTGCTGCTTCTTCTTTCCATTCGTCGCTATATCCGTTGCCGTCGAAATGGATTTGCTGATTTTCGATGAAGAGTTTGCGAATCTCTTCGATGATTGCTTTCTCTTTGATTTCGCCGGCTGCAATTTTTGCATCGACGTTTGCCTTGAACGTAAACAACTGGTCGGCTACTACTGCATTAAGAGCAATCATTGCGGAAGCACAGTTGGCTGACGAACCGATTGCGCGGAACTCAAAGCGATTACCGGTGAAAGCGAACGGCGATGTGCGGTTGCGGTCGGTATTGTCGACAAGAAGTTCGGGAATCTGTGTTACGTTCTTAAGTTTCAGACCTTCCTTGCTTGCAAAGTTGATTGTATCGTCGTCGGTGCTGACGAGTTTGTCGATAGCTTCCGAAACTTGACGTCCCAAGAACATAGAAATAATTGCGGGCGGTGCCTCGTTAGCGCCCAAACGGTGTTCGTTGGTTGCCGAAGAAATTGAGGCTTTAAGCAAACCGTTGTGCTTGTTGACAGCAGCCATAACGTTCGCCAGGAATGTCATAAACTGAAGGTTGTCTTTCGGCGTTTTACCCGGAGAGAACAGCATAGCACCGGTATCAGTTCCGAGACTCCAGTTGTTGTGTTTACCCGAACCGTTGACACCTGCAAACGGCTTTTCGTGGAGCAAAACTTGGAAGTTATGTTTGTTTGCCACCTCTGCAATAAGCGACATCAACAGAAGGTTGTGGTCGTTTGCAAGGTTGGTTTCTTCGAAAATCGGTGCAAGCTCAAACTGGTTGGGTGCTACCTCGTTGTGACGAGTCTTTGCCGGAATGCCGAGTTTGTGACATTCGATTTCCAAGTCGAGCATAAATGCCTCTACGCGCGACGGAATCGAGCCGAAATAGTGGTCTTCCAACTGCTGGTTCTTGGCACTTTCGTGACCCATCAGCGTGCGTCCTGTCATTACCAAGTCGGGACGAGCCGCATACAATGCTTTGTCGACCAAGAAATATTCTTGCTCCCAACCGAGATACGAAATGACGTGCTTTACGTTTTCGTCGAAGAACTGAGCGACTGCCGTACCTGCCTTATCTACAGCATTAAGAGCGCGCAACAACGGAGTTTTATAGTCGAGCGACTCACCTGTGTAGGCGATGAAAATTGTCGGAATACACAATGTGTGGTCGATGATAAATGCCGGCGACGAAATGTCCCATGCCGAATAGCCGCGAGCTTCAAACGTGTTTCGAATACCGCCATTGGGAAAGCTCGATGCGTCCGGCTCTTGTTGTACCAAAAGTTTGCCGTCAAATTCTTCGATAACACCGCCTTTGCCGTCGTGCTCGATAAATCCGTCGTGCTTCTCAGCCGTACCATCGGTCAACGGGTGGAACCAGTGTGAATAGTGACGAGCACCGTTATCCATTGCCCATACCTTCATGCCTTTCGCCACGCTGTTTGCCAGCTCGCGGCTTAACGACTTCTTGTTGTCGATAGCATCTACCAAGGCATCGTATGTCTTGTGGTCGAGATAGCGATACATTTGCGTTCTATTGAACACATACATTCCGAAATAGTCCGACGGACGGTCTTTAGGAATGTCAACTGCTACGGCCTTTCTGCCGTATGCTTCTTCTACAACTTTAAATCTTAATGTTGACATAATTTTGACACTATATGTTTATACTCTATTAATTCAAATTTTTACTACTCCTTCGAAAGCAATCTCGGCAGGTCCGGTCATATAGACGTGATTATCTTCCGCCCATTCGATGTTTAAATCGCCGCCAAGAAGATGAATTACCGCTTTGCGAGAACATTTACCATTGAGCACGGCAGCTACGAGTGTCGCACAAGCTCCGGTGCCGCATGCCATTGTTTCGCCGCTTCCGCGTTCCCAAACTCGCATTTTCAGTTCTTCGCTACCGAGAACACTCGCAAACTCAATGTTGGCACGCTCGGGAAATATCGGATTCACTTCAATCTCTGTACCTATCGCATGGATATCCATTGTTGTCGGGTCGTCGCAAAAGATTACGCCATGTGGATTGCCCATCGAAACGGCTGTCAAACTGTATTCGGCACCGCAAGCGGTTACCGTTATACCCTTTATGCTATCGCTCTTTACGGGAATCATTGATGGCTCCAGACCGGGTTCTCCCATATCGACCGTGACCGACACCACTTCTCCGTCAACTACTTTCAGTCGAAGCACTTTTATCCCCGACAGAGTTTCCAGAGTTATTTCCTCCTTATTTGTCAGTCCTTTTTCGTAGACGTATTTTGCAATACATCGCGACGCATTGCCGCACATTCGCCCCTCTGAGCCATCTGCATTAAACATTCGCATCCGAAAATCCGCAACAGCCGATGGCAAAATGGCGACAAGCCCGTCCGAACCAATTCCTTTATGACGGTCACTCAGTCGTTCCGATAATTTCCCCAAATCTTCAGGGCACGAATCCATACAATTTATATATATGTAATCGTTACCGGCACCATGCATCTTTGTGAACCTCATTTCTTTCATATTCATTCCTTTAATTGCTTTCGCACTGCAAAGATAAACACAACTTATGAAGAATGCAAATTTTTCTACGAAAATTTTCAAAAACCGTGCATTTTGTTAGAAAATTAGCAAAATATTATCATTTTGCAACACAAAATCAACTTGACAAAACATTTTTGCAACACGCCACCAATACGGCTTGTTTGCTTTTGTTTTTGAAAATAATTACATTTGCAAAAAGAACCTTAATTAAGAAAATTTCAATAGTTTATGAGAATCTTATTTTATTCAATTGTTGCTGCAGTAGCATTGCTATTTGCATTCACAGTCAAAGCACAAACAAAGTGCTGCACACCTCGTGTAACCAACGACGCAACCATCCTCCATGCATGGTGCTGGTCGTTTAATACCATCAAAGAAAATATGAAGGACATAGCCGCTGCGGGTTACACCTATGTTCAGACCTCTCCCGCCAATACATGCTTTGTTGGCGAAGACGGCGGTATGCAAATCTTCGGTCACGGGAAATGGTATTACCACTATCAACCTTGCGATTGGAAAATCGGCAACTATCAACTTGGTACTCGTGACGAATTTATTGCTATGTGCGCCGAAGCTAAGAAATATGGCGTAAAAGTGCTCGTCGACGTATTGCCGAACCACACCGGTTTCGACACAACAGCCGTGGCAGAAGATTTCATCAATGCTGTCGGCGGTCGCGATAATCTTTACCATGCCAATGGGTTGAACCCGATTAAAGACTATAACGACCGTTGGGATTGCACAACGGGCGGCGTTGGCGGTCTTCCCGACGTTAATACAGAGAATCCCGATTTCCAACACTATTTCATGCTCTACGTCAACGACCTCATTGCATGCGGTGCAAGCGGTTTCCGCTACGACACGGCAAAACACATCGGTTTGCCTTCCGACCCGCTCGACGCAAAATCGAAGCAAAACGACTTCTGGGATGTTGCTATGGGTAGAAAGCCGGTTAAAGGTCTCACTTTGGCTAACAAAGACAACCTCTTCATCTATGGCGAAGTACTTCAAGATCGCAATGTCAAGGAAGAAGAATATGGTGAATATTTCGGCATGTGCGCAAGCAACTACGGCGGTGCTATTCGTCACATCCTTGAAACTCGCACAGCCAACCTCGACCAAGTTACGAATTGGCAACACTCCGTATGCCCGGCAAAACTTACCACTTGGGTTGAGTCGCACGACACTTATTGCAACGCAAACGAATCGGCAAGCCTTACCGACACTCAAGTTCGTCTCGGTTGGGTGATTATCACCGCTCGCCAAAACGGTATCCCCCTGTTCTACTCTCGTCCCGACGGCAGAACGCCCGAAAACATTTGGGGTAACAACCTTATGGGTGCAAAAGGCAACGACGAATTCAAGCACCCGGAAGTGGTTGCTGTCAACAAGTTCCGCAAAGCTATGAACGGCGAATTCGAAAAGGTAAGCATTTTGAACGATGGCAAAGTTGTGGTTATTGCTCGTGGCAACAAAGGCGTTGCTGTCGTTAACCTCTCTACTGAAACTCAAAAAATCAACGTAGAAACAGCGCTTGCCGATAAAAAATACAAAGACGTTGTCTACGGCAACAAATTCACGGCAAAGAAAGGCAAACTCACCGCAAAACTTGCTCCTGAAAAATCGTACATTATATATTAAAATAGGTATATAACAACATAGCAAAGGTGCGCCACCGAGCAACGTGGCGCACCTTTGCTGTATTTTCAATTGGGTTCTATAACGAATTGTATGGGTAATCGAATTTGATTTTGCCACTGACGAAGTA
>JBJEDO010000046.1:0-56112 GCA_051872155.1 Candidatus Limisoma sp.
AATATGAAGACAGTCGCAAAGCATATCGCGACCTCAAGAACAGTCTCGACACTGCTATGCGCGACGGCATCAAAAAAGGCCGCGCCGAGGGTCGCGTCGAGGGTGAAAAATTAGCGGCAATCGCCATAGCTAAAAAGATGAAGGCTGTGGGTCTTGACGACGACACAATTATGCAAACCACCGGGCTATCCGCCTCTGATTTGGCATCACTTTGCAACGATTAGCCAAGCAAGCGCCGCTACGATGTATTCATCCGAAAATTCGAGCAAAAGAAAAGCGTCTCTACATTTCTGCAGAGGCGCTTTTGCTATGTAGTGTCGACGTAATATACGCTTATTTGAGTTGTTCTTCGGCACTGCGGATTGCAGCGGCGTCGGCTTCAGCCTCGGCTTCGAGTTGCGCATCTATACCGCGGTCGAGGGCGTCGAGCTCGTCGCGGTTGCCCACGATAAGCGAGCCGTACTCTTTCAGACCGGTACCTGCCGGGATGAGGTGACCGCAGATGACGTTCTCCTTCATGCCTTCCAAGTAGTCGACCTTACCGTTGATAGCGGCTTCGTTGAGCACCTTGGTTGTTTCCTGGAATGAAGCAGCCGACATGAAGCTTGACGTTTGCAGAGCGGCGCGAGTGATGCCTTGCAACATTTGGTCGGAGGTTGCGGGCACGGCGTCGCGCACTTGCACGAGTCGGAGGTCGCGGCGCTTGAGCGCTGAGTTCTCGTCGCGGAGCTTGCGAGCGGTGATAATCTGACCGGGTTGCAAGTTTTGCGAGTCGCCGGCGTCGGTAACCACTTTCTTACCCCAGATACGGTCGTTCTCGTCTTGGAAGTCGCGTTTGTCAACGACTTGTTGCTCGAGGAAGCGAGTGTCGCCCGGGTCGAGGATAGTCACCTTGCGCATCATCTGACGAACGATGACTTCGAAGTGTTTGTCGTTGATTTTCACGCCCTGCATACGGTATACGTCTTGCACTTCGTTGACGATGTATTCCTGAACGGCTGTCGGACCCTTAATCGACAAGATGTCGCTCGGGGTAACGGCACCGTCGGAAAGCGGCGTTCCGGCGCGTACGTAGTCGTTTTCTTGCACAAGGATTTGCTTCGAAAGCGGCACGAGATATTTCTTGACTTCGCCGATTTTTGAGGTAACGACGATTTCACGATTACCACGTTTAACTTTGCCGAAGGTGACTTCACCGTCGATTTCTGAAACGATGGCGGGGTTCGACGGGTTGCGAGCCTCAAAGAGCTCGGTAACGCGAGGAAGACCACCGGTGATGTCGCCGGCGTTACCGCTGGCACGCGGGGTTTTGATAAACACGTCGCCGGTTTTGAGTTGGTCACCGTCTTCAATCATAAGGTGAGCGCCCACAGGCAGTGCGTATGTCTTGAGCACGTTACCGTTGGCATCGACAATCTTAGCCTCAGGCACTTTTGCACGGTCTTTCGACTCGATGATAATCTTCTCGTGCAGACCGGAGGTTTCGTCGTTTTCGGTGCGGAATGTGATACCTTCGATGACGTTCTCGAACTTAACAGTACCGGAAACTTCGCTGACGATAACGGCGTTAAACGGATCCCATTCGCAGATTACATCGCCTTTCTTAACGGTGTCGCCGTTATGGAAGTAGATTTTCGAACCGTACGGGATGTTCGTATTGGTAAGCACCATCTTGGTGTTGGGGTCGATGATACGCATTTCTGCCAAACGACCTACCACAACTTCGTAGTTGGGAGCTTCCTGACCTTCTTCGACGTCGCATTTGACGGTACGGAGTTCGTCGATTTCGAGCACACCGTCGTACTTTGAAGTAACCGACGAAACGGCTGCGATATTGGAAGCCACACCACCGACGTGGAACGTACGAAGTGTCAGCTGAGTACCCGGCTCACCGATTGACTGAGCGGCGATGACGCCGACAGCTTCACCCTTCTGTACCATGCGATGGGTAGCGAGGTTGCGGCCGTAGCACTTGGCGCAGACGCCGTGTTTAGCCTCACAAGTGAGCACTGAACGGATTTCGACCGATTCGATGGGCGAATTTTCGATACGTTCGGCAGCGGCGTCGTTGATTTCTTCGCCGGCAGCGACGATGATTTCGCCTGTTTGCGGGTCAACGATATCGTGAACCGACACACGGCCGAGGATGCGTTCGCCGAGGGTAGCAACAACGTCTTCGTTGTTTTTGAGCTCGGTGCAAACGAGTCCGCGGAGCGTGCCGCAGTCTTCTTCGGTAATGATGACGTCGTGAGCCACGTCGACGAGACGGCGAGTAAGATAACCGGCGTCGGCTGTCTTAAGCGCGGTGTCGGCAAGACCCTTACGAGCGCCGTGGGTTGAGATAAAGTATTCGAGCACCGACAGACCTTCCTTAAAGTTAGCCAAAATCGGGTTTTCGATAATCTGACCGCCTTCGGCACCGCTCTTTTGCGGCTTAGCCATAAGACCACGCATACCGGCAAGCTGACGAATCTGGTCTTTCGAACCACGGGCACCGGAGTCGAGCATCATGTAAATCGGGTTGAAGCCTTGGTTTGCCGTCGAAATTTCTTTCATAAGGGTATCGGTCAAGCGCGAGTTTACGTGTGTCCAAATATCGATGATTTGGTTGTAACGCTCGTTGTTGGTGATGAAACCCATATTGTAGTTGTTGACCACTTCTTCGACTTGTTCGTAACCTTCTTGCACGAACTGCTCCTTTTCGGGTGGAACGAGCACGTCGCCGAGGTTGAACGACAGACCGCCGCGGAACGCCATGTAGTAACCCAAGTTTTTGATGTCGTCGAGGAACTGTGCCGAGCGAACGACACCGCATTTCTTGATAACCACACCGATAATGTCGCGGAGCGACTTCTTGGAGATGAGCTTGTTGACGTAACCGATTTCGTCGGGAACGTATTGGTTGAAGAGGATACGACCGACGGAGGTATCTTTGACCATACGCTTAACGTGGTTGCCGTTTTCGTCAACGTCGTCGACGATTACCGAAATGATTGCGTGCATAGAGCACTTGCCTTCGTTGTAGGCGATTTCGGCTTCTTCGGGACCGTAGAACACGAGTCCTTCACCCTTGTCGTTGGCGCGGAGCTTGGTGATGTAGTAAAGACCGAGCACCATGTCTTGCGACGGCACGGTGATAGGAGCACCGTTGGCGGGGTTAAGGATGTTGTGCGCGCCGAGCATCAGGATTTGCGCTTCGAGGACTGCTTCGTTGCCGAGAGGCAAGTGGACTGCCATCTGGTCGCCGTCGAAGTCGGCGTTGAAGGCGGTACATGCCAACGGGTGAAGTTGGATTGCCTTACCTTCAATCATTCGCGGCTGGAATGCTTGGATACCGAGACGGTGAAGCGTCGGGGCACGGTTGAGCAGCACGGGGTGTCCTTTCATTACGTATTCGAGGATATCCCATACGATAGGCTCTTTGCGGTCGACGATTTTCTTCGCCGATTTAACGGTTTTAACGATACCGCGTTCGATAAGTTTACGGATTACGAACGGCTTATAGAGTTCGGCTGCCATGTTTTTCGGCAGACCGCATTCGTGCATCTTAAGTTCCGGACCTACGACGATAACCGAACGACCCGAATAGTCGACACGCTTACCGAGGAGGTTCTGACGGAAACGACCTTGCTTACCTTTAAGGCTGTCGCTGAGCGATTTGAGCGGACGGTTAGAGTCCGACTTGACAACGCTCGACTTGCGCGAGTTGTCGAGCAACGAGTCGACAGCTTCTTGAAGCATACGTTTTTCGTTGCGAAGAATCACCTCGGGCGCCTTGATTTCGATAAGACGTTTGAGACGGTTGTTGCGGATAATGACGCGACGATAGAGGTCGTTGAGGTCGCTGGTAGCGAAACGGCCGCCATCGAGGGGCACGAGCGGACGCAATTCCGGCGGAATGACCGGAATGACCTTGAGAATCATCCATTCGGGACGGTTCTTACCCTTGCTTGCGCGGAACGACTCAACAACTTGCAGGCGCTTGAGAGCCTCGGTTTTGCGTTGTTGCGAAGAGTCGGTATCGGCGCGGTGACGCAACTCGTACGAGAGCGAGTCGAGGTCGAGTTGGCAAAGCAGGTCGTAGATTGCATCGGCACCCATCTTGCAGATGAACTTGTTGGGGTCGGTATCGTCGAGAAACTCGTTTTCGCGCGGGAGTTTGTCCATGATGTCGAGATACTCGTCCTCGGTGAGCAAGTCGAGGCGTTGGAGGCCTTCCTGACCTTCAATCTCGGCAGCCGCACCCGGTTGGATGACGATATAACGCTCGTAGTAGATTACCGAATCAAGCTTCTTCGAAGGCAGTCCGAGCAAGTAGCCAATCTTGTTGGGCAACGAGCGGAAATACCAAATGTGAGCCACGGGCACAACCAAAGAGATGTGTCCTGAGCGCTCGCGACGAACTTTCTTCTCGGTAACCTCAACACCGCATCGGTCGCAAGTGATGCCCTTGTAGCGAATACGTTTGTACTTACCACAGTGGCACTCATAGTCCTTCACCGGGCCGAAGATTTTCTCGCAGAAAAGTCCATCGCGCTCGGGCTTGTAGGTGCGGTAGTTGATGGTCTCAGGCTTGAGCACCTCGCCGTACGACTTCTCGAGGATTTCTTCGGGAGATGCGATTCCGATGGTAATCTTCGAAAAGTTACTCTTTATTTTATTGTCTTTATTAAATGCCATAATTTTGATATTGCGTTATAAAGAGTTTATGTGGCGCGGCGCCGGGCTGCGCCACATAATGATATATTACTCTAAGTTGATGCTCAGTCCGAGGCCGCGAAGCTCGTGGAGAAGCACGTTAAGCGACTCGGGGATACCCGGAGTTGGCATAGGCTCGCCCTTGACGATTGCCTCGTAGGCTTTGCTACGGCCGACAACGTCGTCACTCTTGATGGTAAGTATCTCTTGGAGAACGTGTGATGCGCCGAATGCTTCGAGCGCCCAAACTTCCATTTCTCCGAAACGCTGACCACCGAATTGAGCCTTACCACCGAGCGGTTGCTGAGTGATGAGTGAGTACGGACCAATGCTGCGGGCGTGCATCTTGTCTTCGACCATGTGGCCGAGCTTGAGCATATAGATAACGCCGACTGTTGCAGGTTGGTCGAAGCGTTCGCCGGTACCGCCGTCGTAGAGGTAAGTCTTGCCGTAGCGCGGAAGACCTGCCTTGTCGGTCCATTCGTTGAGGTCGTCGAGGCTTGCGCCATCGAAAATCGGGGTAGCAAATTTCTCGCCCATTACGCGACCTGCCCAACCGAGAACGGTTTCGAAAATCTGTCCGAGGTTCATACGCGAAGGCACACCAAGCGGGTTAAGCACGATGTCGACAGGCGTACCGTCGGCAAGGAACGGCATATCTTCTTGGCGTACGACGCGCGACACAATACCCTTGTTACCGTGACGTCCCGCCATCTTATCGCCCACGCCGATTTTACGCTTCTTGGCAACGTAAACCTTAGCCATCTTCATGATGCCCGAGGGAAGCTCGTCGCCGATGGTGTAGTCGTATTTGCGACGGCGCAGCTCTGCTTCGATTTCTTTCGACTTACGCAAGTAGTTGATTATCGTTGCGTGAATCATATCGTTGCGGTGTGCGTCTTGCGTCCACTTGCTCAGGTTGATGGTGTCGAACTCTTCGATGCCGGTAAGTACCGACTTGGTAAACTTAACGCCCTTAGGCACGATTTCGGTGCCGAGGAAGTCTTTGACGCCTTGCGACACTTTGCCGGAGGTAAGCGTAACGAGTTTGTCGATAAGTTTAGCCTTAAGCTCGATTTGGCGGAGCTCGTATTCTTCGTCGATTTTAGCAAGTGTAGCGTTAGCCTCTTTGCCTTTCTTCTTCTCGGCGCGTTGGAACAAGTTGGTGCCGATAATCACACCCTTAAGCGACGGCGAAGCCTTGAGCGAAGCGTCTTTGACGTCGCCAGCCTTGTCGCCGAAGATGGCGCGAAGGAGTTTTTCTTCCGGAGTCGGGTCAGACTCGCCCTTCGGTGTGATTTTACCGATAAGGATGTCGCCCGGCACAACGTGTGCACCCACGCGGATGATACCACGCTCGTCGAGGTCTTTCGTAGCTTCTTCGCTGACGTTAGGAATGTCAGAAGTAAGCTCTTCCATACCGCGCTTGGTCTCGCGCACCTCGAGGGTATACTCGTCGACGTGAACCGACGTAAGGATATCTTCGCGAACCATACGCTCGTTGAGCACGATAGCGTCCTCGTAGTTGTAACCCTTCCACGGCATGAACGCCACTTTAAGGTTGCGACCGAGGGCAAGTTCGGCGTTTTCGGTAGCGTAACCCTCGGTGAGGATATCGCCTGCCTCTACGCGCTGACCTTTCTTGCAAATCGGGCGAAGGTCGATAGTTGTGCTTTGGTTCGTTTTGCGGAACTTCGGCAAATGATATTCTTTGACAGCGTCTTCGAAGGCAACAAATTCCTCGTCTTCGGTGCGGTCGTAGCGGATGCGGATAACGCTTGCGTCGACAAATTCGACAACGCCGGCGCCTTCAGCCATAATCTGCGTACGCGAGTCGCGAGCGAGTTGAGCCTCAATGCCTGTACCGACGATAGGAGCCTCGCTGCGGAGCAAGGGCACAGCCTGGCGCATCATGTTCGATCCCATGAGGGCACGGTTGGCGTCGTCGTGTTCGAGGAACGGAATCAAAGAAGCCGCAATCGACGCAATCTGCATCGGCGACACATCCATAAGCTCAACTTCGCCGGGAGCTACCACGGGGAAGTCGGCGTCGAGGCGCGCCTTTACGCGATTGCGGATAAACGTACCGTCGTCGTTAAGGGGCGCATTACCTTGGGCAATGACCTTACCCTCTTCGATTTCGGCGGTGAGATAAGTGATGTGCGAATTGTCGAGGTCGACTTTTCCGTCAGCCACTTGTCTATAAGGAGTCTCGATGAAACCGAGATTGTTAATCTTGGCATAGACGCAAAGCGAGGAGATAAGACCGATGTTCGGGCCTTCAGGAGTCTCAATCGGGCAAAGGCGTCCATAGTGAGTGTAGTGCACGTCGCGAACCTCGAAGCCGGCACGTTCACGCGACAGACCGCCGGGGCCAAGGGCTGACATACGGCGCTTGTGCGTGATTTCGGCAAGCGGGTTGGTTTGGTCCATAAACTGCGACAATGCGTTGGTGCCGAAGAACGTGTTGATGACCGACGAAATGGTCTTCGCATTGATAAGGTCGATGGGAGTAAACACTTCGTTGTCGCGCACGTTCATACGCTCACGGATTGTACGAGCCATACGAGCAAGTCCGACACCGAATTGGTTGAACAGCTGCTCGCCGACCGTGCGAACACGGCGGTTGCTCAAGTGGTCGATATCGTCGACGTCGCTCTTCGAGTTGATAAGCTCGATGAGATACTTGATGATGGCGATGATGTCTTCGCGAGTGAGCACCTTGACATCGTCGGGCACGCTAAGCGACAATTTTTTGTTGATACGATAACGACCAACATCGCCCAAGTCGTAGCGCTTCTCCGAGAAAAAGAGATTGGTGATAACCTCGCGAGCCGACGCGTCATCCGGTGGCTCCGCGTTACGAAGTTGACGATAGATATAAGTGATAGCCTCTTTTTCAGAGTTGCTGGTATCTTTTTGTAGAGTGTTGAAGATAATCGTGTAGTCGCTGACGTTAGCGTCTTCCTTGTGGAGAAGCACGGTAGGCACGCCGGTAGCGAGGATATCGTCGATATAGTCTTCCTCGATGATAGTCTCGCGGTCGAACACGATTTCGTTACGCTCGATAGTAGTAACCTCGCCGGTGTCTTCGTCGACAAAGTCTTCTGTCCACGTTTTAAGCACACGAGCAGCGAGCTTACGACCAACGGCTTTCTGCAGGTTCTCTTTGGTAGCTTCAATTTCTTCAGCAAGGCCGAAAATTTCGATAATATCCTTGTCGCTGTCCAAACCGATGGCACGGAGAAGCGTAGTGACAGGTAATTTCTTTTTACGGTCGATGTAAGCATACATGACATTGTTGATGTCGGTAGCGAACTCGATCCAAGAGCCTCTAAACGGGATGATACGCGCCGAATAGAGCTTGGTTCCGTTGGTATGCGTGCTCTGACCGAAGAAAACGCCCGGAGAACGGTGAAGTTGCGACACAACAACGCGTTCGGCACCATTGATGACGAACGTACCCTTCTCGGTCATATACGGAATCGGACCGAGATAAACGTCTTGAATTACTGTGTCGAAATCCTCATGTTCCGGATCAGTGCAGTAAAGTTTGAGTTTTGCCTTAAGAGGCACGCTATATGTAAGCCCGCGTTCGAGACATTCGTCGATGGTATATCTCGGCGGGTCGATGTAATAGTCCAAGAACTCAAGAACGAAGTTGTTACGCGTGTCCGCAATAGGGAAATTCTCGGCGAACACTTTATATAGACCCTCGTTTTTGCGTTTTTCCAAAGGCGTATCGAGCTGCAAAAAGTCTCTAAACGACTTCAATTGCACCTCGAGGAAATCCGGAAAAGGAAGCGGGTTCTTGACTGATGCGAAATTTACGCGCGGTTTTACTGTTGAAATTTGCATAAAAATTATATTAATTGAACCCGAAATTGAAAAATAACACAAAAAGGTTAAGAATCGACACTTTTGGGGATTCTTAACCTAATACCTGAAACTCAGGCAATATTATTTAAGTTCAACTTCGGCGCCAGCCTCTTCGAGTTGTTTCTTAAGACCCTCAGCGTCAGCCTTAGCGAGACCTTCTTTAAGAGTAGAAGGAGCACCGTCTACCATTTCTTTAGCCTCTTTCAAGCCAAGACCTGTGAGTTCCTTAACGAGTTTTACGACAGCCAACTTGCTTGCGCCGGCCGACTTAAGAACAACATCGAACGAAGTCTTTTCTTCGGCAGCAGCAGCGCCTGCACCGGGAGCAGCAGCAACTGCAACTGCAGCAGCAGCCGGTTCGATACCATATTCGTCTTTCAGGATTTGAGCAAGTTCGTTCACTTCCTTAACTGAAAGGTTAACTAATTGTTCTGCAAAAGATTTTAAATCTGCCATTGTAGTATGATTTTTTTATTGTTTTTAATTTTGAATTATTTGTTGGATAAGGTTTCGAGGATACCGTGCAACTTGTTACCTGAAGACTGCAAAGCAGAGATAACATTCTTCGCCGGAGATTGAAGGAGAGCCACAACGTCGGCGATAAGCTCGTTCTTGCTCTTGATGTTAGCAAGGGTATCGAGTTGATCTGCACCAACATATACGGTTTCTTCAACATACGCAGCTTTGAGAGCCGGAACGGTGTCGTCTTTTTTAAGGAACGCCTTAATGGTCTTTGCAGGTGCATTACCTGTGTTGGAAAGCATCAAAGCGGTGGTACCTTTCAAAGCCGGGTAGAGTTCAGAATAGTCTACATCTGCGGCTTCGAGCACTTTGTGAAGAAGTGTGTTCTTGACAACTACCATCTTAACGTCTGCCTTGAAGCATGCACGGCGAAGCTCGCTTGTGCGCTCTGCGTTCAGACCTGTGGTATCGGTCAAATAGAAACAACTATATTCTTTAAGAGTATTTGCGATTTTTTCAATCACTAATGCTTTATCTTCCTTTTTCATGATTGTCGTAATTTTAAAGATTAAACATCAAGTGTTTTAACATCTATTTTAAGACCGCGACTCATAGTGCTTGAAAGATAAATGCTCTTAATGTAAGTACCCTTCGCTGCCGACGGTTTGAGCTTAATCAACGTGTTGATAAACTCGCGTGCATTGTCGACCATTTGCTCCGCAGTAAACGATACCTTACCAATCGAAGCGTGTACAATACCGGTTTTGTCAGCCTTGAAGTCGATTTTACCTTGCTTAACTTCCTTTACTGCTTTAGCCACATCCATTGTTACGGTACCGCTCTTGGGGTTCGGCATCAAGCCGCGCGGACCGAGGATACGACCAAGCGCACCAATCTTACCCATGATAGCAGGTTGAGTGATGATTACATCTACATCTGTCCAACCGCCTTTGATCTTTTCGATATACTCGTCGAGACCTACATAGTCAGCGCCTGCCTCTTTTGCTGCATTTGCCGCTTCGTCGGTGTTACAAAGAACGAGTACTCGCACCTGTTTTCCTGTTCCGTGGGGAAGTGATACTACACCACGAACCATCTGGTTATTTTTACGAGGATCGATACCAAGACGTACATCGATATCAAATGAAGCATCGAACTTTGTGAAAGTGATTTCTTTCACCTTTTCTGCTGCTTCCTTAAGAGTGTACAACTTCCCAGCTTCAATCTTCTCTAAAGCCAACTTTTGATTTTTTGTAAGTTTACCCATTTCAATTGAAGTTTTTAATTGTTTTCAGGGAATGAACCCTTAACAGTGATACCCATGCTTCTTGCTGTACCGGCAACCATGCGCATAGCCGATTCAACAGTAAAACAGTTCAAATCCGGCATTTTGTCTTCTGCAATCGCTTTTACCTGGTCCCAAGTGATTTCCGCAACTTTCTTACGGTTAGGCTGTGCAGAACCCGACTTTTGCTTCGACACCTCAAGCAGCTGTACTGCTACCGGCGGGGTCTTTACGATAAAGTCGAAACTCTTGTCTGTGTAATACGAAATTACTACAGGAAGCACTTTTCCTGCCTTGTCTTGAGTCCGGGCATTGAATTGCTTACAAAACTCCATGATATTAATACCCTTAGAACCTAATGCAGGTCCTACTGGAGGTGATGGATTTGCAGCACCACCTTTAATCTGTAATTTGATCTGTCCAGCAAGTTCTTTTGCCATTGTTTTTAATTTTTGATAAGTTAATTATCGCGGAAACCTTAGTAACTCGTAACCGTTAATCCAGTTTCCTATCTACCTGCGTATACTCCAGTTCGACCGGTGTTTCGCGTCCGAAGATGCTCACGTTGACTTTCAAACGTTGCTTTTCAGCGTTAACCTCCTCAATCGTTCCCTTCATCGAAGTGAACGGTCCGTAGGTAATCTTAACAACCTCTCCAACGTTGAATTGCTCTGTAACCACCGGATTTTCGTCGGCTACGCCCAGAAGCTGGTCAATCTCCGCTTGACGGAGCGTCACAGGCTTCTTCTCGCCTCCGCGTTCGCGAAGGAAGTCGATTACGTTTGTGGTCGTTTGAACAACTGTCATCGAATCACCTTTGAAGTCGGCTTGGATAAAGACATAACCGGACATCAAGGTACGTTCTTTTTGCACCTTTTTGCCCGCCTTTGTCGTTGTATAGACTGTCTCTGTCGGAATTACAACCTGAAATACTGAGTCGCCAAGCGAAGTGTTTCGAATTTGAGCGTCGAGGATTTCTTTAACCTTCGCCTCTTTTCCTGATATGGCACGAAGCACATACCATTGCTTTTTACCTTCAGCCATGACGAACCAGTTTAGATGCTGTAAATACCGTGCATTGCCAAGTCTATTACCTGGTCAACAGCAAAAATCACCAGTGACAGAATGATGGAAGCAACCATTACTATGACTGAGCTGCTGACAAGTTGACTTCTCGTCGGCCAAGAGACCTTATTAACGAGCTCGTTATAGACCTCTTGTGTATACGTGGATATTTTGTTGAATAGTTTCATTTCGTTGATTTCTTTTGCACGGGACGAGAGGCTCGAACTCCCGACACCTGGTTTTGGAGACCAGTGCTCTACCGACTGAGCTAGTCCCGTATAATTGGGGTCGGTTATCTCCGACCCCGTTTATCTGATGTATTATTCAATAATCTCAGTGATTTGACCTGAACCTACGGTACGACCACCTTCGCGGATTGCGAAACGGAGACCTTGGTTGCATGCTACCGGAGTGATGAGCTTAACTTGGATAGTTACGTGGTCACCCGGCATTACCATTTCTACACCTTCCGGAAGAGTGATTTCACCGGTTACGTCAAGCGTACGGATGTAGAATTGAGGACGATAGTGGTTGTGGAACGGAGTGTGACGACCACCTTCTTCTTTCTTCAAGATATAAACTTGAGCCTTGAATTCGTCGTGCGGTTGAACTTGTCCCGGGTGGCAGATTACCATACCACGCTTGATTTCGTTCTTGTCGATACCACGGAGAAGAAGACCTACGTTGTCGCCTGCTTCACCTTCGTCGAGGATCTTGCGGAACATCTCAACACCTGTTACAACCGACTTGCGGTCTGCACCAAGGCCGAGGATTTGTACTTCATCACCAACTTTAACACGACCAGCTTCGATACGACCTGTTGCTACAGTACCACGACCTGTGATAGAGAACACGTCTTCTACCGGCATCAAGAAAGGTTTATCAACGTCGCGCGGAGGAAGCGGAATCCATGTGTCAACAGCTTCCATAAGCTCCATTACCTTCTCTTCCCATTTCGGTTCGCCATTGAGGGCACCGAGAGCAGAGCCACGGATGATAGGAGTGTTGTCGCCATCATAGTCGTAAGAGCTAAGAAGGTCGCGCATTTCCATTTCAACGAGTTCGAACATTTCTTCGTCGTCGACCATGTCACACTTGTTCAAGAATACAACAAGACGCGGAACGTTTACTTGACGAGCCAAAAGGATGTGCTCACGAGTTTGGGGCATCGGACCGTCAGTTGCAGCTACTACGATGATTGCACCGTCCATTTGAGCAGCACCGGTTACCATGTTCTTCACATAATCGGCGTGACCCGGGCAGTCAACGTGTGCATAGTGACGATTTGCAGTTTCATATTCTACGTGAGAAGTGTTGATTGTGATACCACGCTCTTTTTCTTCCGGTGCGTTGTCGATTGAGTCGAATGAACGCAACTCAGAAAGACCCTTTTCTGCCAACACCTTAGTGATTGCTGCAGTCAAAGTAGTTTTACCGTGGTCAACGTGACCAATTGTACCGATGTTAACATGCGGTTTGGTTCTCTCAAAATGCTCTTTTGCCATAACTTTATTTTTGTTTTGTGTTTAACTAAATCGATTTATATTTTTCCTATTTTCTTGGAGCCGATGACGGGATTTGAACCCGTGACCTCTTCCTTACCAAGGAAGTGCTCTACCCCTGAGCTACATAGGCAAGTGTGGGCGAAGATGGATTCGAACCACCGAAGGCATAAGCCAGCAGATTTACAGTCTGCCCCATTTGGCCACTCTGGTATTCGCCCTGCTTTGAGCCTCTTGTCGGATTCGAACCAACGACCCCGAGATTACAAATCACGTGCTCTGGCCAACTGAGCTAAAGAGGCTTTTAGCTGCTCCCGAGTCTTTACATAAGACCCAAAGCGAGTGCAAAGTTACGCATTTATTTTTATCTCACAAATATTTCATATTATTTTTTTTCAAAAAATGCCGTTTTTTGTTTTTTTAGCACTTTATTTCCCTCATTTTCACGCCCTGCACCCCACACCAAATCGACCACAGCCGCCGCTGGATTGCCTACACTATATAATAAGGTGTAAAA
This sequence comes from Candidatus Limisoma sp., assembly GCA_051872155.1. Classification (GTDB taxonomy): domain Bacteria; phylum Bacteroidota; class Bacteroidia; order Bacteroidales; family Muribaculaceae; genus Limisoma. The sequence continues at coordinate 13,409 of JBJEDO010000046.1, forward strand.
AAAAGCCGCCGAAGTGGTTCGGCGGCTTGAACAAATACAACTTATAAGCCTTCACAATGCAAACAATACAGGCTTATTTCTTTTTATCCTTGATTTTTACCAGCTGACGGTCGAGTGCGTCGATTGCGAGGTCGACTGCTTCCTCAAATGTGTCGGCAACTTTCGATGCAAACAAGTCGTCGGCATTGGGTACAAGCAACTTGATGGCAGCCTCTTTGTTCATCGCCGTTTCGGGCTTCACTACTTTGAGCGTCACGTCGAAAGTGGCAATCGATTCGTTACGACGCGCAAGCTTTTGCGCTTTCTTGTTGATAAACTCTTCCAACTTTTCAGTTGCGTCGAAATGGATGGCTTTAATTTTTACTTCCATATTACCCTCCTTTTTTTAGTGCTCTTGGGTGAGCGTGTTTGTAGTTTTGTTTTAACTCTCTATAGGTGATATGAGTGTAGACTTGCGTTGCGGCAAGCGACTCATGTCCTAACAATTCTTTAACGGAATTAATGCCGGCGCCGTGGTTAAGCATCGCCGATGCAAACGAATGTCGCAACACGTGCGGCGAACGCTTCGACGCCGTCACCGACGACAGGGCATCGGTCACCACGTTGTAGACCAGCGTCGGATAGACGGGTCGACCCTTATCGGTTACGAAAAAGCGGTCGGTCTCCGGCCCGACGCCCTTACGCAGCGCTCGATAGGTCTCTACCAGTCGGCAGAGCCGAGGTCCGAAAGGCACGATGCGCTCCTTGCTGCGCTTGCCCAACACCTTCAGCTCGCCCGCCCGGCTGTCGACGTTGGCATCTTCCAACGTTATCAGTTCCGCGCGGCGTATGCCTGTCTCGTAGAGCATTTCGACAATCAAGCGATTGCGCACGTCGGCGAAATCGGCGCGGTCGTAGTCGGCATCAAGCACATCGTCCATCGACTTCTCGCGCACAAACACCGGCAACGGATGCGGCACTTTCGCCATCGGAATATCGTCGACGGGATTCGCATCGACTACGCCTTCCTTCTGCAAGTAGCGGAAATACGCACGCAGCGACTGCACCTTGCGACGCACCGTCCGCACAGCCATCCCGTCTTTAGACAGACTGTAGACCCACGCGCGTACGTCGCCGACAGTCACCCGCTTCGGCTCAAGCACTTCGACGCCAAGAAATTGCGCAAACTGCGACAAATCCTTGGAATAAGACAAAACGGTATGAACCGAATAATTCAGCTCATACCGTAAGTATCTTATATATTTCTCGTCGTTCATATTCATGGATTTGATACCACGAATATATAAAACTTTTTCGAGAAATCCAAATAAAATGTCGAAAAATTAATCTTCTTGCGTGCGGAGGTGTTGTACGTAGACTGCCTTCATCATTTTTTTGCGGTTTGCAACCGACGGTTTTTCGAATGCCTGACGGCGACGAAGTTCTTTTACAATACCTGTTCTTTCGAATTTTCTTTTGAATTTCTTGAGGGCTTTTTCAATGTTTTCGCCTTCTTTTACTTGTACGATGATCATTTTCTTATTATTGTTTTTTGTTATTTCTATAAAAATTAGCGACGCAAGGTTGCATAAGCATAATCGCCCGAGCGTGCGCCGCACCCGCTTCGGTCGATGCGGTCTCGCCGCACTGGGTCTGTATGTTGTTTTAAACTCTCTATGCGATAGGTAGTTAACCCCCTCTCTTTTTATGCGACTGCAAAGGTAGTGAAGTTTTTCTAATTACGCAAAATTTTTCCTCAGAATTTATTTAAAGCAAAAATTTCACAGAGTTAGAATTGGAAATAGATAAACGGTTTGACCTCGGCGCTCATAAATTGCAACACAAGTTGCACTACGACGATGAAAATCAGCAACTTCACCCACCACGGCGCGTCGACAAACAGGCGCGAAGCGCGGTCGAGCCACCCTAACGGCATCGCATGAAAGGCGATGATGGCGACCATCATAACGCACCAAGTGCAACGCTCGGCTACAAACGGCGCAAAATGCGACAGGTCGAAGTCGGCGAACGCACGCGCGATGATTGTTGCCGCATCGCCGAACGAATCCGCTCGGAAAAACACCCATAAAAGCGAGACGAACATCATCGTCACGAGCCAACTCAGCACGCGCACATACCACGCGTCGGGCGAGCGGTCGAGCCACGGCTTGCACGCCTTGTGCACCATCAGCCCTACGCCGTGCATTCCGCCCCAGAACACAAACTTCCACGCCGCACCGTGCCAGAGTCCGCCGATGAGCATCGTCGCAAGATTATTTATATAGGTACGCGCGCGCCCGCGACGGTTGCCACCAAGCGGGATATAGACGTAGTCGCGCAGCCACGACGACAGCGAAATGTGCCAGCGGCGCCAAAATTCGGTGATGTTTTTCGACTGATAAGGCAACCGGAAGTTGTCGGGCAAGCGAAAACCGAGTATCAGCGCAATGCCGATTGCCATATCGCTGTAGCCCGAAAAGTCGCAGTAGATTTGCATCGTGTAGCCCGCAATCGCCATAAGCGTTTCGAGTCCGCCGTAGCCGCCTGGATTGGCGAAAATCAGGTCGTTATATTGCGCAATATAGTCGGCAATGACGGCTTTTTTCACGATGCCGACAACAACGAACCAAAGCCCGGAATAGACCATGTCGCGCGTCGCCGGTCGGTTGTCGCGCATCTGCGGAAGAAAGCGGTCGGCGCGCACAATCGGTCCCGCCACAAGTTGCGGAAAGAACGACAGATAGAACGCATATTCGAGCCACGACCGTGTTGGCTCGATTCGGCGCTTATAGACGTCGACGACGTAGCTTATCGACTGGAACGTGTAGAACGAAATGCCGACGGGCAAGATTATGTCGAGCGGCTGAAAATTACCGCCGACGATTGCCGCCCAATTCCACAGCACGAAGTTGGCATACTTGAAATAGCCGAGCACCGACAGCGAAATGAATATCGACAGCGCGGCGAGCAACTTGCGGCGCAGCCGGTTGCCCGACGAGGCAATAGCGCGCGACAGCAGCCAATCGCAGAGCGACGTACACACCAGCAGCAAGAAGAACCAGCCGCTCGATTTATAGTAGAAATAGAGGCTGAAAGCAAGCACAAAAATCATCATTTGCAGCCGCCTGCGCTTCAGCATCGCATAGATGGGCAAAAACACCAAAAAGAGCACCCAAAACAACCCGCACGAAAAGAGCATCGGGTTGGCGGGGTCGTAGCACAGTTGTTGCAGTATGTTGTCGACAATTGGCATCATATACGTCTGTTTCTCAGGCTATTAATCATCTTTTTGGTTGCAATACCTCCACACGATTCGCCCTAGCATTGCCGCGCGCCGGTTTTTTCAGGCGTATCGGATGCGCGCTGTGAAGCTCAACCCACCGCGCCACGCTGTCCATCCACAGTGCCGACGACGTTCGCGTCGGGTGCGCGCCATCATGGCTGCGTTCAAACTTCATGCCGTCGCTCAAGAAGAAGCAGCCCGGCTTGGCTTTCGACGCAATCAGTTGGTTGATGCCTGTGTCTTTCTTCCAGTTCGGCGGACCTATCCAAACGTACGGGATAGTGCCGATTTGGCGGAGCATATTGTCGACATAGCGGGCACGCCTTCTGGCAATGTCGCGCACAAAAAGTTCGTTGGCGCCCAGACACACAAACACGTAATCCGGATGATACTTGCCAATGTAATACTTCAACTTATCGCAACCACCCCACACCTCCGTCGTCGAGCTATACCAAATCACGGTATACAGTGTGTGGCCGTTAAGGCGAGCATAGGCTGCCAGGCGCGGCGAAAGTCCTTCGAGCATCGAATCGCCTATGAATAGGATGGTTTTCGATGCCGTGTCGAGCGGCGCGCGCTGATGCTTCTGCGGTTTTTTCACGGTAGAGGGCGCAGTTTTATGTGCAGTCGGCACCTCTGCCGGTGCGGTCAACACATCGACAAAGGTGGCTTTTTGCAATTCGACGCCGAATATTTCGGCCGGACTAATCAACGACACGCCGACAAACACGACAAGCGCCGTGGCGAGTAGCATCCATAGTCCGAAATAAGGCTTATTATTCATTTACGCGGGTTGGTTTATTTAGTGTGCACTGAGCCGACTACTTGTAAGAATCAGCATAGATTTTCACCACTTCGTCGGTCGAGAGTTGACGCGGGTCGTAGTCGAACAAGCCGCCCATCGAGTCGAACGCCTTGTCGGCAAAGCGCGGGAAGTCGACCGGCGAGATGCCGTAGTCGCTGAGTTTGATATTGTCGACGCCGCACTCTTGTTGCATATACACCAATGCATCGACGAAGTCGCTCGGGCGAGCGCTTTTCTTCTCGGTCATCGTCTCAAACATCTTCATATAGCGCTTCATGCGGTCGTTTTTGAACGTCGTAAAGTAAGCCTTGCTGATGGCAATCAGTCCGGCGCCGTGCGGCAACTCGGGATAGAATGCGCTCATCGCGTGCTCGAGAGAGTGCTCCGACGTGCACGACGACGTAGCCTCAACCATGCCGGCGAGCGTCGATGCCCACGCCACTTTCGTGCGAGCCTTCAAGTTGCGTCCGTCTTTGACAGCCACCGGCAGATATTTGTAGAGCAAACGAACTGCCTCGAGCGCATAGAGGTCGCTTATCGGCGATGCGCAGCCTGCAATGTAGCCTTCGGCAGCGTGGAAGAATGCGTCGAAACCTTGATAGGCGGTCAATGCCGGCGGCAACGAAAGCATCAGTTGCGGGTCGACAATCGACAGCACCGGGAAAGTCGACGGGCAGCCGATGCCCACCTTCTCTTGCGTATCTTCGTTGGTAACAACCGCCCACGGGTCGATTTCCGTTCCCGTACCCGCCGTAGTCGGGATGGCAACAATCGGCAAAGCCTTGCGAATGGGCTTGCGACCACCGGTGCCGCCCACAACGTAGTCCCACAAATCGCCGTCGTTGACAGCCATCACAGCAATAGTTTTCGCCGAGTCGATAGTACTTCCGCCACCGAGACCCACAACGAAATCGCATCCGTTCTCGCGGCAAAGCGAAGCGCCTTCCATCACATGGCTCTTCACCGGATTCGGCAGAATTTTGTCGAACACCACCGATTCCACGCCGGCCTCGCCAAGCAGACCGACAACGCGGTCGAGATATCCATATTTGCGCATCGACGTTCCTGCCGAAATTACCACCAAGGCTTTACGCCCCGGCAGCGCGCTCTCTGAAAGTTTTGCCAACTGACCGGCACCAAAGATTAACGTTGTTGGAATATGTGCGGAAAATTTCATTTCACTCATAATTTTATCGTTTTAGTCTTTAAATTTTCGTTTGTATCTCCAAAGTTATAACAAATTGCCGAAAATCTTAACATTATTGGTAAATTTAACAGATTTTCTTAATTACAAGTAGAAAAAGTGAGCCCGCCATGTCGGTGGGCTCACTTTCAAAGTTTATCAGTTCAGCACGCTAAAATGCTGTATCATCGCAAATTAGATTGCATAAATTTGTAGTGCAAAAAACGATTATCTATTGTTCACAATCACCTTATTACCGTCAACGATATAGACGCCGGAGGGCAACGATTGCAAGTCGCTTTGCATCTTTATACTGTAAATGTTATAAATACCTGTTGATTTGCCATCGGCATCAACCTTGATTTGCGACACCGCTCCGTCTTTACGAGTAAAATAACCCGTTTCGGGATTAGCCATCGAAACGTCTGTTTTGCTCTCGTCGAATGCCACTGCACCTACAAGGGAGGTGCAACCGTAGAACATATTTGTTGACTTACTGCACGTCCAAGTATCGTTGCAATAGATTGTGGCGAGTGCAGAGCAGCCGCTGAACATATTATTCATATCGGTTACTTTCTCAGTGTTAAACTTGGCAACGTCGAGCGATGTCAGCGATGTGCATCCGCCGAACATATATGACATATCTGTAACTTTCGACGTGTCGAAACCGGACACATCGAGCGTAGTTAGCGATTCGCATCCGCTGAAAACAGAATTCATATTGGTTACATTCGATGTGTCGAATCCCGTAACATCGAGCGAGGTCATAGCGTAGCAACATTCGAATGCGCTTAACATACTTGTCAGATTCGATGTTTCAAAGCCGGAGAGGTCAAGCGCGGGCAGAGCGTAGCAGCAGTAGAAGAGATGGTCCATATTGGTTACTTTCGACGTGTTAAGGTTTTCAAGTCCCTCAACAGACAGAAGCTTATCGCAATTATAGAACCAGCGCGATATGCTTGTCGGAAGATAATCTTTGAACGATGTGTCGAACACAGCCTTTATGATATTCGGACCGCTCCAATCATAGTCGTCAAGAACGTGGTATACCGTGCCGGTGCGTGACTCACTTTGTAAATCATAATAGAATGTGAGAGTTGAATCGTATTCAACTGCGTAGGCTTCTCCTTTAGTAAAATAGCCGGTATCCGGATTCGCCATGGTCACATCAACTTTGCTTGCATCGTATGCCTCGGCACCTTTGAGCGATGTGCAACCGTAGAACATATTTGTTGACTCATCGCACGTCCAAGTGTCTTTGCAGTAGATGGTTGCGAGTGCGCTGCAGCCGTTGAACATATTGCTCATATCGGTTACATTCTCGGTGTTGAGATTATCAAGATTCTTGACAGTTTCAAGTCTTGAGCAATTACTAAACCAAGATGCCGTGCTTGTCGGAAGATAATCTTTGAACGATGTGTCGAACACCGCTGTCTTTATATAAGTGTTACCGTTAGTGCTGCCAATATCATACACCGTGCCTCTGTGGGTTGCACGTTTGAAATCATAATAGAACGTGAGCGTTGAGCCGGTTTCAACTGCGTATGCCTCAATGGTAGGAATTGTGAAATAGCCTGTCTCGGAGTTCGCCATCGAAACGTCAGTTTTGTTGCTTGAACTGTATGACACAGCACCTTTTAGTGAAGTGCAACCTTTGAACATATCTGTTGACTCATCGCACGTCCAAGTATCCTTGCAATATATGGTTTTGAGCGCTGCGCAGTATAAGAACATATTGCTCATATTTGTTACCTTCTCGGTGTTGAAGTTCGACAGGTCGAGCCACTCCAAAGCGAAGCAGTATAAGAACATGTTGCGCATGTCGGTGACATTCTCGGTATTGAAGCCTGTTACATCTATTGTGGTTAGTTTTTTGCAGCGGTTGAACATCCCGTCCATAATGGTTACATTATCGGTGACAAAGCCTGTAACATCGAGCTCGGTCAGGGAGCCGCACCCATAGAATAAGCCAAGCATATTGGTTACTTTCTCGGTATTGAAACCTGTTACGTCAAGCGAGGTCAGCGATTCACAGCCCCAGAACATGCAACCCATATCGGTTACATTCGTGGTATTGAGGTTTTCAATTCCCTCGATAGACGCAACTTTTCTGCAGTTATAGAACCAGTTATGTGTGGTGCTTGGACGGTAATCCTTGAACGATGCGTCGAATACCACTTTGGTAATATCGTCATTATAATTGCCCCACCCGGAACTTGCCCATATAGGGTTAGAAGTTCCACTATGCACTTGGTCGATACTATACACCGTACCGGTGCGTGAGTCACTTTGTAAATCATAATAGAATGTAAGCGTTGCGCCATCTTCTAGGACGTAGGCTTGCTGAGCCTTTGCCACCGTGGGCATTAATAGAGAGATAAACAGCGCGACCATCGCCGCATACATCTTCTCGTGAGTTTTACGTTTATTCATAAGCATATTTTTTATTATTGGATTATCTTTGATATAGAGACAAATCTAACATTGCAAAAATACAACACAAAACGTATTAATTTCGAAAACAATTCGTGGTATTTCGATGTTAAACACGAAATACCACGAACCACTACGTTTTTACTACGTTAAAATCAATATTTTTGCGCACCGGTGCGGCTACTATTTAGCCCCGACGCATCAACAGTCAATCGCCCGAGATGCAAAAAGCGAGCCCGCCACCGCGGCGAGCTCGCTTCAATTCTCTCAATATATAATAAAATCCCAAATTATTTCGCAGGAGCTGCAGCGGGAGCATCGCTAAGATTGAGTTTTTTCTTAACGAGCGGCGTTGCATTAACAGCATCGGGACCTGTGTAAAGAGGTTGTGCGCTGTCGAGGATGATGGTGTAAGCGTTTTCTTGACCTACAGCTTGAATTGCCGATTTAATCTTCTCTTGTATCGGAGCAAGAAGTGTCTGTTGTTGACGTTGGATGTCCTTGCCTGCTACTTCCTCAAAGTTTTGAATCTTTTGGCTGAGTTCTTGGAGCTCTTGTTGACGACGCTCTTTGATTGATTCCGGAGTGTCTTGTGCAAGATTTTGGAATTCTTGAATCTTCTTGTTGAACTCGTCTTGGAGGCTCTTATACTCTGTTTCGTATTTCTTCGAAACTTCGGCAAGTTTAGCGTCTGCCTCTTTTACGTCGGGCATAAGTTGGAACACTTCCTGAGTGTTGACGTAAGCGATTTTTTGAGCGAAGAGGCTCATAGGGGCTGCTACTAACACAGCCAATAACAATTTCTTAAGCATATCGTTTTTTATTTAATTTTTTCTGACTGGTATTTTCAATGACCACGCAAAGATAATACATTACAAATTTATAGGCAAACAAATCGTGCAATTTTATCGACGCGCCGGGCTCAACGCCTACTTGGAGTAGCCGAGTTTCGACAACACTTCGTTGCTGACGTCGATTTTGGGCGATGCAAAGATGATGCCTGCCGACGATGCACGGTCGAAAATCACTTGATAGCCACGCTCTTCCGACACTTTCTTAACAGCCTCGTAGATGTCGGCTTGGATAGGCTCTATCAGCGATTGACGCTTCTTGTAGAGTTCGCCTTGCGGTCCGAAATATTTGGCTTGAAGTTCGGCTGCCTCTTTCTCTTTGGCTACGATTTCTTCTTCTTTTTTCTTCTTCTGTTCGTCGGTCAGAAACACCATATCGCTCTGGTAGTTTTTGTAGAGCGTTTCTGCCTCTTTGGTCTTGGCTTCGACCTCTTTCTGCCAACGCAGCGACACCTGGTTCAGCTGTTCGTTAGCCATTTCGTATTGCGGAATGTTTTTAAGCACATACTCCATGTCGATTAAGGCATATTTCTGAGCGAATGCTCCCAAGGAGCAAACCGTGGCAATTATTGCCGCTAAAAGCATCTTTTTCATAGTCTCTTAAATTTTTCGTTTAACGTTTGGACTATATTTAACACACAAAGTTTAAAATCGGTTTGAATTTTTTTTAGAATTCTTGACCGAGAATGAAGTGGAAGTGGCTGCCGCCCTTCGTGCCGAACACTTTATCGAAACCGTAAGCCCAGTCAATACCCATCATGCCGACCATAGGCAGATAGATGCGCACACCGGCGCCGGCTGAACGCTTGAGGTTGAACGGCGAGAAGTCTTTGATGTCGGTCCACGCATTACCGCCTTCGATGAACGTAAGTCCGTAGATTGTGGTGCTCGGCTGCAACATGAACGGGAAGTGGAGTTCCATGCAGAAGCGCGTATAGGCGTAACCATCCTTTGTCCACGGCGTGAACGAACCGTTGTCGTAACCGCGCAGGGCGATAGTCTCTTGAGCGTAGCCGTAGCTGCCCGACATACCGTCACCGCCGACGTAGAAGGTCTCGAACGGCGACTTGAGATATTTGTTATAACTGCCGAGAAGTCCGATGTCGGCACGCGTCATCAAAACGAGTGTCCATTTGCCTTCGGGATTCGACAGCGGCGTATAGGTTCTTGCCTTGAATTTGAGTTTCCAATATTCAATCCACTTATACAATTCCTCTTTTGACTCTTGCGTATTTGTTTCCGAGAGCTTTTTCCAGTCTTTGTTAGAGAAGAGCGACACGGGCGGAGTAAGACCAAGGTCGACAGAGAAACTACTACCGCTACGAGTGTAAATCGGGTTGTCGATACTATTGCGCGACAGGTTCAGTCCGAGCACGAACGAGTTCGACGTACCGTTATTCATATAATAGAGGTATTCCCAGTTTTTGAGGTGATACCAGTTGTACGAGAGTTGCGCCATGAAGGTAAAATAGTTGTCGGGCCAATTTAAACGCTTACCGAAGCCGACGGTTACACCTGCCATTTGCAAGAATTTGTTCTTGTCGTAGGCGTTCTCGATACTGCTCTGATAGTAACTGTCGTAGTAGTTTGAGTTGTAACCGAGATAGCTGCCCAAGCCGTTATAGTACATACCGCTGGTCATGTAGTTGCGGTTGTAGAAGTTGGAGTTGACGCCCGTCTGACGCGAATAGTAAGCCGATACGGAGAGCGAATTCGGGCGCTTGCCGCCAAACCACGGGTCGAGGAACGACATCGAGTAAGCCTGGTAGTACTTCGCATTGGTCTGCGCACTGATTGAGAACGTCTGACCTTCGCCTTGCGGGATGATGCCCTTATACGAACTCGGATTGAACAGGTTTTTGATAGAGAAGTTGGTAAACTTGAGCGCAACCTTACCGATAACACCGGTTTGACCCCAACCTGCCGAGAGTTCGACTTGGTCGCTGTTTTTCGACGTCAGGTTGAATATAAGGTCGACCGTACCATTGTCGGGATTCGGTTCGGGGCGAATGTCCATCGATTCGGGGTCGAAGTGTCCGGTTTGAGCGATTTCGCGCGCCGAGCGCTGCAACGCTTCTTTCGAGAACAATTCACCGGGACGAACGCGCAGTTCGCGACGAATAACTTTCTCATACAAGCGGTCGTTACCGTTGATAACGATGCTGTTGATGCGCGCTTGCGGACCTTCCATGATACGCATCTCCAGCGCAATCGAGTCGCCTTCGATTTTCGACTCAATCGGCACGAGCTGGAAGAACAAGTAGCCCTTGTTCATGTAGAGGTTAGCCACAGCGTCGTCGTCTTCCATCGTACGCTTGTTGAGAAGCGTTTGGTTGTAGACGTCGCCGGCTTTCATACCCAGCACGAGGTCGAGGTAGTCGGACGTATAGATTGTGTTGCCCGCCCACGAAATGTCGCTGATGTAGTATTTCTTACCTTCTTCGAGGGTGATGTGCACGTCGACGTATTTGTCGTTATAGTTTGTCACCGAGTCGCTCACGATTTTCGCATCGCGATAGCCTAACTCGTTGTATTTCTTAATGATAAGTCCCTTGTCGGTTTCGTAGTCGGTGTCGACGAATTTCTTTTGACGGAAGAGGTTGACGAGGCGTTTTTTCTCGTTGGTTTTCTTCATCGCCTTCTGTATCTTCTTGTCGCTGAGCACCTCATTGCCTTCGATATAGATTTTGTGCACCTTGACTTTCTCGTTCTTGTCGACGTCGATGGTCACAATCATCTCATTTTCTTTGGTAATGTCGGGCGTTTGGCGAATCTTGACGTCGACATTGCTGAAGCCTTTTTGCTTGAAGAACGCCGACACGATTTGCTCACCGCGGTTGACGATGTTTTGCGTAATCTGGTTGCCGGCAGCCAAGCCGAGACGTTTTTCGAGCTCTTCGCGCTCGCCTTTTTTCACACCTTTGTACTCGATGCGCGAAATTCGCGGTTGTTGGCGCAGGTCGAACACGAGCCATGCCTTGTCGCCGCAAATCTTTTCCACCTTGATTTGAATCTTGGAGAACAGACCTTGTTTCCAAAAGCGTTTCGCCGCGTTTGTCAACTCATCGCCGGGGATTTCGATTTTGTCGCCAACAGCCAAGCCGCTATAGCCTATCACGATGTAATCTTCGTAGTATTGCAAACCGGTGACGCGCATTCCCGCTATTTCGTAGACCTTAGGCATCGACGAGAAAACGATGTTCGGGTTGTAAATAGTATCGTTTTGCTCGACTGCCGAAGCCGACAGGCAAGCCAAGAATGCTATCACAAGTGAAAGTGCTCTGATTTTCATATTTATTCTTCCAAAGATGTTCATTGTTTGTTTTTTATTTGTTCGCCGGTCAGTCCGAAACGACGTTCGCGCGATTGATACTGCTTGATGATGTTGCAGAAATCGGCTTTCGTGAAGTCGGGCCAAAGCACCGGCGAGAAGTATAGTTCGGCATAGGCAATCTGCCATAGCAAGTAGTTCGATATTCTACATTCGCCACCCGTGCGAATCAGCAAATCCGGGTCGGGCATACCCGCCGTGGCGAGTCGCGACGCAAAGGTGTCGGCATCGATGTCGGCGGCATTGACCTCGCCTTTTGCTACGTCGGCTGCCAAGCGGCGCACGGCGTCGACAATCTCGGCGCGCGCCGAATAGCTGATTGCCAGCGACATTGTCAGCCCGGTGTCCGACGCCGTCTGCTCCATGCAGTGCTGCAAGCGACTGAGCGCAAACTCGGGCACGCGACTAAGGTCGCCGATGATGTTCAGGCGAACGTTATTCTTTATCAAGTCGGGAGTCTGCTGCTCGATGGCATATGCAATCAGATGCATCAGCGAGTCGACTTCGGCTTGCGGACGATTCCAATTCTCCGTCGAGAACGTATAAAGCGTAAGATAGCGTATGCCCAAATCCGACGCAATCTCGGTGATGCGTCGAACGGCGTTGACGCCCTCGGCATGCCCCATCGAACGGTCGAGCCCGCGGCTCTTCGCCCAACGCCCGTTGCCGTCCATTATCACGGCAACATGCTGCGGCAGCCGGCTGCTATCTATCTGACTGATTATATTTTGTAATTGTTCGTCCATTGCGTCATTCTACATAGTGACAGGTCTTGCAAACCTCTTTAAATTCGTAAGAAATGCTGAACATCAACGTCGGGCACCAGTCCGTGTTTTTCATAAACGAACTGTTCATGCCGCGCAGGTCGGTCAGACCGTCGATTTTGTCGCCGAGCATCATCTTTGCCCGCATTTCCACGCCGAGGTTTATCCTGCTCTTAAGTTTATATTTTGCTCCCACACCGATGGGTATCATCGGCGAAAAAGCCTTCGCTTCGGGCGCATAAGCCGCGCCGATACCGAGGGTGATATAAGGAGTGATTCGTTTCAGTTTCTGATAAGGCGACCCGATGCCGAAGTTGAAAAAGTTGAACTCGAAAGCCGCCGAAACGTCGTAGTAGGGATGTCCGAATTTATAGGTTGCTCCGTCGGGGAACACCATGTCGAAATCCTCCGAATTGCCGCTGATTTTGGCTGTCGAGATGGCTGCCTTGGCGGCAAAGCGCTTGTTGATGAGATATTTTATCGACACTTCGGCAGCGTAGCCGGGACGGCGAAGCACGTTGCTTTGGTTGACGTCGCCGAGATAACCGCTGATACCCGCTCCGACGCCTGCCTCCAACTTATAGTCTTGGCTGCTAACGACGAATGCCGTTGCAGCAAGAGCCACAACGAGCATCAACGTGCGGATATGTCGCAGTAGGTGATTCATCGGCTTTAGATAATCGGCTTAAACGATAGACGGTTCAACACGCCGCGCCACACGCTGTTGTGCGTTCCGCCGTTGACGGTCTTGCCGCCGAACACGTAAATGTACGGGCAATCCCACGACGTTATCGGCTCGGAAGCGCGTGTCTCGGGTGCGGCAATCTGCCACCAACGCGGCAACCTGCGCGACTCCATTGCGGTCCACGCTCCGGCGCTGCGCGTCAGCGTGGTAGTTTCGACGAATGCTTGTGCGCCGTAGAAGTCGGGGAAGTAGAACGGCAACTGCACAAGGTCGTCACCCTCCTTCCACGTCACGCCGTTGTCGTACGAAATGTAAACGGTTTTTGTGGGCTTTTCTTCGTTGTCGAGTCCGCCCATTGCGAACCATACGGGATATTGGTCCTTGTTGTAGAATTCGCCCATATTATAGAAGTAGCGGAAGAGCGTTGTGCCGAAGACCGGCGGGAACTCTATTCGGCTCACTTTGCCCCAATTCGTACCGTCGAAGCCCCAAACGCTTCCGGTGAGTTTGCCCTTGGCATCACGGCCGCCGGCGATGAGTATATTCGGCTCGTAACTCCAGTCGTTGGTAAGCGAAACGGCTTGCGAGAATCCGCGCACGGGGAAATCCGATTCCGCCTCGGTGACGTTTGTGGGCTCGGAGCCGGGAACGAGCGTTGCCGTATAGTATGTGCCGCCGTTGACTGTCAGATAGACCACGCGGTCGATGTAGCCGCCGATGATTTGCGTTGCTTCGACGCCCGAGTCGGTCCACGTCGCACCTTCGTCGGTAGAGTAATAGATTGTGCGCTTGCCCGACGCTTCGCCCACGATGGCGAGTGCTTTGTCGGTAGCGGCAAAGGTTTCGACAATCGGCTCGAAAGCGAATGTCACAACTCGCTTTTCCCACGCATCGCCGCCGATACTTTCGGTCGACGACAAGGTGTAGCCGCCGAGTTCGCTCAGCAAGCAGAAGGTTTTGCCGCCCATTTGCGCGGTTTTCTGCTCTTGGACGTCGTTAGAGCGTCCCGGCAATTGGCGACGTGCAAGGGCGTTCCAGTAGAGCGAATCCGGATCCATCTTATGCACGTTAACCTTAATGACGTAAGTTGATTTCGCTTCGCCGTCGGCTGCCACGACTTCCAAGCGAACGTCGCCGGTAAAGTCGATGGTGTCGGTGTCGGCATTGGTATGAACGAACGTGGTGTCGGGCGTTGTCTCCGCACCCGAAATGGTTATGTTCTTCGTTGCGTAGTCGGTAACGGTAATTGTTGCCACCAGGCGGTCAATTCTTGTACCTTTCGGAAGCGAATCGGCGTTGTATATAAGTTTTTCGCGAGTGTCGACGGTAAAAAATACGGAATCCAAATCGACGAGCACGGAGTCGTTTTCTTGCAGCACGAACTCCTTAACGAGCGTCGATGTCGGTATCACAATGGGTTCGTTGTCGTTGTCCTCCGACGAGTTACACGAAACGCCCGCCAAAACGGCAAAAACCGTCAAGATTGCGTATATAGGAAGTAACTTTCTCATTCTTTTTCTCTATTCATTTTAAGTTGCAAAGGTAAGATTATTTTGCCAAAGGTTGAAAATTATTGTCTTAAAACAACTAAAACCGCGGCAAAAATCAAATCCGGCTGTAAAATTAATACTTTAGTCAAAATAATTTTCCCTAAGAATAGACCAATATAACAATTATTCTTGTTTTTATTTCTTTTTAACTTGAATTATACGATTTGAGTCGACAAAATCGCACGAAATCTCACCTTCGGGCATCTTCGGGGCTACTACCCCACCCCCGAGAACGACGTTCGAGCACTCGACACGCGCCTCGTCCCACAATCCGGCTTCGACGAATGCGTTGATGGTCTGGGCGCCGCCTTCGACCATCAGCGACGTCAAGCCGCGGCGATAGAGGTCGCGACACACGTCGTCGAGCGACATCGATTGATAGACTATCGTTTGCGCCGCATCATCGGCAAGGTTGCCGCTCGGCGTATAGCCACGGCGCGTGAGCACGACGCGAATTGGATTGCGTCCGCGCCAGCGACGTACGGTCAGCGACGGATTGTCGAGCCGTGCGGTTGCAGCACCGACAAGGATGGCGTCATACTCGCCGCGCAACCGATGGACAAGCGTCGACGTGGCAGGCGTCGACAGCCGTGCCGCAGGCTCGGAGGCACTGCGCAGGCGGTCGATGTAGCCGTCGAGGCTCTCCGCCCACTTCAGCAGAATATATGGACGTCCAAGCGTATGGGCTGTCAGAAATCGCACGTTCAGCCGGTCGCAGCGCTCACGCAATACGCCTTCGACAACCTCCACGCCTGCTGCTCGCAGCATGGCTACTCCGCGACCTGCAACCTCGCGGAACGGGTCAGGCGAGCCGACTACGACGCGCGGAATGCGCTTGTCGATTATCAACTTCGCACACGGCGGCGTCTTCCCGTAGTGGGCACACGGCTCGAGCGTAACGTAGATGGTACTTTCGGCGAGCAACGGCTCGTCGGCTGCCGCCACCGACCCGATTGCGTTAACCTCCGCATGCGCCTCGCCGAAACGCCGATGATAGCCTTCGCCGATGATGCGTCCTTGCGCCACAACGACCGCGCCGACCATCGGATTGGGCGACACGCGCCCGCGTCCCAGCGCTGCCAACTGCAACGCACGCTCCATATATTTTTCGTCGATATTCATCTCAAAAAGACAATTATTTTGTGTATTTTTGCAATATGAACGAGCCGATTACATTATGTCAATTGATTGCCGTCGTGCGGACACGTCTGCGCAACCAATACCCGCCGGGCGAAGTGGAAGGGTTTATCAAAATCATCTTCCGCGAACTCCTCGGCTACGAAACCGTCGACATTTTGCTCCACAAAGATACGGAATTACCTGATTTTATCGTAACAAAAACGGCAAAAGTAGTCGACCAACTCCGCGAAAACCGCCCGATTCAATACATTTTCGGCAAAGCGTGGTTTCACGGTCACGAATTCTCGGTCGACTCGTCGACGCTCATTCCGCGCCCCGAAACCGAAGAACTCGTCGACTTGATTATCGACGAGAACCGCCGCAGCGACCTGCGCGTGCTCGACATCGGCACGGGCAGCGGCTGCATCGCCGTTTCGCTGGCGCTCGGGCTACGATTTCCGACAGTCGACGCTATCGACATCTCCGACCGGGCGCTCACCGTGGCGCGCGGCAACGCTTCTCGCCTGCGGGCGCGCGTCGACTTCCGCCGCGACGACATCCTCACGGCGAAACCCGACGAATGCCGCTACGACATCATTGTCAGCAATCCGCCTTACATCGCCGACAGCGAACTCCGGTCGATGGCTGCCAACGTGGTCGACTACGAGCCGCACTCGGCGCTTTTCGTGCCCGACAGCGACCCGCTGCGATTCTATCGCGCCATCACCGCATATGCCTGCCGTGCACTCACCGACGGCGGCAGGCTATACTTTGAAATTAATAGCCGCTTCCCCGACGAAATGCGCGCCCTCTTGAGCGGACACGGCTTCGTCGACATCGACATCCGACGCGACATGCAAGGGCTCTACCGATTTGCAAGCGCCACGAAACCCGAATGATTATGCAAAAGAAACCCGCAAAACCGATAACCTACGAAACGGCGCTCGAGCGATGTGCCGCCGCTTGCGCTCGCGCTGAACATTCCGCCGGCGAACTTCGCAAAAAGATGATTCGCTGGCGGCTGCCGCGCACCGACGCCGACCGCGTTATCGATTATCTCTACGAAAACGCGTTTATCGACGATATGCGCTTTGCCCGCGCTTTCGTCAACGACAAGGTGGCTTTCGACATGTGGGGACGCATCAAGATTCGTCAAGCGCTTCGCATTCACGGCATCGACGGCGAAACCATCGCTGCGGCGCTCGACGACGTCGACACCGAGCTTTACCGCCAAAACCTCGACGCGCTACTGCGGCAGAAGGCGAAACTCATCGCCGAAACCGACCCGTACAAACGAAAAACAGCGCTCTACCGCTTTGCCGCATCGCGCGGCTACGAAAGCGACCTGGCGCTGCCGATTATCAACAGATTAGTGGCAGGAGGCGATGATTTCGAAGTTGACGAATAGCCTGAAACGACTCGTCGACGCCGTCGGCAATCTACTGTTTCCGCACTGCTGCCCGGTGTGCGGCAGGAGTCTCGGCGAATCGGAGAAATCAATCTGCGAGGCGTGTTTCCTCGCCATGCCGCGCCCGACGGTCATCAAAGGTCGTATGGCGCATCTCGATATGCTTTTCCTGGGCACAAAAGCCGTCGACGCCGCCATCTCGCTCTTCCAATACAACCGCCAAAGCCTCTACGCAAACATCATCAAAGACATAAAATATCACAACAGTCCGCAGACGGGGATGCATCTCGCCGAGCGCTTTGCCCGCGAGCACACCGACGACAACTGGTTTGCCGACATCGATATGATTATCCCTGTTCCGCTGCACGCCTCCAAACTTCGCCGCCGCGGCTATAACCAAAGCGTATGGATTGCCCGCGGCATTTCGGAGGCTACGTCGATTCCCGTGGTCGAAGCAATCTACGCCGCAAAGCCGCACCGCACGCAGACGTCGAAGTCGGTCGCCGAGCGCCGGCAAAACGTCAAAGACGTGTTCGCTTGCAGCACCGACCTGACCGACAAAACCGTCTTGATTGTCGACGACGTAATCACCACCGGCGCAACCATAAGCGAGTGTGCCGACCTCGCCGCCGCTCACGGCGCAAAGTCGGTCAAAGTACTCTCGCTCGCCTTCGCCGAAAGCGTGTAACCTACTTTTTCACTTTTGCACGCACATACATGCCCGGGCGGAACGACGAGCCGCCGTCTTTGACGCGTGCGTATGCCTTGATTGAATAGTCGGTCTTGTCGACGGCTTGGTCGACCGAGATGACCGTTGCCGAGAAGGTTGCCTTACCCATTCCGTTGACGCGGAAAGCGAGTTGCGTGCCGGCTTCGATGAAGTGCAAATCTTTTTCGTAGACGGTAAGTTTTATCATCGGCTGCGACTTGTTGATGACGTTACAAATCGGCATACCCGGCTCGAGATATTTGCCGAGGTTCGCCTCCAGGTCGGTCACGTAGCCGCTAATCGGCGCCGTTACGGGCAGATACATCTTGATATTTCCGTCGGCAATGGTCTTTACGTCGACACCCAACGCACGCAGTTGCGCCTCGGCGGCACGCGCACGGCTCTGCATCGACAAGAAGTCGGCACGGCTCTGCTCGACGCGCTTCTGCGACGCTGCCTCCTTCGACGCCAGGTTGCGCTGACGGTCGTACTCCAAGCGCAGGCATTCGAGTTGCGCCGACGATTCGAGATACGTTTGCTGAAGGCTGATAAAGTCGGGGTCGTCGAGCAAGGCTATCACCTGTCCGCGGCGAACGGCTTTGCCGGGGATTACGTTGAGTTGGTGAATTCTGCCGCCCATCGTCGACGTCACCGTTGCCACTTGGTCGGGCGACACGACAAGCACGCCGTTGAACGTCGGGCTGTTGGCTACGTTTGTTGCTCCGGTCGAAGCGTCTGCCGCCACGGTGTCGGCGGCTTCGGTCTTCGGCTTGGCTACGTCGGTCGAAACGCTGTCGGCGGCTTCCTCTGCGGTTTCCGCCGTATTGCCTCCGCCACACGCCGTTATGGCTATTACTGCCGCTAATGCAGCGAATGTTTTTGAGATATATGTCTTCATTTTCGTAATTATTTTGAGCCTGTATATAGTTCTAATTCGATAGCGGAAATGTTGTAGTCAGCCACGGCATCGATATATCGGTTACGGATGTCGCGCGACGCGTTGAGACTTTGCACGAGTTCGGTCATTCCGGTATCGCTCTCCTGGTAGAGCGCCACGGCATTGCGTTGCAGTTCGTCGGCTTCGCGAAGTGCCGCTTCGGTAAAATAGTTGATGGTTTTTGCCGACGAAGCGAGTTGCGCACGCAGCTCGTCGACGGTCTGCTGCAAGCGGATAAGATTGTCTTGTGCCTCGTAGTCCGCGGAAATCGCTTCCATACGAGCTTGGCGCACACGACTCTTCTGCGGGAAGAATATCAGCGGAAATTGCACGCCGACGGTCCACGAATTAAGCCCCTTCAGCGGCGAAATCTTCTGACGGTTGTAGCCCACCGAAAATTCGGGGAAGAATTTGCTCTTTTCGACGTTGACGGCGTCCGACTTTTCTTGCGCCATCGAGTCGAAATAGCCGGAATACGCCGATGCAACGTCGCTCGAAATCGGCGCCGCAATAAGCGCCAGCGTCGTGTCGGCGGGCACTATCGGCTCGTCGGAGCGGCACACCCACGCAAAACGGCGCGACGCGAGGTTCAGCCGGTCGCGCGCTTGTTCGCTTTGGTTGTGGAGGTCGGCGGCGAGGGTATTTATCATCGTGTATTCAAGTTTGTTGATGTCGCCTTGCTCGTAGCGCACGTCGCTGATTTGGCGAAGTTGCGCTGCCGTGGCTTCCTGACCTTCGCAAAGGCGGCAACGCGCATACGCGGCTTGATATTCACACCAGGCACGCTTTACTTCGGCGGTCACTTCGCGCTCGACAATCTGCCGACGATATTCGCCGGTTGCCGTCATCGTGCGCACCAGAGCATTCTTATAGTGCGGCGTCAGGAACGAGCCTAACGACTGCTCGACTGCCAATTCGTTGTCGCCCTTGGGCTCGCCGTTGAGTTGTCCCCACGAGTACGACAGCGACGTCATTCCACCGTCCCACGACTCTCCGCGTGCGGCTTTTGCGCGGCTGATGTCGGCATCGGCTTGGCTGATGCGCGCCGAACGCTCTACTGCCATCTTCACCGCCTCGTCAATCTTCACCGCTCGGGGCGACTCGGCAAACGCCGACATCGTTGTGGCAACGACAAGTGCGACGACGAAGAATCTTCCGCCGACGATGCCACGGCGCTTCAGGGCGCGCCAGCGCACGGGCAGCGCGTTAACCATGCGGTAGAATGCCGGAATAACGAGCAGTGTCAGCACCGTCGACACTATAAGTCCGCCGATGACAACGGTTGCCAACGGGCGTTGTACTTCCGCTCCAGCCGACTTGGCTACCGCCATAGGCACGAAGCCCAGCGACGCAACGAGTCCGGTCAAGAACACCGGTCGGAGGATGTGGCTGCAGCCTTCGAAAATCGTGCGGTCGGTGCAGAGTCGGCGCTCGGCGGCGTTGCGGCGGTCGTTCAGGTGATTGATTATCAAGATACCGTTAAGCACCGCCACACCGAAGAGTGCGATAAAGCCGACTCCGGCGGATATGCTGAACGGCAACGAACGTATCCACAGCGCCACCACGCCGCCGATGAGCGACAACGGCACGGTCGAGAACACGACTAACGAATAGGTCACGCTCTTGAATGCAAAGAAGAGCAACAGTAGTATGAGCATAAGTGCTATCGGAATTACTATCATTAACGTGTTGATTGCGTTTTGCAGGTTTTCAAACTGACCGCCGTACTCGAAATAGTAGCCCGGCTTGAGTTTTACGTTTTTATCGAGCGTACGGCTGATGTTTTCGACCACTTTCTGAATGTCGGCATTGCGCACGTTCACGCCAATCACGATACGACGCTTTGCCGCGTCGCGGTTGATTTGCAACGGTCCGTCGACCAACTCGATTGTTGCCACTTCGCTCACGGGAATCTGCAGGTCGTCGCAAGTGCGCACGGTCAGGGCATTAAGGTCCAAATCTTTCACCAACTCATGGTCGAGGCGCACCACCAGGTCGAAGCGGCGCTCGTTTTCGAACACCACGCCCGCGGTTTCGCCGGCGTAGGCGGTGCGGATTATGGCGTTAAGTTCTTCGATGTCGACGCCGTAACGCGCTATCTTGTTGCGGTCGTAGTGCACCACCAACTGCGGAAGTCCCACGGCTTGCTCGACAATGACGTCCGACGCCCCGGGCACTTTTTCGACGTACGTTGCCGCCTCTTTCGCCTTGGCGTAGAGTTCGTCCATGTCTTCGCCGTAGAGTTTGATGGCGATGTCGGCTTTCGCGCCGGTCATAAGTTCGTTGAAGCGCAACTGGATGGGCTGGCTGAAGTTAAACTCCGCGCCGTCAATCTCGTCGAGTGCGGCTTTCATCTTTTCGACCATCTCGGCGCGACTCGACGCCGACGTCCATTCTTTGAACGGCTTCATCACTATCATCACGTCGGCATCTTCCACCGACATCGGGTCGGTAGGAACTTCCGCCGTACCGATTTTCGCCACAACGTGCTTTATCTCGGGAAAACGCTCCTTGAGTATCTTCTCCGCCTGCTCCGACACTTCGATGCTGCGCGTCAGCGAGCTTCCCGCCGGAAGGGTCATCTGCATGGCGAAATCGCCTTCGTCGAGCGTCGGGATAAACTCTGCGCCGAGGCTCGAAAACAGCATCATCGAGCCGGCAAGCAGGGCAAATGCACCGCCGATGGTCGCCGCGCTGTGGCGAACGCACCATCGCAACGCCGTGTTATAGATTTTCGTCAGCCAACCGAAAAAGCGGTCGGCAATGGTCGGTTTCGCCGTGATTTCGCGCTTCAGAAATACCGATGCCATCATCGGCACATAGGTCAGCGACAGCAGCAACGCTCCGATGATGCAGAACACCAACGTCTCCGCCATCGGCGTGAAATATTTTCCTTCGATGCCGTTAAGGGTCAGCAACGGGAAGAACACTATCAAAATTATCAACACGGCAAACGCCGAACTGCGCACAACTTTTGCCGCACCGGCTTCGACCTCGTCTGCCATCTGCTCGGCTGTCAACTTCTTGCCAAGCATCTTGCGCGAATACAGGTGCGCCAAGATTCCTTCGATTATCACTATCGACCCGTCGACGACGATACCGAAGTCGATTGCGCCGAGGCTCATCAAGTTGGCAGAAACGCCGAACAGGCGCATTAGGATGAATCCGAAGAGCATCGCCAACGGAATGACCGACGCCACTATCAGACTCGCGCGGACGTTGCCCAAGAACAGCATCAGCACGATGAACACGATAATCGCGCCTTCGACCAAGTTGTAAATCACCGTCGATATATTGCGGTTTACCAGTTCCGAACGATTCAGATACGGCTCTATCGTAACGCCCTCGGGCAGCATCTTTTGCACCTTTTCAATGCGTTCGCTCAGCTCTTTGGTCACCACATTGGCATTTGCGCCTTTTAGCATCATGGCGATACCGCCGACGCACTCGCCGTCGCCGTCCATCGTCATTGCGCCGAAACGCTTGGGCGAGCCGAACCCTACGCGACCGATGTCGCTGACGTGCACGGGCATGCCGTTGCGGTTCGCCACAACGATTTTCTCAATATCTTTCGTGCTCGACAGCATACCCTCGCTGCGGATATAGTATGCGCGGCCTTGCTTTTCGATATAACTTGCGCCGGTGTTTTGGTTGTTACGACTCAGCGCCTCAAACACGTCGCCGATGGTGAGTCGCAATGCGGTCAGCACATCGGGGTCGATGGCTATTTCATACTGCTTGAGGTAGCCGCCGAAACTGTTGATTTCGACGATTCCCGGAATGCCGCTTAGCTGCCGACGAACTATCCAATCTTGTATCGTGCGCAGTTCCATCGCATCGTAGTCGCCCTTGTGCGCATCGTCGACTTTCAGCACATACTGATAGATTTCGCCGAGTCCGGTGGTGATTGGCATCATCTCGGGCGTGCCCAACTCCGACGGTATCTCTCCGGCTACCGACTGGATTTGCTCGTTTATCAACTGACGCGCCTCGAGCGTCGGCACACTCTCTTTGAACACCACCGTCACCAACGACAACCCGAAGCGCGACACCGAACGGATTTCGGTGACGTTCATTATGTTGCTCATCGACGTTTCCAGCGGGATGGTGATGAGTTGCTCCACCTCCTGCGGCGCCAACGTCGGCGACACGGTCACGATTTGAACTTGGTTGTTGGTAATGTCGGGGACGGCGTCGACCGGCAAGGTTACCATGGCGTAGATGCCGCCTATGAGCAGAAAAAGTGTTGTCAACGCGACAAACAATTTCTTGCGTACCGAAAATTTTACTATTCCGTTAAACATAATCAATCTGTCTTTTCACAATTGATATAAGGTCGGGGGTTTGTAGTCCGATTTTGTCTACAAAGATATACAATCGCACTACAAAAATGCAATTATGATATAGTCTAAATAAATTCCTTAAAAAAGTTTAATAATAGCGACGCGCATTTAAGATTCATTAACGAAGCTTTCCTCCTGCGACTCGTTGCGACTGCGATACTGCAGAGGCGTCATGCCGGTCTGTTTCTTGAAGATGGTATTGAAATAGGTCACGTTGTCGATGCCGCAAGCCAGCGAAACTTCGTAGACAGGCATTTGGGTCGTGTCGAGCAACTGCTTTGCAACGCTGACGCGAATGTTGAGCACAAACTCGGTGGTAGTCAGTCCGGTAATGGCTTTCACTTTGCGATTCAACTGCGCACGGCTCAGGCACATGGCATACGACAATTCCTTGAAGTCGACTTTTCCGCCTTGCATAAGTCCGTTGACGGTGTCGGTCAACTTTGTCAAGAACGTGGCATCGGTGGGCGTCAGGCAATCCAACTCGGGACTCTTGCCCTCCTCAACGGCTGCCGACCACTTGCGACGCAGCATCTCGCGTTGCTGCAAGAGTTTCGTCACGCGCAGCGCAAGTTCGTCGCCGTGGAATGGCTTCTCGAGGTAGGCATCGGCGCCGGCTTCGAGCCCGCGAATGCGGTCATCGTGGGTCACTTTGGCGGTAACCATTACGACCGGTATGTGGTTGAGCAATTCCGAACCGCGCACACGGCGGCAGAGTTCGTAGCCATCCATTCCCGGCATCATGATATCGGTGATTATCAGGTCGGGCACGAGTTCTTCGGCTTTCTTCAATCCGTCGTCGCCGTTGTCGGCAAAGTAGTAGCTGAAGCCCTCCGGCAACTGCTTGCGGATGTATTTTGCCACGTCGTGGGTATCCTCGACGATGAGGATGCGCACTTCGTCGGCTGCCGACACTTCGTCGGCGGGCGCATCGGCGTCGACATCTTCGATGAGGAATGCACTGTCGAGGTTGAAATTGCCGTTGAACGGCTTGTCGGTATGCTCGGCGCGAATAGGCAGGTCGATGATAAACGTCGTGCCATGCCCCGGCGCACTATGCACGTCGACGGTTCCGCCAAGGGCTTCCACGCTGAGTTTTACCAGCGACAGCCCGATGCCGGTGCCGATGTGCATCGACTCCGACGGCGCTTGGTAGAACGGCTTGAAGATGTTCGCCTTATGCTCGGCGTCCATACCTGTGCCTTGGTCGCTGACGTAGAGCGAAAGACGTCCCTCTTGGCGCTTCGTAAAGACAAGAATGGTCGAATCTTCCGGCGAAAATTTTATGGCGTTCGACAGCAGATTCTGCACGATGCGCAGTATGTACTCGGGAATGAAGTCCATATCGACCTCCGCGTCTTTGTTCGACACCTCGATAGTTATCCGTCGGTCGGCGGCATACGTCTGCATGCTTTGGCAAATCATCGTGACGTAGCCCACGACGTCGCCGTGCTTCCAGTCTTGACTGATTAGCGTCGCCCCGGAGGTCAGTTTGGTTATCGACAAGATTTGGTTTATCAGGCTCAGCAGTCCCGTCTGATGGCGGATGATTGTGGCTGCATCGTCGGCAACGTCGCAGCCGGGCTTCGCCTTGCGAAGTATGTCTTGCGCAGCCGAATGGATGATGGTCAGCGGCGTGCGGAATTCGTGCGTAAAGTTGGTGTAGAACCGCTCCTTGGTGTCGAGCAACTCTTTATGAAGTTGATTCCGCTTTTTGCGCAACGAATAGATGTAGAGCATAACCACGATGAGCAGAAGCAGCATCGTCACTGCCAGTATGCCGATATAGAGAATCATACGGCTCTTCTCTTTCTCGCGCTCGTTCTGGATTTGAAGTTCTTCGTTCTGATATTTTGCGCTGTATTGGCTCAACGACCGCTCCAGGTCGCGTTGATAGAGCGAATCTTTCAGTTCGGTATATTTTTCCAAATGCACGAGTGCCTCGTGGGGATTCGTGTTGCATAGCGCCTCGTATAGTCCGTAGCGCGACTTGCTTTCGTTGTAGATGTCCGATTTTTCCTGGAAAATCTTCAGCGCCTCACCGTAGTACTTGGCAGCCTGGTGACTACGCCCGGTGATGTTGAGGATGTGCCCCATCTGGTTGTAGGTAATGCCGAGCGACGTGACCTGCGGCGACGCCTTCAGGATGGGGATTGCGCGGCGCAGCGACGCCTCGGCGGCGTCATAATTACCCATAGCGATTTGCGCCGTTGCCATCTGCGAAAGCCGTATGCCCAACTTGTTGGTATGCCCCATCAGCGAGTCGATTTCAAATGCCCGACGTGCGTAGCCGAGCGACTTGACGTCGTTGCCCATGCTGTGATATATTTCCGACGCCATTCCGCACTGAATTGCGATTCGCGACGAGTCGCCCGCTGCCGTACTATTGGAGATGGCTTCAAGGATAAAGCGCTCACCCTCACGCGGTTGCTTGGCGGCAAGATAGATGCCGGCGATGGTGTTCAGCGCCGAACTGATGCGCTTTTTGTCGCCGATGCGCTTATCGGTTTCGAGGCTTTGCTGTGCATATTTGAGCGATAAATCGTAGTTGGATTTGCGGAAATAGAGAATACTCAACAGACTCTGGCAATCGGAGCGCAGCTCGTCGGTGTTGCACATCGGCATAGCGAACTCGGCGCGCCGGATGGCTTCGTCGTAGTCCTGGCGCTCGTACAACCATTCCCCACCCCAATAGTTTACCAACATATTGATGGTGTCCATCGAATGACGCTCGAAGTCGACCTTAGGCATCTTGTCGACAAACTCCAAGGCACGGAGTTGGTCGAAAAACTCCTTGGCAATAGTGCGTCGGGCGGCTTCGTTGGCTGCATCATAGCGCAGCAACAGCGCATCGACCTTCTCGTCCTGCGCCGCCGCAACCACGGCAACCAACACCATTATTATATATAATATTACCCTTTTAACGTACATCTATATCATTTTCGTTAACGCAAAAATAGAAAGATTTTTTTATTTATAGAAATTTCTGTTAAAAAACATTCACAAAAAATTTCCGCCCGAAACCTCTTACCTCTTACCTCTTACCTCTTACCTCTTACCTCTTACCTCTTACCTCTAAAAAACCGCAAAAATCGTCATTATTTAACAAAAATGTTCCTTAAACGAAAGATGATGTTCCTTAAACGTAATCACCCCGGGCGGTGTTTGCATTAATTTTGCAGTACACCAAAAACAACACGCCCATGAGCAGTTCAGCAAAACTCACACCCGAACAAGTGCAAAGCGTCATCGAAAGCCGCATTGCATTTCTCATCGAGCAAGAAAATGCACAACAACGGGTCAAGAAATACAAACAAATCAAGGAAAACCGCAAACGATACGGGGCTTTCCGTCGACTTAGAAACATATTAAAAAAAAATCAAACTATTTACTTTATGAAACGTTTTTCGCAAATTTTCTTCGTAATGCTGTTAGTGACGGCATTATTCTCATTTGCAGTTCCTGCTAATGCTCAATTGAAAGGCCTCGGCGGAAAATTGAAAAATTCCGTCGAAAAGACAGTAAAAGACAAAGCAAACGACGCTAAGCGCAAAGCAAAGTCGGGCGCAACTGTCACAAACACGAATTACGGCAGCAGCTCAAGCACGTCGGGCAACGAGTCAACCTCTTCCGACAACGAGTCGGGCGAAGTTAAAGTATACTCTACTTTCGCTAACCCGAACGAAAAATACGCTTACGGCTATAAAAAGACCTACAAGCCGAGCGCACAAGCAATCGCTGCCGACCCCGACGCGACAAGCACAAACGTTGCCTACGGCTTCACTCGCTCGACAGGCGACATCCACGCTTACTACGAAAACTTCGACAAAGCAGTGTCGCTCTATCAACCGTACTACACCGACGACAATAAGTTCTTCTGGGAACTCGGCGGCGACAACTACCAAAAACGCTTGGGTTTCTTCTTATCTTATATGAAGAAAAACTTGGCGGGAAACCACAACAACCCGTTTATCCCCGCTTGGGCGGAAATCGACTCGTCGAATCCTAATATCGTAGTTCCCGCCGACGAAACTTTCATCAACCCGTGGTATTGCCAATACATTGCCGACCCGAAATCGAGAACAGCTTTCATCCTCTACATTTACGCTTTCTCGTATAGCCAAAACAAAACAATGTGGATTGGCAGACAATATAACTACAGTGACCCGATTAAAGGATACGTTTCCGACACAAAGATGGTTCCCGCTAATTTTAGAAAAATGACGTCAACACGCGCTGACGTTGCTTTCGACTTGGCTATGGAACTAATGCCTATCGAAACAATGGTTGAACTCGCAAAGGAATACAATGCTAAAATCGACGACCAAAACGGTGATGCTTTCTCGAGATATTTCAACTACACACTGACAGAAACTTTGGTAAGATACTTCATCGAGAAGCACGACAAATACGACACCGTTCGCGACGATAACAGCATCCGCGCAATGCAAATGATGCTCGACTCGCGCAAAAGCGTAGAACTCTACAACGACCTCAACGCTGAAATGGGCCCGGAAATCGACGAGCCTAAGGGCGTTGCAGTTACCGCTGCCATCAAGGCTGCAGGCACTAAAGCCGGTCAAGAATACGCAGGCGACAAGTTCGAAAAGGTTATCTATCTCGAATCGAAATGGAGAACGCTCAAGAACCCGCAATATCCTTACAACATCATTGGTTACGTGCTCAACTGCGCTACTGTGACTAAACGCGGCGACAAACGCCAGTTGCAATACACCGTGCTCACCAAGTCGCCCGACGGCTCGCGCTACTTCATGCAAGCCGCTTCCGACGCAAGCTACTACAACCTCAAATAACGATTGTGCAGAACGGTTGCCGTCGCTGCCATTCAGAGATAGGCTTCGGCAACCTTCTTAATAATTTAGCTAACTAAAACAATCAAAAACAATGAAACGTATATTATTAATATTAACCGCATTGCTGACCACATTGGTCGGCTATGCCGCATCGGTAAAAATCGGTGATTACGAGTTCACCGAAGCAGGCGAAATCAAAATAGATGGCATTAATAATTTCCATTTCGGCGAGCCACACGTCCATTGGGACGGCATTAACACGCTGACACTCGAAAATGTTCAAATCTTAGACACTAATATGCCAATTGTGATTGATTCGGACGATGGAAACGCTTGCGTAAAGATTAACGGGTTTAATAAAGTGCCGAGCCTTTGTAGCACAAAAGACTTGGAAATAACCAGCATCGACCCGGATTATCGCGGTTATCTTATAATTAACAACCAGGATGAATGGGGCAGCGAGTCGGGTATAAAAACAACAGGTAACCTGACTCTTAAAAGCATATTCGTCGACATCAAAACTAAACAACGCGCCATCTATAATACCAAAGAGAGTCTTGGTGCATCATTATGGATGGAGGCCGCTGTTCTTGATATCAAAACAGGCGAATATACCAAACCAATTGTAAATTTCAGATATTTGAGCCCATCAGTAGCGACTATTACTTATCCGACCAACGCTAATTGGTATGAAAAAGAAGGTGTGGTCGACCATTTGAGATTTCCCATCTACGGACGAACAATTATACGTTGCTACGGTGACGAAATGCCCGACATAACTATTGCCGGCACCAAAGTAGATATGTATAATATCGACGACTTGACTCGTATCAACGGCGTCACCGCCGACGAGGCTAATATCAAAATGAAGAGCGACTTGCGCAAATATGCGCCGATAATGAACCTTACCAATATAACTATCGATGCGCCCGAAACGGAAGGCATCGTCGTCAACGAAGACATACAAATCATCCTCCAAGGTGTTAACAACATCAACAGCGCAGGCGACGGTATCCTCTTCAAAAAATACAACGGTTCAAATATCTGTTCGGGAGGAATGATCGCAACTCTTAACACTACCTCGATTCGTTTGGAAGAAGCACCATTCACCAACAAATATGCTCTTTTGCTGAATAACCTTATTCTCAACTGCGATTGGGGCATCAATGGTTCAGGCAACGAAGATATCTTGTTGAGAAACGTCGATGCACGTCTCCGCGGTCGTTTCAACGCGCAACCGGCTTTAGGTGGTCTAAAAAGCGTTACGCTTGAGGGTGTTCTTGTCTCCTCGCCCATCGGCGCCGCTTTCGACCCAACTCTTAAAGGATTCTGCCTCAACGGCGAACTCATAACCGACGAAATCGTCCTCGACAACGCCGTAGGCTACGGCTTCAAAGTCAACGGCGCTTTAGTGAATAGCAAAAACGCTGCCGACCTGACAACCATCGCAGGCGTTAGCGGCGAAAAAGTCAGTTACGACGTAGAAACAAATACGCTCTACATGACTAACGCCGTCATCAATGCTGAAGCCTACGATGCTACAGGTATCGAAATTCCCGAAACTATGGAAACGGACTTCAACATCGTCGTTTCGGGCAACAACACCATTTACGGCAGCAACGGCGCTATTACCTCCAATACGAAAGTCAACGTAAGCGGCAACTCGACTGCCGACGTCGTTACAATCCGCGGCGACCACGCTCCCGCTATGGCTATTTTCAACGGCGGCAGCATCTCGAAATGTAAAGCCGACGTCATCGGTCGATATGCTTTCCTCGGCGACATCGACTGGACATTCCCGCTCACTATCGACTTAGCTGAAGTTACCGCTACTGCCAACGGCACTAACTGCCCGATTATGAAGTTCAGCGACCTCGTGCTCAACGGCGTCTCAATCACTTCGCCCGCAGGCGCAGCCTACAACAAGTCAATCGGCAGCGTCGCCATCGACGGTACTGCCGTTACCGCCCCCATCAAAATTGGCATTTCCGACTTCAAGAGCCTCAAAATCTTCGGCACTGAAATTACCGCCGACAACTATACCGACTTACGCGACACTAAAGGCAACGTCTTGGGAACCGTAAACTACAACCCGATTACTCATACGTTGTATTTGAAAAACGCGACTATCGCACCGCGTGGCATCCTTCTCACGACCGTCAAAGCCATCGAATTGATCAACGACGAACTCAGTGATTTGAAAATCGTCTACGACGGCGACTGCACCATCCAATCGAATGGTCCCGCTCTCGAATGCTCCAAGGCTTCAAGGTCGCTCAACATCACCATCGAAGGCGGCGAAAATCCCGGCGTGCTCACGTTTACTTCGACAGAAGACGTCGGCATGAAAGTCCCAGCACGATTGACTTTCAACAACGCCAACGTCGTGGCCAAAGGTGCTACTTCGGCTTTGACGATGGAACGATTCATGATGCGTCACGCTTTGACTCTCAACAAATCAAGCGTCAAGTTCACCGGCGACGGTACAAGCCAAACCATTGCAGGTTGCTCAACCGTTGACCTCACTCGCTCTATCCTTGCAAGCCCCGAAAACGCCGCATTCAACGAGGAATTAGGCACATTCAGCATCAATGGAACTGCCGTTACAGATCCGCTCGTTTTCAACACATGCAATTTTGGATTGAAAATCTGCGGTGTAGAAGTTACCGACGAAAACTGCAACGACCTTTCCGTTATCGACGGTGTGACAGGTAAGGTGAGATATTCTCCGGAAAATAACACTCTCATACTCGACAATGCAACAATTTCGACCGGCGACGCTATGATGTATGCCATCGACTACAACAGTCCGAATAATGTTCGTTTTTACATAAGAGTCCATGGAACTTGCAACGTGCTTTCGCGTCAAATCTGCATTGGCTATGGCGGAGAAGGTAATTACCCTTCGTTTATTTATATAGGAGAAGATGCAACACTCAACCTCGGCGCTCCCGAAACAACGAGCGGAAACACCATCGCCGCTATCTATGAAAGCGCTCCGAAACGTATTACCATAGCAGGTTCATCCAACACCTCTTCAAAATTAAACATCACAACAAAAGGTAGAGGTATTTGGGGTGTATTCGATGAGAATAAAGATTTGTATATCTCAAGAATTATCGCAAATATCAACAGCGAAAAAGATTGTATTTCGGGATTCGGATATATGGAAATCGAGGGCGGCTACGTCAAAACGCCGTGGAAAGCGCAGTACGACAAGAGCCTTAAAGGCATTGCTCTCAACGGTGCTCTCGTAAAAGGCAATCTCGTGATTTCGCCGCTCGACCAACCCGGTCTGTATATCAACGGCGTGCTAATGCCTTCGACAACTGCCGACGGTAATCCGGTCGACGTTTCGACTATCGTTCCTAAAATGCAAAACGTCACTTGGGAGCCCGAAATGCAAATACTCACTTTCGACAACTCGCAAATAGACTTCTCCGACAAGTCGGCAATGACAGACATAATCGTACCATATAATATTGGTGGAAACGGTCTATTCATCGCTACCAAAGGCGACAATTATTTCAACTCCGCTTCTTCTGAAATTATGTTCTTAAAATCTGTCGGTAGTGCAACCAACATAGCAGGTAATGAAGGTAGCACTCTGAAGGTTGATAACTATTATGGCTTTAGAATTATAAACTCGGATTTGATTATTCGGAATGCAAATATTGAAACAACCGGAACAATTATCGGCTACAACGCTTATTATTCTAATTTAAGAATTGAAAATTCAACTGTTGCAGCTCTAAATATTTATAATTTAAAAAACCTGGAACTCGTCAACTGCAAAATTGCACAACCGTCTGATGCAACAATCATACTTAAAGAAAATTTATACCATATCGGCTACAACGAGACGTCTCCGATTGCTTACATCGTTCGCATTGTTCCCGACCAAGGCGCTGTTGAAACCCTCGACGCCGACGCCGCAAAGACCATCACCGGTATCTACGACCTTATGGGCAGACGCGTTCAGAACGTCGGTCAAGGCGTATTTATCCTTAAATACAGCGACGGTTCTTCGCGCAAAGTGATTTCAACCAAAAATATGAGATAATCGGTTTTTCAACCCCGTGCGTTGCCGCTAACCTCTACGGCAACCGGCAACGCACTCTTTTTAACAAAAAAAACATCGTCGGCTGCGATAGCGTAAGAATCGTCAACCGGGATGTTCTGAAAATATCGGGAACTTCGGTTCCAAATTAACCAACCGTCAGCGAGGCGCCCCACCGGAGCGCCTCGCTTTATTTGTGTTACACATTGATAATAAGCACTGTAGGGTCGCGCCTTGGTGCGACCGGGCAGGCGACGGTATTTTTCCCGTGCGGTTAGTCGAACAGGGAGCCGGATTTGCCGGCGGGGCGCTTGTTGAGGTGGTTGTAGGCAAGGAGGGTCACTTCGCGGCCGCGCGGCGTGCGCTTGATGAAGCCTTCCTTAATCAAAAACGGCTCGTAGACTTCTTCGATGGTCTCTGCATCCTCGCCGAGCGAGGTGGCTATGGTGGTCAACCCCACCGGACCGCCGTTGAATTTGTCGATGATGGTGGTGAGAATTTTGTTGTCGATTTCATCGAGACCGTATTTGTCGATATTCAATGCCTCGAGCGCAAAACGCGCAATTTCAGCATCGATAATTCCGTTACCTTTAACCTGCGCAAAGTCGCGCACACGGCGTAGCAGTGCGTTGGCAATACGTGGCGTGCCGCGGCTGCGCAGAGCAATTTCGTTGGCTGCATCGGAGGTGCATTTCACCTTCAGCAACCCGGCAGAACGCAGTATGATGGACTGCAACACGTTGTGGTCGTAGTATTCGAGATGACAATTAATGCCGAAACGAGCGCGAAGCGGCGGGGTGAGCAGTCCGCTACGCGTGGTGGCACCGACGAGGGTGAACGGCGACAGATTGAGTTGCACCGAACGCGCACCGGGACCTTTATCTATCATTATATCAATGCGATAGTCTTCCATCGCCGAGTAGAGATATTCTTCGACCACGGGATTTAGTCGGTGGATTTCGTCGATGAAGAGCACGTCGCGTTCGTCGAGCGAAGTGAGCACGCCGGCAAGGTCGCCGGGCTTGTCGAGCACCGGTCCGGAAGTTACCTTAAAGCCCACGCCGAGTTCGTTGGCGATGATGTTGCTCAGCGTGGTTTTGCCGAGCCCCGGAGGACCATAAAGCAGGGCGTGGTCGAGGGCTTCGCCGCGCATCTTGGCGGCTGCCACGAAGACGCGCAAATTCTCCAGAATCTTTGCCTGTCCGTTGAAGTCGTCGAAGCACAGCGGACGCAACGCGCGCTCGAAATCGCGGTCGCCTTCGTTGCGGCTATTTCTTATATCAAATTCTTCACTCATTTGTCCGATGGTTTGAAGTATCTCCGGCAAAGATACTAATATTTTCGGAAACTCCGGCTACTTATCCAACACATGGTCGAGTCGGTCGATGATGTCTTGCGGCTTGATTCCGTAGAGGCAGGCATAGTCGCCGCGACGACACGGGCGATTGCCGAACACCGAGCAAGGACGGCACGGCATGTCGAGCTGCACGGCATTGTCGTCGCTCTGCTTCCAACCGGTAAACCCGCAATAGGGATGCGTGGCGCCCCATATCGACACAACGGGCACGCGCACGAGCGATGCCAGGTGCATATTTGCCGAGTCCATCGAGATGGCGGCGTCCATATGGCTGAGCAAGGCGAGTTCTTTGGGGAAGCCGTGACGCTTCTCCGCCATCGAAATAACGTTGGCACGACCTTCTGCCCAACCGCGCAAAATGTCGCGCTCGCCATCGCCTCCACCGAAGAGAAACAGCCTCACGTCGGGGCGCGCCGCCAACGTGTCGACAACTTGCTTCATCAGTTCCGGCGGATAGATTTTGCCGACGTGTTTTGCAAACGGAGCGATTGCCACCCAGCGCTCGCCGGGACGTTTCGCCTCGGTGATATCGGCAAATATCTCCGAACTGACAGGCTCGTCGAAAATCGAGTCGAATGCTTCGGGAAAGTCGAATCCCATGCGCTTGAACACGTCGAAATAGCGGTCGCGCGACGTGCAGAGACGATGCAGTTCTTTCTGACTGTGGCGCGTCAGTGCACGCTTGTCGCTACGGCCCTTGCGGATACGACGTACGGGGATTCCGCGAAGCATACAAGCCAAGCCGAGGGCATAGGTGCGTATCACACTGTGAAGGTCGACGTAGGCATCTATCGGATAGTCGCGGCGAAGGTCGCTCAAGAGGCGGAACATGCCGCGCACACCGCGATACGTCCCTTTGACGTCGACCGGTACAACCACCAGGTTGGCGGGAGCATTGACGAAGAGAGTGGCGGCTACTTTCTGGGTTACAACGATAAACCGCGTCGAGGGATAGCAACGGCATGCCGAGTAGATTACCGGCACGGTCATAGCAACGTCGCCGAGTGCCGAAAACCGCGACACCAGCACGTTCTTATATTTCGATACCGATTCCATCACCTGCCTATTTCCCTTTGGCGTATAGCACGGGGTTGGTGTCGGCGTCGTTATACATTTTCATTTGACGGTAAACCTTCATATACTTTTTACCGGCAGCGATGTCGTCGAGGAGTTGACCGATTGCAGTCGACAAGTCTTTTTGTTGCTCGAGCAGCACGGCGAGTTTTGCGCCGCATTTTGCCACATGCGCCTCCGTAGCGTCGGTGCGTTTCACCTCTTGCTCCATATGATAGATTTTCAGCGCAAGGATGCTCAAGCGGTCGACTGCCCATGCGGGGCTTTCGGTATTGATTGTTGCGTCGGCTGAGGGCACAACGTCTTTATAAAGGTCGCGGAAGTAAGTGTCGATATCCTCAACCAAGTCCGTACGGTCTTGGTTCGACTTGTCGATACGACGTTTCAGCGCCAAAGCGTCTACCGGGTCGATGTTCGGGTCGCGGATGATGTCTTCCATGTGCCATTGCACGGCATCAATCCAATTCTTGCGGAAGAGCACGTCGTCGATTGTACCGGGCTGATAAGGATTCTCCGGCGTTGCGTCAATATTGTCAAATTTATGGTAGTGCAGAGTAGTATTAGCAAAAATCTCGATGCACTTGGAAACAAAAATATTCATAATATTGGTTTGAAAGTGTATAATAACACAAAGATAATGCTCCTCATCCGAAAAAGCAAAAATTCGCCAATATTTTTCGTTGAACGTATATCGTTTAGCGTTTAGCGTTTATCGTTAAGCGATGAACGATAAACCATCCACGATAAACGATAAACGATAAACGCTAAACGGCAAAAGTTACTTCAATCCGGTCAGGGCGCGGAATTTCGCCGGGATGTCGATATTGTTGTTGAGACGGCTGAAGCGTTCGCTGCCGATGCCTATAGCAAACACGGGCACGGGATTGCCGGTATGGTTGTTAGTCGTAAAGCCGTAGCCGATCTTGTGGTTCAGCAGGTCGAACACCGCTTCGCAGAAGTTGTTAAACTCCTTGTAGAGCGTTGCATTGCCCTTTGCGATGTTTGCGCGCAGGCGTGCATAGCTGTCGAAGAGGCGTGCTTCTTCGAGTTCGCTCACAGCAATCGGGCCGAACAAGCCGAGGCGCTCGCTGATTAGTTGCTTCATCGAGTTCCAGTCGCGATTCTTCTCTTGTTGGCAGAGGTCGCTGAATTTCTCCTTCGACATACGTTGATAGTCGATAAGGTCGGGACGCAACTGACCGTCTTTGACGCCGGTCGTCAAGCCGCCGGTATCGTGGTCGGCAGTAACGACGATGAGCGTTTCTTTCGGGTGTTGGAGGTAGAAGTCGTAGGCAAGGCGGAGTGCTTCTTGGAAGTTGAGTATCTCTTTGACAACTGTAGCGCCGTCGTTGCCGTGTCCGGCGTGGTCGATGTTACCGCCTTCGACCATCATAAAGAATTTCGACGGCGAGACGCGTTTGAGGTGGTCGAGACATTCGCGAGTGAGGTCGGCAAGCGAATTTGCGCCGGGAAGGCTGTCGATGGTGTAGCCGATTTCGTTAGAACCTGCGGGATGCGCGGGCATAAGCAACACGCGGCGCGGATTTTTCTCGGCATGCAGTGCGTCGATGCCTTTGGCAACGGTCCAGCCGTTGGCGCGCCAGTCCTCGAAAATACGCTCGCCGCGAGCAAAGTCGCCGTGTTCCGACGCTTTCGTGCCCGCTCCGGCAATGAAGTCGAAGTTGGAGCGTGCGCCGTCGTAGTTGATTTCCTCAGCCATACCGCGATTTGCGCGATGTGCATAGTGCGCAGCCGGGGTTGCATCGTCGTAAGCCACGGAAGTCACTAAGCCTACGCCGTAGCCGAACTTCGTTTTCAGTTCGGTTGCCACAGACGTAACCGCAACAGTGTCGGGCGTAACGCCGAGCATTGAGTTTTTCGTTTTCACGCCGCAAGCCAAGGCAGTGCCGGCTGCTGCAGAGTCGGTCACCGGAGAATTTGCAGAATAAGTCCACGACTGCGACGCAACGGGGAATTGCATCATCAAGAGCGGTTCCGCAGAACCTTTTACCATTCGATTGTAGTTTTCGGCGGCCGTTACATGTCCCATACCCATGCCGTCGCCGATAAATAAGAAGATGTACTTCGGTTTCGCCGCTTGAGCGGTCACAACAAGCGCTACGATGAGCGCAAGAGTCATAACTAATTTTTTCATTATTCTATATGTTTTATGGTTTTATTCAACTCAATCATACTGTCTATTATTTCGCGAGAGTTCGACAGGCGAGGAATCTTGCGCTGACCGCCGAGTTTACCTCCGCGTTGCATCAGCCAATCGTCGAAGAGCCCCTGACGCGCCTCAACGATGCTGAGCCGATCGATGAAGATGCCGCCGGTGCGCTTGGCTTGATAGTCGGAGTTGATTTGCTGCAGATTGCTGTCGAGCAGGTCGGCAAAGTGCTCGACGTCGTGCGGCGGTCGAGCGAATTCGATGAGCCACTCGTGGCGGCCTTTCGCCGTGCGCGTGGCGTAGACGGGCGCCGCCGTATAGTTGAGGATGGCTTCGCCGGTTTGCTCGCACGTGCGTGCGATTGCCTCGTCGGCGTTGTAGACCATCAGTTCTTCGCCGAAAGCATTGATGTAGTGCTTGGTGCGCCCGGCAACGGTGATTGTCAGCGGCGCGGTGCTCTCGATGCGCACGGTGTCGCCCGGACGATAGCGCCACAAGCCGTTGCACGCCGTGATGACCAGTTCGTAGGTGCGACCCGCCTCGACGCCTTCGATGGGCACTGCCTCGGGATTGTCGAGCTCGCAATCGGCAAGCGGTATGAATTCGAAGAAGATGCCCAGGTCGAGCAACAGTAGCATTGCGTCCGACGCCGACGAATGCTGCACGGCGAAAAAGCCTTCCGACGCGTTGTAGGTGTCGACGAAATGCATCTTGTCGGGGTCGGTTATGTCGCGATATTGGTCGCTGTAGGGGCGGAAGTTGATGCCGCCATGGAAAAACACTTCAAGGTTGCTCCACACTTGGTGCAACGAGTCGCAGCCTTCGATGCGCAGCAGTTCTTTCAGCACCGAAAGAAACCAAGAAGGCACGCCCGAGAGGTTGGTCACGTCGGCATGCCGACTCGCCTCGACCAACGCCGGAAGTTTGGCGTTCCAGTCTTCCATCAGGGCGATACGCTTCGGCGGAATGCGCACGAGGTTTGCCAACGGATTGATGTTGTCGATAAGATTTGCCGAGAGGTCGCCGACGGTGGCATGGCTGTGAAGTTCGTTGGCAAAACTGCCGCCGAGGATAAATGCCTTGCCGTCGAAGAGCCGACTTTGCGGATTTTCGCCGAGATAGAGCGCCACGGTGTCGAAACCGCCTTGATAATGACAGCGCGAGAACGATTCGCGGCTGATGGGGATGTATTTGCTTTTGCCGTCGCTCGTTCCCGACGATTGGGCAAAATTTCTGACGCGTCCGCGCCAGAGCACGTTCTTCTCGCCGTCGACCATGCGCATCACTTCCGTGCGTATGTCTTCGTAGCGCACGAGGGGCACGCGTCGGCGAAATTTGTCGTAGGTCGTTATCGTTTTGAAGCCATAGCGACTGCCATACTCGGTGGCAACACCACAACGAAGCAACCTACGCAACTCGCGATGCTGCGTGGCTTCGCCGTCGGCTGTGAGCCGCTCGATGGCACGCAACCGACGCATAAACAATGGTCTTATCAACGATGTTATGCTCATATCGCTTATGAGGTATTATTGTCCGCCAACGGTCAGCAAGGCTGTAAATCGCGCCGGTATGGGTGTCTCGAACGACATTTCTTTGCGCGTTATCGGATGCACGAAGTGCAGCGTACGCGCGTGCAACGCCAGTCGATGTATCGGGCTCGACTTTGCGCCATATTTGCGGTCGCCGACAATCGAATGACCGAGGTCTTTCATATGTACGCGTATCTGATTCTTTCGACCGGTGTCGAGTTCGAGTTCCATCAGCGAATAGCCGTTGGCTGTGGCAAGTCGACGATAGCGCGTCACGGCAAGTTGTCCTGCCGACGGGTCTTGCGACGAATAGACCTCATATTGCGACGTTTCGCCAAGATAACTCTTCACCACGCCTTGCTCTTCCTCCACTTTGCCTTCGACGACGGCAACGTACGTGCGATGGAGCACCATGTTGTTCCAGTTGTGCTGCATGGCATCTTTGGCTTCGCGCGACTTGGCGAAAAGCATCAGCCCGGAGGTGTCGCGGTCGAGACGGTGCACGATAAAGAGCATCAGCCGCGGGTCTTTATCTTTCAGGTAGTTGCGCAGCGCGCTGTAGGCTGTACCGTCTTTGATGTTGTCGGTCGAGACGGACAGAATGCCGCTACCTTTGTTGATTACGATGATGTCGTCGTCTTCGTAGACCAACTGAATGCGCGGATGGCTGAACACCACAAACGGACGCGTAAAATTAACGGTCACCTTATCGCCGGCGGCAAGCGGCGCATTGAATTGCGTCGTCGGCACACCGCCTACTGCCACCTGTCCGTATTTGAGCATCGACTTCAACGCCGTGCGCTTGTGGTCGGTCAACTTGGCTATAAGAGCCGCAAGCAGAGTCGTTTCGCTCTCGACCTGCCAAGTGTATATACTGTCGGGCTTCGGGTGCCCTGTCGATTTGTTACTATCGTTTTTAGCCATTACGGGTAATTTTTTTGCAAATATACGCAAAAAAGGTGTAACTTTGCAGTATCGTACTAAAGTGACAACAAAAAATAACAAAACAACGATATGTACAGAACAAAAACTTGTGGAGAGTTGCGCATAACCAACGTCGGCGAGACCGTTACGCTTGCCGGTTGGGTGCAACGCACACGCAAAATGGGCGGTATGACGTTTGTCGACCTACGCGACCGCTACGGCATCACTCAATTGGTGTTTAACGTCGACGTCAACGAATCGCTCTGCGAAGCTGCCAATCATCTCGGTCGCGAATTCGTCATCCAAGTGACCGGCACCGTCGAAGAGCGCTCTAACAAGAACGCAAACTTGCCGACCGGCGACATCGAAATCATCGCTTCCGACCTCCGCGTGCTTACGCATAGCGAAATCCCGCCGTTCACCATCGAAGACAACACCGACGGCGGCGACGACCTGCGCATGCGCTATCGCTACCTCGACTTGCGCCGCAACTGCGTTCGCCGCAACCTCGAACTGCGTCACAAAATGACTATGGAAGTGCGCCGATACCTCGACAGCAAGGGCTTCCTCGAAGTGGAAACGCCTATGCTCATCGGCTCTACCCCCGAAGGCGCTCGCGACTTCGTCGTGCCTTCGCGCATGAACCCCGGTCAATTCTACGCGCTGCCGCAATCGCCGCAAACGCTCAAGCAACTGCTCATGGTGTCGGGATTCGACCGCTATTTCCAAATCGTTAAATGCTTCCGCGACGAAGACCTCCGCGCCGACCGTCAGCCGGAATTTACACAAATCGACTGCGAAATGAGCTTCGTCGAGCAAGAAGACGTCATCAGCACTTTCGAAGGTATGGCGAAACACCTCTTCCGCACTCTGCGCGGCGTCGAACTCGACGAGCCCTTCCTCCGCATGACCTGGGCTGACGCGATGAAATACTACGGCTCCGACAAGCCTGACTTGCGCTTCGGCATGAAGTTTGTCGAACTCATGGACATCCTCAAAGGCTCGGGATTCGCCGTGATGGACAACGCCGCATACATCGGCGGTATCTGCGCGGAAGGCGCCGCTACCTACACTCGCAAGCAACTCGACCAACTCACCGAATTCGTTAAACGCCCGCAAATCGGCGCTAAAGGCTTGGTCTACGCTCGCGTCGAAGCAAACGGCAACGTCAAGTCGAGCGTCGACAAATTCTACAGCCAAGAGACACTCCAAAAGATGCGCGAAGCCTTCGGCGCAAAGCCCGGCGACCTCATCCTAATCCTCTGCGGCGACGACGCTATGAAGACTCGCAAACAGCTCTGCGAACTCCGTCTCGAGGTGGCTAACCAACTTGGTCTGCGTGACAAAAACAAATTCGCTTGTCTCTGGGTGGTCGACTTCCCGATGTTCGAATGGAGCGAAGAAGAAGGTCGCTTGATGGCTATGCACCACCCGTTTACGCATCCCAAAGACGAAGACATCCCCTTGCTCGACACCGACCCGGCTGCCGTGCGCGCTGATGCCTACGACATGGTGGTCAACGGCGTGGAAGTCGGCGGCGGCTCGATTCGTATCCACGACCCGAAACTCCAAGCAAAGATGTTCGAAATTCTCGGATTTACGCCCGAAAAAGCGCAAGAACAATTCGGATTCTTGATGAATGCGTTCAAATACGGTGCACCGCCTCACGGTGGTTTGGCTTACGGCCTCGACCGCTGGGTGTCGCTCTTCGCCGGACTCGACTCTATCCGCGACTGCATCGCATTCCCCAAAAACAACAGCGGCCGCGACGTTATGCTCGATGCC
Source organism: Candidatus Limisoma sp. (assembly GCA_051872155.1). Classification (GTDB taxonomy): domain Bacteria; phylum Bacteroidota; class Bacteroidia; order Bacteroidales; family Muribaculaceae; genus Limisoma. The sequence continues at coordinate 54,502 of JBJEDO010000046.1, forward strand.
CCCGCTCCGCTCGACCCGTCGCAACTCGACGAACTCAACCTCGTTGTAAAAGAAGAATAATGAAACGGATTTTTATAGCAACTCTTGTCGGCGCTACCCTGTTCTCTTGCAGCGGTAGCGCCGATAAACAATCTACACAGCCCGCTGCCGAACCCGCCGAACAGGCTGCCGACGCCGACATCTACGAAGTGGGCTACGAAGAGCCTGCCGACACTGTGCAATCGACTTCGTTCGAAACCGACGACGCACCTGCCGCCGCCGAAAAACCATCGACAACGGTACACAGCGCAGCTGAAGAAAAGATTCGCAAGGAAATACAAGAAGCCGGCACCCAAAGAAGAAAAGACCTCAAAGCCGACTTCCAAAAAAGGGATAAATAGCGTTGAGCGTTTATCGTTCACCGTTTATCGAGGAGCGTGTATCATCCGACCCGTCTGACCGGTCGGATGAATAAACACACGCCGGAATAAATGCTCAGTCGTTTATGGACTTTGCAACCCGGAAAACAAAGTCTATAAAACCATATTTATTGCACGAACGCAGAATACAATGAAAAAAGCGATGACTGCCAAGAGTAACAACGCAAGCCATATAATTTGCCATGAGAATTTTCGCCGAACGAGCGTAATAAATTCCATCATAACCGGAATTGCAAAATATATGGCTAAAACGACACAAATTGACATCCATTCCAGCGGCATTTCCTGCGGTTTGCTATCGTAAACCATCATCAAAACAAGCCACATAATGAACAAGATAGTTTCAGCCACATCACTATCCGGCAAATACCTGCATATTTTCATAACTATTTTTCTAAATCATCAAATAATCTTCGGAAAGACTATTTTGAAAACAAAAAGTACAAACTTTTGTTCACCACTCTCAACGAAAGTAGATAATTGAATTTTACAGACTCGGTGCGACCTACTTACCTCTTACCTCTTACCTCTTACCTCTTACCTCTTACCTCTTACCTCTTGCCTCTTACCTCTTACCTCTTACCTCTTACCTCTTACCTCTTACCTACATCATCAGCAGCGAGAGGGCTGAAGTGATGGGGTATGTCACCATGTGGACGATAGCCGAGCCGAGAGCCCAATAGGCTGCGCGGTCGCTGGCACGCTTTGCGCCGACGAAATCGCCTTTGGCGTACAAACCGCTCACGCGGCATGAGTAGACAATCGACACGATTCCTGCAGGCATACAGCAAAATACGGTAGCCAAAACCGCCCAAACCATGTTGCTTGGCGGGCATTTCGACGTATCGGTGTCGGCATCGAGTTTTTTGCCGTCTTCGAGTCCGCGACGATAGCCGTCGTTATAGATTTGTTGCGGCGACGGTTGCGGTCCGTAGCCGGGCATCGGCTGTTGCGGCACGTACGGCGGCTGATTCGACGGCGCAGGATTGTATGGCGGATTAGATTGAGCCGGATTATATGGCGGTGGCGTCATCCGCGGTCGTTCGGCAGCAGCCTCTCCGCTCTCCGCACTCCGCTCTTCACTCTCGGCAGCAGCCTCTCCTGTTTCCGGTTCCTGATTTCCGGTTTCCGTCGGCTCCTCTCCGCTCTCCGCACTCCGCTCTTCACTCTCGGCAGCAGCCTCTCCTGTTTC
>JBJEDO010000046.1:56212-75047 GCA_051872155.1 Candidatus Limisoma sp.
CCTCTCCGCTCTCCGCACTCCGCTCTTCACTCTCGGCAGCAGCCTCTCCTGTTTCCGGTTCCGGATTCCCGGTTTCCGAAACACCGACAGGCGCAAAAAGGATGTCTGCAATGTCGGTTTCACCGGCTTTGGTCCAATTATCCATGCCTTTACACCAGATTTTCGTGGTTTCGCTGATGCCCATTGCTTGAAGTTCTTCAAGGGTGAACGGTCCCTTACTTTCTCCGTCCTTGATTATCCAATATTGCATATCTGTCGGTTTTTATGTTATGAGTGCAAATTTAAACTTTTTTTGTGCAAAAACAATAGTTTGTCGAGAAATTTGTTGCGAAACGGGCACTACTCGTCGCCCGACTCTATTTTGTCGGCGGCGGCTTCGATTGCTTCCTCCACTTCGTCGAACTGCTTGCCTTCGACAAACAAGAAATATTCGTCGAGCGAGCGCCGCTCGTTGATGAGCAAATCGTAGTTGGTCTTGCTGATAAACACCGGTCGCACCTGTGCGGTGATGCCGACCGACTTGTCGGCGAGTAGCTGCTTGCCGTAGGCTTCCACGTCGGCAAGACTCGTAAAGCCTTTGATGATGATTATGCCTAAGTTGCCGAAAGTTTGGCGGTCGATGTCGAAGTCGCGCACGGTGTAGACGGTAAAGTTGTGGCGCGCCACCTCGAAGAGCAGGCGATTGGCTGAAACGCTGTCGGTGGGATAGGTCAGCAAGTAGTAATGCTCGCCGGTCTTTGCCTGGTCGAAGGGCGTTGTGCCTCCCGAAGCGCCGTCGGTGGCGGTTGAGTCGTTCGTAAGGCGCGTCGACCACAGCATGCCGCGTGCGTTGCCGCTGCCGCGATGCAGCTGACGTCCTTTGGCGATGCCCTTAAGAATCTCCGACGCAATCGGCGTGATGTCGGTCTCGGGATAGCGATTGAGCATCTCTTTAAGCGTTTCGGAGAATGCCACGAAGTTGTTTTCGGGCACGTATGCCATCGCGTGCAAGAACATAAATTTCGGCATGATTTTCGACAGCGGGAACTTCTTCATCATCTCTTCGTAACCACGGTGGACGGCGTCGTTGCGGTCGTTCAGATAGTCGCCGTAGGTTTGCGCGTACATATCTTCCTGCACGGCTTCCATGCGGCGAAGGTTGTCGATATAGTTCTCGTCGAGGAGGGCTATGCCGTATTTGGAGTCGTTAAACTCGCCGATAATTTTTTGGCGGAACGTCTCGGCTTTGGCGGTTTCGCCGTAGCGCATATACATCAAGTATTGATTGTAGTAAGCGTCGAGGCGGTAGATGTTGTCGGGATAGCGCGTCTCGAGTTCGTCGAAGGCTGCAGCTGCGGCGGTCGGGTCTTCGAGTTTGTCCTTGAGGATTACCGCCATGTTGAACAGACCTTCTTGGATAATGTTGTTGGCGTTGAGTTTCTCTTCGTCGGTTGCGGGTATCTGACGCAGATAGTATTCAACGTAGTGCGGGTCGTCGGCATGCGACTGTTTTTCCTGCTCTTTCTTGATTGCCTCAACTTCTTCGTCGGAGAGCGGATTGCCCAGCGAGTCGGTCAGTTGCTTGGTGTTGTCGTCGTAGTCGTAGCCGCTGTCGAAGCCGTCCGACATTGCGTACGACGACTTGTTGAGACGGCGCCAGTTGTCTTCAAGTTTGCGGCTGCCCCACAGCTTCTGGAACTGCGCTTTGCCGGCGTTCTTGGTCGTCGTGTTGTAGAAATACCACGACTTGTCGTTGTTGAGCGTATACGATTGCGTATTGCTCTGCAACTTGTTGGCGTTGGCGTTCGCCTCGGCAAGATATTCTTGCTTTTTGGCTTCTTCAGCCTCTTTTTTCTCTTTTTCTTTGAGTTCTTCGATGATTTTTTCAATCACCTTGACTTGCTCGGGCTGTGGCAACGCGGCAAGGCGCAACAGAGAGTCTTGCAGTTGCACGTTCTGCGAATAGACGGCGAGTTCGTCGAGCACGTCGCTGCGGCGCTTGAGCGTCTCGTAGTTGGGATAGTCGGTCGGCAGGTTGGCTATACCTTCGCTGTAGCAAGGCTGCGCTTTGTCGTATTTGAACTGCGCATAGTAGAGCCCGCCGAGCGTAATTTGGTTGATTGCTTTATCGACGCCGTTGCGCGTACTTTTCTCGTTGGCGAGGATGTAGTTTTCAATGGCGTGGAGGGTGTCGCGGCGGCTCAGGTAGAGGTTGCCGACGGCGTAATAGAGTTGGTCGAGATACTCCTTATTGCGGTCTTGTCGCGCCATTCGCAGCAGCGATTTGACCTCGGGCTCGATGTCGTTGCCTTGATAGACCTCGCTCTGCTTGATGCGTGCGTTAAACTGCGTGCGATATTTTGCGCCACTCGCTCCGGCAACGGCTTTAAACGCATCGTAAGCCTTCTCGTTGTCGCCGGTCTGCTCGTAGAGTTGTCCCAAGAGGAATTGCATGCGCGTCTTCTGCGAGCCGCCGGTCATGCGCACGGCTTCTGCCAGGTAGGGCGTCGCATCGCCGTAGCGCTTGCACTTGACGAGATAGTCGGCGTAGGCGATGTTGTAGAGTCGGCGCAACCGCTTGTTGGTCAGTTCTTTCTCTTTGATGCGCGTAGCAATGTTTTCGGCTTCGTTACTCCATTCGAGTGCGCAATAGCATCGCAGTTGCCAGATTTTCGACTCTGTGACGAGTTCGGGCAGCCAATTGAAATGGCGCTCGATGTAGCGGAATGTCGACGCCGATGCGAGGAAGTCGCCCTTAAGGTATTGCGCTTCGCCCATCAGCCGCCACGCATTGTGCAGAAACGGGTTATACTCGCCGCGCTTGAGATATTCGCGATATTTCGGGTCCTTCATCTTCTTACGGTCTTTCTTCGGCCGCTTTTGGATAGAGTGAAGGGCGATGGCTTTCTGCATCTTTTCGATGGTGCGCGTAAAGTCGGCTCCCGGCTGCGGTGCTTTCGGGTCGCTATACGCCTCGGCGGGATGGATATAGACGAGCCCCGAATAGTCGTCCTCGTAGTCGTCTTCCATCTTTTTTATCTGCTCGAGGTAGTGCTGTTCGCCGTTGAAGTAGACGTTATAGCGCGTCGTAAACGACTGGTAAAAACGCGTGCTCGCCGTGTTTTTCTTCGTACTCTTACATCCTGTGAGCACCAAGAACAGCACGGCAACCATTGCCAAATATTTAATCTGTCGTTTCACTAACATATTAACGATTATGCGCGCGATTTATTGCATTTGAACAATTTCTTTACCAATCGCGCAACAACGTAGGCTGCCACGAGCGTTACGACGATTGTCGCCGATGCGGGAACGTCGCTGTAGTACGAAATAAACAGCCCCGCCACCGAGCACACCACGCTCACCGCGGCGGCGATTATCATCATCGGACGAAGTCGCGGCGTAAACACCTCGGCAATCATCTGCGGGATGCCGAAGAGCGACATAAGCAGCATGATGCCTATCAATTTCAGAGTCAGCACCACGCTAACCGCCACAAGCACAAGCATCAACAAGTTGACGGCGCGCACAGGCAGTCCGATTGTCCGCCCGTAGTCGGCATCGAACGCACACACCGTTATCATGCGATAAAGCCCGACAAACACGCCTACGAGCACCGCCAAATAGACAGCAAACACAGTCAAATCCGCCGTCGTAATGGTCAGCAGATTGCCGAACAAGAACGAATTTAGCTCCGGCACATAACCGGGCGTCATAAAGATAAAAATCACACCTAAAGCCATGCCGAGCGACCACACCACGGAGATTGCCGTGTCGCTACGCACGTGCTGACGCGTCGACAGCCATTCGACGCCGACCGCCGACCCGATGGCAAATGCGCCGGCTACCAACAGCGGATTCCAGCCCAGGTAGTAGCCCAAGCCCAGCCCGCCGAAGCACGAATGGGTGATGCCGCCGGTGACGAACATCAGCCGACGAACGATGACGTAAGTGCCTATCATCGCCGACGCTATGCTGACAAGAATGATGCCGATAAGGGCATTCCTAAAAAAGACAAAATCGAAGATTTCCATACGTTTTTGCGTTTCGGGCTGTAAAATTACAAAAATTACTCGTAAATCTATGCCAAAACGCCCAAAAACAATTAGTGGAGAGGTAAGAGTGGAGAGCGGTGAGCGGAGAGGTTATTCGGCGCTATCGCGCGGTTAATGTGTTGATAGTTAGACGATTGTAGGGTCGCACCTTGGTGCGACCGGGCAGGCGACAGATTTGTTACGCACCCATGATAGGTCGCACCAAGGCGCGACCCTACTATGTTGATACTCAAACATATAGGTGCGTAGACAGCAGCCCAATCCGGCTATCCCACGCAGCGCAAGCTGCCGATTAACCTTTTAACCTCTTAACCGCGGAGCAACGCTTCGCTATTCTGCGCCTCGGTGCGATTTATAAAGCCCATTATATCAGGCATTTACACAAAAGGTGGACAAATTTGAAGTACAACTATAAATTTGTCCGGTTTTCACAATTTAGCTTTTTAAATAATTGATTTTCAATCAATTGCAACACTTCAAACTTATCCATCAACCGTAGGGTCGCGCCTCGGTGCGACCGGGAATGGGTGCGGAACAAAGGTAAGAGGTAAGAGATAAGAGTGGAGAGAAGCCAACGATAAACGATAAACGTTCCATCGCCTGGTAGGTCGCACCAAGGCGCGACCCTACTATGTTGATACTCAGGCGTATAGGCAAAAAAATCGCTCCCATTCTTCAATTCTACGCAGCGTCAGCGCCGAATAACCGCATCGCAGATGCCGAATAACCACATCGGTTAAAAACTGTTTTGCTTGATTGCTTCGCCGTGTGGCGGAACACCGTCTTTGGGCGTGTTGTCAAACACGAAGAGCGTGCCCTCGTCGCTTTGCTTAGTGAACGACTGGGTCCTTTCGGTGACCGCCGAGCGATATGCCCAACTCCAGTTTGTTTCCTTCACTGTCCATGTCCCGGCAAAGAGCGATATAGAGCGTTCCACGGCACTACCGACATCGTCGATTCCCGTAAGCAGCACGGTCATATACGGCTTGGTTTCGCCTTCCTTGGTGATGTTGAAGATTGCGCTATCGCCCTTGCGCAGACCGGTTTTTCGCAGGGTGATAAAAATATTACCATAGCCGAGCGCGAGGCTGATGTATTGGTTTGCATTGTCTGTAGCCTGCACCTGGTAGATATCCTTTCGGTCGTTTAGCGCCACTTGATAACGTAGGTTGGTGCCGCTCCATGCGGTGTTGATTTTCGTGCCGTTGCCATAGTTGGTGTCATTGGTCGAATAGTCTTCAGCCCAGAACAGAGAGCTTGCCGGAACCGGCACGGCAAAGTCAGTAAGGGTCATCGTCTTGACATCGGGCACAGTGACGCTTGTACCTTTGCCGTTGGCAAAGATGTCGTCGGCGCCATTTGTGGCTTTGTTGCCGTAAAATCCGAGCTTCCCGTCCGAGATATCGAGTTTCAAACTACTGTTGTCGGCGACAAACACTCCGCCTCCGAATCCCGCCACCTCTGTTGCGTTTTTCTGATAAGCGGTTTCGCCGGTAATTGTAGCGGCAGCATTTGCAGCATTAAATCGAATAAGTCCCGACTTGTAGGTCATCTTAGCACCATTGACGACGCAGATTCCTCCACCGTTGGTGGCATTATTCCTCTCAATCGAGGTAGACGTTGTCGTGAAATCAATGTTACCATCCACACAGATACCGCCGCCGGCAAGGGCTGCGTTGGCATTAACCGTGCCGCCCGAAAACGACGAGTTGATATAGTTGCCACCTGAATTACTTGAATATACGCCGCCGCCATATTTGTTGCAGCGATTATTCGATATCGTTCCGGAATTGATTTTAAAAGACCCTCCTTCAAGGCAGACACCACCGCCATTATTTGTCGAAGTATTGCCTGAGATGTCTACCTTATCCAACGCAAGGTTGCCGTTATTAATAAAAATTCCCCCGCCGTTGGTTGCTGCGTTTCCCGACACATAGCAAATCTTGCCGCCCGTACTGTTATTGCCAATATTCAAACCATCAAGGTATATACCGCCGCCATCGTTATAGGCTGTATTTCCCGTAACGTCGCCATAGTTTAGATTGACCGTGAAATCCACATTTTTAGAAGCCGGTATTTTGTCGCGAAAGTAAGTTCCTCCGCCATTCTTTGCAGTATTGTTTTTTATAGCGGCTCCCTCAATATAGTATGTAATCGTAGCATTATTGGCTGCCTGCGTTCCCGCCTCGAATCGGCAATAGAATCCACCGCCAAATCCGTTTGGAGCACTGTTGCCGATGATTTCAAGTTTATCGCTGACTACTGCTACCAATTCGGTAAAAGAATTTCCTCCACCGGCAGTATATCCATTGATGCAGACGCCACCGCCGCCTTCACCGGAACTATCTTTACCCTCAGCTGTATTGCCCTGTATGATTGTTTTGTTGTTGATAAACGACACGCTTGTTTCAATGAATAATGCACCGCCCATTCGTTCTGCTTTATTATTTAAGAATCGGCAACCGTCAAATTTGCAGCAAGCAGCTCCGCCATGAGCATTCCAATAAATAGCTCCGCCATGACATGTTGAATAGCAATATTCCATTACTGAGTTTGTCATTGTCAATATTGTCGTTGAACCGCCATACGAACGGATTACTGAGCCATAACTACCATTAGTGCCACAATAGATAAAATGTGAGTCGACTATATCAAGTGTAGAACCGTTTGTATTTTTATTATCGCAAAGCACAGCCGAACCTGCCATACCTCTGAGATACTTAAATTCACAATGGGAAATTCGCCCACTACTGCCGCCGTCAAAAAGAATGGAATTACCGGCTCCGTCTCCTCCTACATCACTGCGATAAATATTTTCAATGGTTACGTTTTTTATGTCGAAATCACCGGAAGCATGAATCGCGCGTTGAATATAGCCACTCGTTCCATCAAGATTATAGTTGTTCCACGTCAGCGAAGCTCCTCCATTGATAACGATGCCATTGTAATTAATTGACGATGAACCTGACGCATTGCCGTTTATAACCAATTTACCCCCGGAATTCACTCTAAATACGTTTGGCATTGTAGCGTTTGGAGTGATGCGAAGTGTTCTGCCGGTGTAGTTGTTGATGGTCAACTTGCCTCCGCTATTAATACTAATCGCTCCCGTAACCGTCACATCGCCAGTGAGGTTTACGGTTTCATCACCGGTGATTGTGGTAGCTGTCCACTCCCCTGAAGTCGATAGCGCACTGACAGGAAATGGAATAACAAACAACGCACATGCGAGAAGTGCTGTTGATAACAACACTTTAGTAGTCATTAATTTCATGGGTTTTAATTTAAAAACAATAAAGCAAATAATATTTTTAGTAGCGTTTATGCAATAAAGCAGCACAAATATACAGTCTATTTCACAATTTACCCCCCCCGATTGTTAATTTGCGTTAATTTAAAAATTTTGTACAGATTTTTAATTATTTTATCGACTTAATCACCAAAAATTGGACAAATAGTACGACACTCCGCAATCGACCAGACAGCCAAAGAAACCAATAACCTCTTAACCGCGCTCCAGCGCCGAATAACCACTTAACCTCCTAACCGCGCCGCAGGCGGTTAAAAATTTGCTTTTACACTCGATTTGAATTACTTTTCGCTTCGCGCAAGATAGGCGGCGGCTCGGAAAAACAAATCTTGAAAACTTCGTTTTCGCTTTGTTTTTCGCTCGCCTTGCACTATCTTTGTAAATTGAACCTAAGATATGCTGACCCACGACGCGACAAAAAACGGCAACAGAGCGTGCCCTGAATTTCACCCGCATGAATGTATGCAATGCGGTGTGTGCGTGGCATCGTGCGCCCACAAAGCGCTTGCGCCCGTGCGTCGCGGTGCGAAATTTGTCATCGCCGTCGACGCCGACAGGTGCGTCGGTTGCGGCTTGTGCAGCAGCGTCTGCCCTGCCGGATTCGTCCCCGCCGACCGCGTCAACTTCGACGCAATCGCCGACGGCAACGCTTTTCTTTCGTTCGCTACCGACAAGGCTGTCAGCCACGCCGCTTCGAGTGGCGGCACAATACGCGCTCTGGCAACTCGTTTCACGGCTCGACAAAACAGTTTCGTCTATTCGCTGCGAAAATCGCCCGACGGAATCGTTGCCGACGTGCTCGACGCAACAACGGTCAACGAGATGCCCAACTCGATTTATGCGCCGACGATGTGGGGGCAAAACCTCGCCAAGGTTCGTCGTCTCGGCGAAAGCGACCGACTGCTCATCATCGGTCTTCCATGCCAAATCAAGGGCGCACGGAAGTTGCTCGCCAACGTTCGTTGCAAGATTTACACCATAGCCATCATCTGCCGCAAAACCAAAGATTTCCGCTTTGCCGACTACGTTCGGCGCTACCACCGCCTCGCCGACGACGAGCAGTGGGTGTTCCGCGGTTACGGCTGGCCCGGAATTATCGGCAACCCCGACGGCGCTCACTCCGACTACACCTCGTTTTCAGCCATCCCCTTCGGGCTCGACATCTGGAACGTCGAGGCGTGCTCGCGTTGCGCCGACTGCCTGGCTACTGACGTGGCAGACCTCACCGTGGGCGACCCGTGGGGCATCGACCGCGCTAACCGCAACGGATGCAACTTCCTGCTCATAAACTCCCCGGCAGGCGCAGTCCTGCTCGCCGAAGCCGACGCGGACATCACGCTCGAGCCGATGTCGCGCAACGAAGCACTCTCGGTGGTCGACCGCTCTGCCGTCGACCGTAAGGTCGACCGACTGCGCTACTACACCGGGCTCGACCGACGAATTAAAACCGTTCTCAAATATAAAGCACTACAACTTAAAAGTGCGCTGGCAGGCGCATTTGTCGCTGCCGTCGGGCATACTCGCCTCGGCGCCGCCGCCTGCCGTAAATTACTCGCTTTCGACAAACGACTTAAAAATCTTCTGCGATGAAAATTGGAATCGTTACCTTCTACTCCGAATGCAACTACGGCGCGTTTCTGCAAGCCCTCGGATCGAAGAAAGTTCTCGAATCGATGGGTCACGACGTGACGTTTATCAACTACAATCCGGCAAAGGACTCATCGCTTCTGCTCAAACTCGGACTCCACGACGGCACGTTCGCGCGAAAAGTGGCGCGCCGCTACAAGATATACTTAAAATACAAACTCAAGCCCTACTGCAAGCCGTATCTCGACGCTTTCGCCCGTGCTCGCCAAGAATATTTCGCCGAAACGGAGAAAGTCGACGAATGCCGCCTTGGCGAACTCGCCGAGCGATTCGACTGCATCTACGTCGGCAGCGACCAGGTGTGGAACACGCGCCGAAGCGGACGCGAGCGGCTCTTCTATTTTCTCGACTTCTTCAAGTCGGGCTCGACGCGCAAGGTGAGCTACGCCGCTTGCTTCGGGCAACTCGAGCAAAACGCCGCACTCGAAGCCGACGTGCGCAAATGCCTCGCCGACTTCGACGCAATCTCCGTGCGCAACGACGTGTCGCAGCAACTCGTCGAACGCTACACCGGGCGCCACGCGCCGATTGTCTGCGACCCGACGGTGCTCCTCGGCGACTTCCGCTTTGCTGAAAGCAACCGCGCCGACACGCTCGGCAACTACACGCTATTCTACTGCCTCGACGAGCGCCAACGCGCCAAGCACGAGCAAATGGTAGAACTGCTGCGCCGCAAATACCGCCGTCCCGTGGTGACTATCACCTCGTCGCACCACACCGCTTGGACCATCACCAACGCCGACACGACCATCTTCGACGCGTCGCCTTCCGACTGGCTCGCGCTCATGAGCCACGCCGACGCAGTCTATACCGACTCGTTCCACGGCGCGATTTTCGCCCTGCTCTACCATAAGCCGCTCATCATCATGGCTGACGACAACGAGCGCGCATACCGTCTCCGCGACGCCTCAAAGCGCTACGGAATCGCCGACCGGTTTTGCACGACCGTCGACGAAGCTATCGCGCAAGCCGACGTCGAAATCGACTTCGCTACTGTCGACAGGCTCCTCGCCGACCATCGCGCACAATCAATTGAGTATCTTAAAGAATCTCTTCGATGAAACGCGTTCTCTACCTGACCAACATTGAAGCCCCCTACCGCGTGCGCTTCTTCAACGAACTCGCCCGTCATTGCCGGCTGACGGTGGCTTACGAACGCCGCTCGTCGTCGAATCGCGATGCCGATTGGCTTCGCTCCGAAGGGCGCAACCACGAGGCTATATTCCTCGACGGCTGGAAAATCGGCGGCGAAAATTCGTTTACGTTCAGCATCATCTCGCTCGTTCGCCAAGACTGGGACCTGGTCATCGTCGGGTGCTTCAACAGCCCGATGCAGATTATGGCAATGCAAGCCATGCGCCTGCTCGGCATCCCTTACGCGCTGAATTTCGACGGCGAACAGTTTTTCGGCACGTCGCTGAAAGACCGTCTCAAGCGACTCGTTGTCGGCGGCGCTTCGGCATACATCATCGCCGGCGATGCGGCAGCCGACAACCTACGAGCGGTGGTCGGTCGAAAGCCGATTTTCGCCTATCCGTTCAGCTCGCTGAGCAGCGCCGAGGTGGAGCGCAACGCCGCAATGCCGCGACTCGACGGCAATTTCGTGCTCGTCGTCGGACAATATGAAAACTATAAAGGTCTCGACATCGCCATCCAAGTGGCGCGCCGAGACCTGAATACGCATTATAAGTTTATTGGCACGGGACGCCGTACCGAAGAATTCTGCCGCGAGCAGCACGTGCCCGACAACGTCGAGGTCATTCCATTCCTCGCCAAACCGCAACTCGAAGAGCAGTATCGCAGTGCACGTATGCTCGTGTTGCCATCGCGCCGCGAATGCTGGGGACTCGTAGTCAACGAGGCTGCATCGTTCGGCACGCCAATCGTGGCTACCCGCGGAAGCGGTGCCGCCGTAGAATTTCTGGCGAACGACTATCCGCAATATCTTGCCGAGCCCGACAACGTCGACAGCCTGGCTGAATGCGTCGCCCGTTGCCTGGCGAACGCCGACGAGCGCTACAGCCTCTTTCTCCGCACCCGCTCACGCCGCTACACCATCGAAGCATCAGTCGAAGCGCATGACTGCCTTATAGGTAAGAGGTAAGAGGTAAGAGTGGAGAGCGGAGAGCGGAGAGCGGAGAGTGGAGAGTGGAGAGCGGAGAGGCAGCCGGCGATAAACGATAAACGCTCAACGATAAACGATAAACGATAAACGCTCGCCGCGCCTCTTACCTCTTATTCTCAATCATATACTGTGCAATCTGGACTGCATTGAGGGCGGCGCCTTTCTTGATTTGGTCGCCGACGAGCCAGAACGACAGACCGTGGTCGTTAGTCAAGTCGCGGCGAATGCGTCCCACATACACAGGGTCTTGATTAGCCACAAAGAGCGGCATCGGATACTTCTTATTGTCCGGGTCGTCGACAACCACAACACCCTTCGCGGCTGCAAATGCCGCACGCGCTTGCTCTACGCTAATCGGGTCGGTCGTTTCCACCCAGATGGCTTCGCTATGAGCACGCATAACGGGAACGCGCACACACATCGCACTCACGTCGAGGTCGGGTGCGTGCATAATCTTCTTCGTCTCGTTATACATCTTCATTTCCTCCTTCGTGTAGCCGTTGTCGGTAAACACGTCGATGTGAGGAATCACGTTGTAAGCGAGTTGGTAAGCAAATTTTTCGACCTTCGGCTCGCGACCTTCCGCCAAATCCTTATACTGGCTGATAAGTTCGTCCATAGCCGCAGCGCCCGCGCCACTCGCAGCCTGATAGGTTGCAACATGCACGCGACGTATCGGCGACAAATCGTTGATGGCTTTCAGCGCCACAACCATCTGAATCGTCGTACAGTTCGGGTTAGCGATAATGTTGCGCGGCGTGTTGAACGCGTCGTCGCCGTTCACTTCCGGCACTACCAAAGGCACATCGTCGTCCATGCGGAATGCCGACGAGTTGTCAATCATTATCGCGCCGTGTTTGGTAATCGTCTCGGCAAATTCACGCGACGTACCTGCTCCGGCGGAAGTAAAAGCTATATCTACACCTGCAAAGTCGTCGCCGTGACATAGTTCTTTGACTGTATATTCCTTACCTTTAAAGGTATACTTTCTGCCCGCACTACGTTTAGAGCCAAAAAGTAAAAGGTCGTCGATAGGAAAATTTTGTTCGTCAAGAACTCGCAGGAACTCTTGTCCCACAGCGCCACTTGCGCCTACAATTGCTACTTTCATTTCTTCTTTTTCGTATTAATTTGTTACATTTTCTTTCGCCTTTTGCGAAATTTGTTGGCAAAAGTAGTGCAAATCGAGTGAAAAAGCAAATCAAAACGAAGTTTTGAAATTTGATTTTTCCGAGATGCAGCCTACTTTATCTAAAAGTAGTGCAAGGTGAGCGAAAAACAAAGCAAAAAACGAAGTTTTTTAGATTATTATTCCCATTTGTCCCATTAGACCCATAACCCTAACCAATAACCACTAACCAATAACCACCGCCGTAGGCGGTTTTAAGCGTTTTCGCTTTGTTTTTCCCTCGCCTTGCACTAATTTTGCACCAAAATTAAAAACATGCAAGCGGAAGAAAAGAAATTATTCATCGAAACTTACGGCTGCCAGATGAACGTTGCCGACAGCGAAGTCGTTGCTTCGGTAATGAAAATGGCAGGCTACGACATAACCGACAACCTCGAAGACGCCGACGCCGTCTTCCTCAACACCTGCTCGATTCGCGACAACGCCGAGCAGAAAATCTTTGCGCGCCTCGACTATTTCGCCTCGTTGCGCCGTCGCCGTCGCGACTCGCGCCTCATTGTCGGAGTGCTCGGCTGCATGGCTGAGCGCGTCAAAGACGAACTCATCGAAAACCATGGCGTCGACATCGTTGCAGGTCCCGACGCATATCTCGCGTTGCCCGACCTCGTGGCGGCTGCCGAAATGGGCGAAAAAGCCATCAACATCACGCTCTCGACCACCGAAACCTACCGCGACGTTATCCCCACCCGCATCAGCCACAGCCGCACAAGCGGATACATCAGCATCATGCGCGGATGCAACAATTTCTGCTCCTATTGCATCGTGCCCTACACTCGCGGACGCGAACGCAGTCGCGAGCCCCGCAGCATCTTGGCGGAACTCGCCGACATGCAGAGCCGCGGTTTCCACGAAGTGATTCTCCTCGGACAGAACGTCAACTCATATCGTTACGTCGACCCCGAAGGCAATGTGCTCGACTTCGCCGGACTGCTACGTATGGTTGCCGAAGCGGCGTCCGACATGCGCGTGCGCTTCACCACTTCGCACCCCAAAGACATGACCGACGACATCATCCAAGTGATTGCCGACGTGCCTAACGTGTGCCGCCACATACACCTGCCCGTACAGTCGGGTAGCAACAAAGTGCTCAAGGCGATGAACCGCAAATACACCCGCGAATGGTATCTCGACCGCGTTGCCGCCATTCGTCGCATCGTGCCCGACTGCGGCATTACAACCGATATGTTCACCGGATTCCACGACGAAACGGAAGATGACTTCGAGCAGACGCTCAGCCTGATGCGCGAAGTGGGATTCGACAGTGCGTTTATGTTCAAATATTCAGAACGTCCCGGCACTTTCGCCTCGAAAAACCTGCCCGACAACGTCCCCGAAGAAGTTAAAATCGACCGCCTCAACCGTATGATTGCACTCCAAAACGAACTCTCCGCAGAGAGCAACCGTCGCGACATCGGCAAGACGTTCGAGGTGCTCGTCGAAGGCACAAGCAAACGCAGTCGCGACCAACTCTTCGGCCGCACAAGCCAAAACAAAGTTATCGTTTTCCCGCGCGGTAACCATCACATCGGCGAACTTGTCAACGTCCGCGTCGATTCCGCTTCGTCTGCCACTCTCATCGGCACCGAAGTATAGCGACACCGAAGTATAACAAATCGCCCCCGACGATGACTGCATCTTCGGGGGCGATTTTGTGTAGATAAACACGAAGCTTACTTGATAAGAACCTTCCACACTCCGTCAGGCGTTTTTACAATATATACACCCGCCGTAGCCACTGACATAACGCTTCCGGGCTCTATGCCACTCGCCGTGGCAACAAGTTGTCCGGCAAGGTTATAAATCTCCACACTACGGCACGCTGCGGCAAACATAATGTCGCGACCCGCTACGCGGAAGCCGGTCGAAATCGACGTTGCCGACGATACGCCGCCGCGAATCGTTGTGAAGCGCGACCAGCCTGATGCTTTGGCGTATGCCGACTCTCTCCCGTCGGGCACTACAAGAACGCAATCTTCGGGCACATCCGCAAAACGATCTGCATCGGCATACGGCGGTGTCGTGACGTCGACTTGTAGCAGCTCGAGCGACGTAAGTCCGTCGAAAAAGCCTGTCGAAACCATCGTCGACGGCAAATGCAAGCATTTTATTTGGCTGCAGCCCGTAAACGGCGTCATCATCGACATTACTGTATAGTTTACGCCATCAATGTCAATCGTCGACGGCACAGTGACATATTCGCTCTGATAGTCGTCGTAATCGACTAAGCACACCGTTCCTTCGCCGTTGCTATCCAATTCGTAGATGAATGCTTTGTTTCGACGTCCTTTGCGAACGCTCAAATCTTCCCAGCCGCACGAGTTTTTATAAGCCTCCACGCTGTTGCGGTCTACGAAGAGACACGCGTCGGGATGCACGTTGCTAAACGTCGTTGTAGCCGCCAACGGGGGCGTAAGCGCCATCGAGGTTACCCAATAGAGGTTTTGGCAGTCGCCGAATGCAAAAGCATCGATGGTGGTTACCGACGAGGGAATTATCACCGATTTCAGTCGATAGCAGTTGCTAAAAGCGCGTGCTCCGATGCTTTTCAGCGTTTCGGGTAAGCGTAGCATCGTCATTTCTGCACAAAATTGGAAAGCATTGGCAGGTATCGTCTTTACGCCATCGCCTACTATTACGCGCTCGATTTCCGAATTGGTGAACGTCGGCGAGCCGTAAGTATCCACAAACTGGCACTCCTCGGCATTATAGTTAACGACTTTGAGATTCTTACAACCTCCAAACGCCCCTCTACCGACATAAGTCACCTTCGATGGTATTGTCAAACTTTCTATAGCACATCCGCTGAAAGCATAATTGCCGATTAGTGTAAGGGATAAACCGCTTAAGTCTAAATTCTTAAGACTCGTGCAACACGAAAAAGCGCAATCCTCCACTGCCGTAATGGCAGTACTTAGCGTAACGCTTTCGAGAGAGGTGCAATCATCACAAAGATAAGAGCCGATGCTCGTCACTGAGTTGGGTATGTGCAATTCTTCGAGTTGCGCACAGCTTCCGAATGCGCCCTGGCCGATGTAAGTGACCGACGTCGGGATTGATACGCGGCGAACCGACGAACCGGCAAACGCACCACCTCCGATGCCTACCACCGGAAACTCAAACTCGTTGCCTACCGTATCCTCCACCTTGACTTTCTGCGGTATTACCACATATCCGGAATATTCGTCGAACAGCTCCCAGCCGATGCCTTTATACGTCACCTCAACGCCACCAACCACGGTTTGGTAGTAGATGCCGTTGACGTCAAACTTATACGATTCAGCCCACGATGCCGACACGCATGCCAGTGCGGCTGTCAATGTCAGAATAATTTTGCGTATCATCTAAAAATCGCTGAGTTTTATCATAAATACGACTTCGCCTTGTTTATTAAGGTAGCCGACGGTGTTTTCGTTTTTGAACGGAGCCAAGCCGTCGTTGAACTTCTTAACAATCCAACGGTTTTCGTCGAAAAGGCATGTGCCGTCGGGAGCATACACGTTCTCGCCCACCTGGAAATTGCCTGCCGCCTCGTCGTAGATGGTATTGTCGGCATTGTGCGGCGCCAATCGCTGCAACTCCTTGACAGCCTTGAACGTGCGGTCTATCACATAGTCGTGCGTACCGTTATTGAGCACGGTCACCCACGCATAGCCGCCGAAGAATCGCGACGCATCGTAGAGCGGTCCGCAGACGACGTTGCACGCCGCATCGATATAGCACGGCTCATTGCGACTCGCACCTCGCTTGTAGACGATGGCAACTCCTTCGTGGAAATCCTGCGGCTCGGCAACGCTGAACATCTGCGAGCACGGCTTGCCCTCGTTGTCGATAAAGTACCACTGCGTGCCGTCTTCGCTCACCCAGGCAAGTCCTTCGCTGAAGTCGTGCGCCTTGGCGAATTTCGCGGCAACGACAATCTTGCCGGTCTTGTCGAAGTAGCCGTAGCGGCGTGTCTTATAGTCGTAATAGCACGACAGTCCGTCGCAGAACGGACGCATATCTTGCAGCAAGCCCACCGTGCCGGTTACGTCTTGCCAAAGGTTCGGAAATACCTCCTTGCCGGTCGTGTCGTAGTAGCGCAACACAACCTTGCGACGCGTCGACGAAAGCGGTATCGCCTTAAACGCCGTAACGTAGCCGTCGACAAAGTCGTTGCCGAGCATCGTCACGTCTTTCAACTGCTTTACCATCTCGCCTTTCGTATTCAAAACGGCGAAGAAACTTTTGTTGTTCTGCGTCAGCTGCGCGGGAATCACGCCGTTATAAAATTTCGGAATGCGGCGTCCCGAGCGCACCAACGGTATCGAAAACGGGATGACAACGTCGCCTGTCGACGAGAACACGGCATAGAGTTTGCTCTTGCTGTCGCCAACCAAGGCATAGCCGTCCGACATCGGTCCCAGGTCGTCGACGTAGGGCAGCGCATCGATGGGATATATCTTCGTTGCCGCCGTGGTGTGCGGCACACTTTGCGCTACGGTTTCCAAGCCCATGGCAAGCACCAGCGCAAGCGAAATCGTTCTTAGAGCCTGTTTCATATCTTATTACTTTTCAACTTGCATTTCAGCTACAATCTTTCCCTTGTCGACATACTCATCAATGATGAGCGTTACGCCGCCTTTGGTCTTATAGTATGCACGTCCGTAGTCGTCAGCACCTGCCGATTCGACGCCGTCAACTTTCTTAAGCTCGGCTTCCGGCATTCCCGGATAGATGCCTTCGACGGTCTTGATGTCGTTTGCTCCGCCGTCGACATACGTAACGCATATTCTCGAAATATTGTTCTCATTCACGTTCAGGCAGCAAACCGTCGAGCCGTCTTTATTGACGTAGTAGTCCCACAATTCGCCTTCGGGGTCTTCTTCGATAGCATCATAGACGCCTTCTACCGACGGTGCAAGCGACGATACAGCTTTCCCGAGTTTTATATCTCCAAAGCCCTCTGCCGTAAGCGTTTTGCCGTCGACAGCAGCAACGGCCTGCGTTTGACAACTATCAATAGCAAGACTATCGGCTGCAGCGTTCGACTCTGTTTTATTACCACACGACACAAATGCAGTTGCCACTACCGCAGCAAGCGTAAATAGAATTGTTTTCTTCATAGCGATAAAAATTATAGTATTATAGTATTATTAATCTTTACAGTTTAAGATAGCCTTTCTCGATGGCTTTGCGGATGAGTTCTGCCATATTCGTCGCGCCCAATTTGCGAAGGATGCGCCGACGATGAAATTCCACGGTATTGCCCGACACAAACAGTTTGTCGGCGATTTCTTGTGTCTTCAATCCGGCGGAAATCAGACCGAGCACTTCCATCTCGCGCTCGCTCAACTCAACCTGCTGCTCATACTGTTTGCAGTAGTCTTCGAAGCGGCTGCTGTAGAAACATTCGCCGGCGATGATTGCCTCTACCGCCGTGCGCAGTTCGTCGACGTTGTCGCTCTTAAGCACTATGGCATCGGCTCCCGAATTGAGCATTTGACGGATTATCCAAAACTCCTCGTGCATCGAGTGGAACACTATCGACACGTCGGGATTAATGCCGCGCAACTTCGCCAACAGGTCGAAGCCGGAAATGTCGGGCAACTCGACATCGAGTATCACAATGTCGAATCGTTTCGTCGAAAACAGTTCCAATGCCTCCTTGCCGGTTTGTGCCTTCGAGATTGAACGGATGCCGCGGCACGTGCCAAGCACCGTGCTCAAACCCAACAGGACTATCGCATGGTCTTCGATTATCAGTATGTCATTTCCGTTATCCATTGTTTATTCTCTTATGCAAAGATAATTCTGCAACCGCCAAAAATTAGCAGAAATCACTCGAAAATCACTCCTCAGACCTGTAAAACTATGGTTTGCCGTAGGTATTTTGCCTCTTTACTACAGCCCGAACATACCAAAAATGCACTAATAGACCGGTTCATTTTCACAATTTTTAAGTATTGCCCCGTCTCGACAAAATGCAGAACTTTGCACCGACAAAAATAACGACAGAACAAATCTACATCTATTAAAAACTTACGCTAAATGAAAAAGTGGTTATTTTTGGCGGCTCTCGTGTGCTTCGCCGCTTCGGCGGACGCACACGAACCTGCGCCGTCGCCCGACTCTACTAAGGTGGCTACGAAAAAAGCCTCACGACTTTCTATCGGAGGCTATGGCGAAGCCGTCGCTTCTTGGAATTTCTACAGTGATAAATATCTGCGCTACACCGATGCCGACACCTACAAAGACGACAGCGGTCACGGTCGCGTCGACATACCGCACGTCGTCATCTGGCTCGGCTACGACTTCGGCAAAGGCTGGACAATGGGCTCCGAAATCGAATTCGAGCACGGCGGTACCGGCAACACAATCGAAATCGAAGAAGAAGAAGCCGGCGAATACGAAACGGAGGTGGAACGAGGCGGCGAAGTCGCTCTCGAACAATTCTGGCTCCAGAAATCGTTCTCCAAGGCTTTAAACCTACGCATGGGACACATCGTCGTGCCCGTCGGCGCTACGAATCAACACCACTTCCCTACGGAATT
>JBJEDO010000047.1:0-22995 GCA_051872155.1 Candidatus Limisoma sp.
TAAAGTTACGGTTTTTTGCGAGAACGACAAAACATACGCTCGGAAATAATAGGTAAGAGGTGAGAGGTAAGAGTGGAGAGTGGAGAGATAAGTAACCTAACTTTATAAATAATTTGTCAGGCATTATTACCTAACACTCTATTGCTCATATTCTTCGCCGTTATATTGAAATCAGCGTCTGTTGCAAACGATTCTTGAGGAACGAGCAGAAAAGCGTAGGTTCTGTCGACGAATTCGAGGCGAATATATCCGTCCGCCACCGTGCAATCGCCGAACGCCGTCCACTCGTAGTGAGCTTCGCCTACGGGCTGCTCCTCGTTGAGATAGACAATCGTTATGCCACCGTCGTCAATCCGCGCTACCTGCCGACGCACTGCTGAAACGGCAACCGGTCGAAATGCGTAGTAGAAATAGACAAAGCCTAACAACATCGGCACCACAATAAATCCCGCCATCAGCGCAACGTAGACGAATCGCAAATCGACGAACGACAGCCCTACAAACGGCAGAACCACAGCAGCCACGGTCCACCAGCGGTCGGCAAGCCAATCGGCGAAAAGTCGTCGCATATACACCGATGCCGGCACTTGATATGGCTCGGTTTCTATCATTTTTCAGTGTTCAGAAAAGCAAAATAGACGGCAGCAATAAGCAGAACAAACGACACGATGTGGTTCCAACGTATCGACTGACCTTGAAAGAGCACAGTAGCCACTATGGTAAACACGACCAACGTAATAGCCTCTTGCAGCACTTTCAGTTGCACAAGCGTAAACGGTCCGCCGTTGCCGACATAGCCGAGTCGATTGGCGGGCACTTGGAACGAATATTCCGCCAAGGCAATCAGCCACGAAAAAAGGATTACGGCATAGAGCGGCCAATTGCGCGAAATGCCCAATTCGCCCAAACGTAGATGCCCGTACCAGGCAAGGGTCATAAACACATTAGAGATTATCAGCAAGATAACTGTCCAAATTGCAGCACTCATTTTCTAAATTTATTTTGTAAAAATTCATAACCACGGCGATAGTTTTCGATGCTCTCGAGGTGGCAATCCACGGCGATTCCCGCGCCGTCGGCGCCGTAGAGCGCTTTGATGTTAAGATAGTCGCCGGTGTCGGGCAGCGGATTGTCGAACACTCGGCGCTTCAACTCGTTAGCACGGTCGCACGCCGGAGAATGTCCGGTCAAGCTGTCGGCACGCAACGCCTCGGGCACGCCGCCCTCGAACGTCCATGCCGGAATGACCACGCCGCAGGGCGGATAGCCTAAGACGGTCCACATCGTCGTAGCCGCCGGATTGTCGCCATCCGTTACGCCTTCGACAACGACCGATGCCGACGATATGCGCCGCGGGATAAAGTCGCGGTCGACGACATATGTCACCGTGTCGGCGGCGAAATCCTTGCCGACAAGCGAATGATAGAACGAGCGCGAAAGCCGTTCGGTAAGCACTTCCGGCGAGATGCTGTGCGCGGCGATGTAGGGACGCAACAAACATTGCGCATTGGCTTCACGAACGTAGCCGTAACCTTCGCCCGAGCGCCCCGACTTCGAATGGTTGGTGCGAACAACGATGCTGTCGACGTCGAAGCGCGTATACGAATAGTTGCACGTCTCGAAATATGCGGCACCGCCGTGAGCGTCAATCACGCCGAAATTTGCTTCCACACCCAACGGCTTGGGCATCACGAGCAGCAGTTGCTCGAAGTCGTCGACCGTGCGACACCAACGTAGCGCTTCGCTCATCACCAAGCCCTCGCGGTCCATATGCGTCACCGTATCGGCTTTCAGGTTATACGACGCCGTATTCATAATGGCAAAACCTTCGGTGTTACAGCCCATCCACGCCTCGCGGCGAAGCGTATCGCTCGCGTTAAACAGCCCGATATAGGCAAACCCGTCGTCGGGCGTGATGCGTTCGACCACGTTGTTCAGGTCGGACGTGTCGCGATGTTTCCACAGCAGCGGGCGACCGTTTGCCGTCATCCGTGCCGTGACAATCGCTGACGTACATGCCCACGACGCAACAGTAGCAACGACGGTACATGCCAAAAATATGATTCGTTTGTTCATCTTTGTCCTCAAATTTTCGGCAAAGTTAGTAACAGACGAGCGAAAGCACAAGCGAAAAACACGGAAAAGAGCGGAGAGTGGAGTGCGGAGAGGCGTCCTCGATAAACGATAAACGATAATCGCTAAACGCTCCCCACTCTTACCTCTTACGCAATTGCGACCACTTATTGGCACAGACTGCAGTCATAAAGAAAAACGCAGCCAAAATCCACAGCATATAAATCTCGTGCGACACTTCGGCAAGCGACGCCCCATTGGCATTCATTCGTTCGAAGGCTTGCATACCCCACGTCGAGGGAATCATTCCGCTGACAAACTTCAGCCAATTCGGGAATGCAAAAACCGGCCAGGTAATTCCCGAGAGGAACACCATAAGCACCGACGTAAAGACAATGAGAAGAAACACCGTTTCGCGCTCGCGTACAAACGGATGCAACGTCATACCCAACATCACCACAGCGAGAATATACGGCACACATAAAGCCAAAATTTCGACGAATCCCGCCTCTTGCGGATAGCCGAAGAAATACGGCACAATGAACAGCATATAAATCAATTGCCCTGCGTAGACAATAAAATAAGCCAACGATTTCCCCAACAGACGCGTCGTTGCCCCACCGGCAATCGGTGCCGATAGATAAGAGGTCAACCGACCGCTTGAACTCTGCTCATAAAGCCCGCCTCCGAGCAAGCACAGCGTCAACAAAATGGTTTGCTGCAACACAAGCATCATAATGCCCGGCATAAGGAATGTGGCGAAGCCCTGTTGCGGATTTCCCAAAGCGTAGAACGAAGGCGTGTAGACAGGCGGCAGTTTCGGACCGTCGGCGCCGAGCGCACCAAGACTCTCCACCTGAATGTCGTGACCCAGGTCGAGCGTTGCTTCGGTAACTCCTATTAGCAGCGACTTATAACGCACCAGCAACGACATATCGCAAAACAGAGTAACGTCGCCGCGTTCGCCACGTCCTATATCCCTGCCAAAATCGCGTTCGATGAGCACGATGCCGAAACAAGCCTTCTCGGCAAGTGCCTCACGCGCATCAGGCATATCCGTAGCATAGCCGACAACCTTTACTCCCTCTGTTGCATCGATTTTACGCACCAAAGACCGACTCTTCTGCGTCCGCGAATTGTCGACAACGACCACCGGCACGTCTCGCACCAGTTCAGCATCGTAGATTGATGCGTAAATCAACGGATAGACCAACGGCACAAAGAACAGGAAAATCAGTGCGCCCTGGTCTTTCATCGTCATACGCACTTCCTCGACACAGTGTCGCAACGTGTTTACTATATATTCTTTTATTTTTTTCATTCTCAATAAGTTTTACGGCACATAAACCGGATTGAGTTGTGCTTTTTTGAGACGAACAATCGTCAACCACGGCAACAAATTGAACACCAAAAGTGCGGCAAAATACACTTTAGAGTAGTATAAATCGAACCCGTTAAGCGCTTGGTCGCCATAAATTAGAAAGTAGAATCGCGACGGCGAAATCCATGTAAATATCGACACGGCGCCATACATACTTTCTGCGGGGAACGAAAATGCACCCAACGAAAACGTAAGCACGCCGTAGAGCGTGCAAATGCTCAAGGCAAAGCGCAAATTGGGAATCACTCCGCAAACGAATACGGCAACCGACTGATTGGCTATGACGAAAAGCAATATGGCGAAAATCATGGTCCATGGACTGCAGTTCATCGGATAGTGCAAAAAGCCGAACATATAGCCTTGAATGAACAGTCCGACCGCCGAGAAGATTATCGTCTGCGGCAATAATTTGCCAAACAGAGCCACAATAATGCTACCGCCGGCGGTGTCAAGCCAATCTTGCGACGTGCCGCGTTTCTCCTCAACGCAAATGCTGAATGCCGTCACAAGAAGAATCATCAGCGCCAACAATGCCGGAACAAACGAATTGCAGATATAGACGGCATAGTTCGACCACGGATTTCCCAACAAATTGGTCTGAAGATGCACGGGCTGCAGCATAGCTTGCGCTTGGTCGACTGTCGACCCGTTCTCGATAAGGTAAGCCCTTACAGCATCCGCCGAAGCAACGGTTGCGTTGGCTTTCATACCGCGATAGAGCAATGATGCCGGCACAAAGAAAGTGCTGTTGGTATAGTACGACAACCTCGCATCTCGTCCGGCGAGAATGTCGCGCGTATAGTCGGCAGGGATAACGTAAAAGCCATAGACATCACCGCGACGCATCTGCTCCAGCGCTTCGGCATAACTACTCGGGCGCGACACCACCTTTACTTCCGGCGACGCCTCGAGGCGACGCACGATGGCTCGCGTCTCATGCGTATTGTCGAGGTCGACAACAGCCGTCGGCACCGACATTGGCAAGCCGTATTCCATCAGTGATGTCATTATGAAAAGCCCTGCAAGCGGTATCACTATCATCGAAAAAATATAGACGTAGCGACCCGACAGTTTGCCAACTTCGCGCAACACCGATGCTTTTATCAATCTAAACAGCATAGCGTTTACTTAACGATTACACTCATTCCCGGACGCAATTCCTTCAAATCGTCACGCAGACGCATACGCACTTCGAACGTCTTGCTGTCGTATTGCCCGGTAACTTTCGTGGCGCGCCATGTAGCATATTCGCCCATATCCTTAACGTAGTAGACCGTCGCCTCGGCTTCTTTCATATCTAATGCCGGTATTTGCACCTTCAAGTTGCAGCCAACGGTAAACCGCTGCATATCAGACTCACGGATGTTGAACACGAGCCATTTGTCTTCGAGTTTAAGCACGTTCATTATCGGCGTACCGGTCGACACGAGTTCGCCCTCGTGAGGGAAAATGTCGCAGATTTCGCCGTCGCAAGGCGCCACGAGATATTGGTCTTCGATAATCGATTCCACCTCGGCAACCGTCCCGGCAGCAGCCTTTGCGCGTGCCTCGGCAGCCTGACGATCTTCGATTTGTGCACCCTCAAGAGCCATATCGTACTGTTGCTTTGCCGCGTTGAGTTGAGCAACTGCGGCATCGTAGGCAGCACGTGCTTCGTCTCGCTTTTGTGCCGTCACAACGTCTTGCTTGTAGAGCGCCTCGAGGCGTTCGTAGGTCTTGCGATGAATGTCGACCGACGCTTGCGCCTGGTCGACGAGGTCTTTTGCCGCAGCAACCGTCTGACGTCGGGTCCCGGCGTTTGCCTTACGACTCATCGCCTCTGCTGCGTCTTTCGCGGCAAGGGCTTGCGCCAACTTCGCATCGACAGTCGCCGAATAGATTTTGGCAAGCGTATCGCCGGTATGTACGATGTCGCCTTCTTTGACATACAACTTCTCCACACGTCCCGGCATCAGTCCCGACACGCGAACCGTCGAGGCATCGACTTCGCCTTGCATCGTCGTATCCTCTTTGTTTATCAACAAAAATCCTATTATGGCAAGGATTATTACCACAACTGTCGAGAGTCCTAATGCTACAAACAGCGCTTTCTCTTTGCGCTTGACAGCCTCGTTCGTACTATTTTGAATGTCTGTTTTTTCCATTTTTAATATGTATTTTTTGTTATTATTCGTATGATAAAATGCCTTTAACCTTTTGCAGATAGACATCGCATAAGCGTAGGTCGATTTGCGCGTCGATGTTCTCGGAGTTTGCCTTGAGCCACGCCGTTTGCGCCGTCATCACGTTGTCGAGAGTCATCACGCCCTCGCCATATCCCAACTGCGCCTGACGCAGATTCTCGTCAGCCTTTACGAGGTTGCTCGTCGTGGCTTTCAACACTTTCTGCGCTTCCGCAGTGCGATATGCCGCTTGGTTGACTTGCAGTTCGACCTTTTCCTTAGCCTCATCGAGTTCGAGACGCTTCACAAAGGCTTCGCTACGCGCTTGCCGAAGTTTGTTGTAGTTCGAGCCCCAATGCCAGAGCGGCACTTTGACCATTGCACCTACGCTGAACATTCCCTTCAGACTCTTATCGAAGCCGTTAAACACGTTAGGGTTCGTCATGCTGTATGCTCCGACGAGAGCCACAGACGGAAGCATGTCGGCGCGAACCACGTTCTGCTTCTGCTCATAGATTTTTACCGCCAACTCCAGGCTGCGAATGTCGTTACGATTGTTGTAAACATCCGACATATCGAACGACGTATCACCAACCGTAGCCGCTTCCAACGTCCCATGTTCGTCGGCAACCTCCGGCTTACTGTCGAGCGGCAGCCCGCAAATCTGCGCCAATGCCATTCGCAACAACTCCATACCGTTGACAACGCGCGTCAAGTCGATTTGAGCCTCATTTTGCTTAACTTCGACGGTCAACAAGTCCGACTTTGTTGCCAACCCCTGGCTCATAAGCGCCTTAACGTTGCGATTCAGCGTATCCAACAACGCTATATAACTATCGGCAAGACGCTTTTTTGCTGCAAGCGAAACCACCTGCCAGTATGCCTCGTCGACCATATAGACGACCTCTTTCGCTTCGTTACTTACTTGACTTTCTGCCAAATCCTTGGCGTAGTCCGACATCTTGTTGAGCGCTCGAATCTTACCGCCCATATACAATGGTTGCGTGAGCGTTACCGCTCCGGCAAAGACGTTGCGCACATCGTAAGTCATTGCCGATTTGGGAATCATTGCCACTTGCGACGGAATTACTCCGCCGTCAGACGTAGTCGCCGGCTTTCCATCCGGTCCGGTTACCAAATTGAAATCATACTCTCCCGTAGCCGGGTTAAATGACTTGGTCGGCAAATATTGGTCCGCCTCCAACAGCGAGATTTGCTTTTGATTGTGAAGATACGTCATTGTCAAATCGAATCCGGGCAAATAGGCTGCGCGCGCCTCCTGCTTCTGATAGTCGGCTGAGTTCACTCGCTCTCGCGCAATTTTCATAGCCTTGTTGTTAGCTAATGCCATCGTGCGACACTGCTCAAGCGTCAGCGTATCTGCATAACTCACACCGAAAACTCCGGTCATTGCCAATACCAAAAATAATTTCTTAACTTGCAATTTCATTTTCTTATTATCTGTTTATGCTTGTACAACACTACTTAATGGTAAATGTTTTGGTCAAAAAGTCGAAAATAGCCCAAATAGAACATTTCGTAGAACAAAAACGACTTTCTGACCATTCCCCGACTCTCCACTCTCCACTCTCCACTCTTACCTCTCCACCTTTCTATAAAAAAATATGCTTTATAACATATATATCCCGAAAATTATGAGTAATTTTGCAGCCAAAATAGTAAGAGGATATATGCAGAACATTAGAAACATTGCAATTATTGCCCATGTCGACCACGGTAAAACTACGCTTGTCGACAAAATGTTGATGGCAGGACACCTGTTTCGCGACAATCAAACAACCGGCGAGCTTATGCTCGACAACAACGACCTCGAGCGCGAACGAGGCATCACAATTCTTTCGAAAAACGTGTCAATCAACTATAAGGGCTACAAGATAAATATCATCGACACCCCGGGACACAGCGACTTCGGCGGCGAGGTCGAACGCGTGCTCAATATGGCAGACGGCTGTCTGCTCTTGGTTGACGCATTCGAAGGTCCGATGCCACAGACACGCTTCGTACTCCAAAAGGCTATACAAATCGGCTTGAAGCCTATCGTGGTTATCAACAAAGTAGACAAGCCGAATTGCCGTCCCGACGAAGTCAACGAGATGGTGTTCGACCTGATGTTCAACCTCGACGCTACTGAAGACCAACTCGACTTCCACACCATCTACGGCTCCGCAAAACAAGGCTGGATGAGCGAAGATTGGCGTAAGCCCACCGACAACATCATCCCCCTTCTCGATGCCATTATCGAATACATTCCCGGACCGACCGTGCTCGAAGGAAAGCCCCAAATGCTCGTCACTTCGCTCGACTATTCGTCGTACGTCGGCCGAATCGCCATCGGTCGCGTCCACCGCGGCACTCTTCGCGAAGGCATGGAAATCGGTCTTAGCCGCCGCGACGGAACTATCTCTCGTCAACGCATCAAAGAGCTCCACACCTTTGAAGGTATGGGTCGCAAACGCACCGCTGAAGTTTCGTCGGGCGACATCTGCGCCCTTATCGGCATCGAAGGCTTCGAAATCGGCGACACAATCACCGACCCCGAAACGCCGGAACCGCTGCCACGCATTGCCATCGACGAGCCGACAATGTCGATGACTTTTACCATCAACGACTCGCCGTTCTTCGGCAAAGACGGTAAATACGTCACCTCGCGACACATCGCCGAACGCCTTGAACGCGAATTGGACAAAAACCTCGCTCTGCGCGTCAGCAAAGCACCCGACGAAGACGTCTGGACCGTCTACGGTCGCGGCGTGCTCCACCTGTCGGTGCTTATCGAAACCATGCGCCGCGAGGGCTACGAGCTGCAAGTCGGACAGCCGCAAGTTATCGTCAAAGAAATCGACGGACAGCGCTGCGAGCCTATCGAGTTGATGACGGTCAACGTGCCCGAAGAATATTCAAGCAAGATAATTGATATGGTGACGCGTCGTCGTGGCGAATTGACCTCGATGGTCACTCAAAACGACCGCATCCAGATGGAATTCCACATCCCGTCGCGAGGCATAATCGGTCTGCGCACCAACGTGCTGACAGCCTCGGCAGGCGAAGCCATCATGGCGCACCAATTCCTACAATACGAGCCTTGGAAGGGCGACATCGAGCGACGCACTAACGGTTCGCTCATCGCTATGGAGAGCGGCACGGCTTACGCATACGCAATCGACAAACTCCAAGACCGCGGCAAGTTTTTCATCTTCCCGCAAGAGGAAGTATATGCAGGACAAGTGGTCGGCGAAAATGCCAAGGACAACGACATCGTGGTAAACGTCACCAAGTCGAAAAAGCTCACCAACATGCGTGCATCGGGTGCCGACGACAAGGCGAGAATCATTCCGCCCGTGGTGTTCAGCCTCGAAGAAGCGTTGGAATATATCAAGGCTGACGAATATGTCGAAGTGACGCCCAACCACATCCGTCTGCGCAAGATTATCCTCGACGAACTCGAACGCAAGCGCGCGAATAAGTAGTGGAGAGGTAAGAGGTAAGAGGTAAGAGTGGAGAGTTGATGAGTATAGAGTTGATGAGTGCTCGGCATCTCTTTAATCTCTAATCTTTCAACTTTCATCTAAAAATACTACCTTTGCAAAAAATTTTCCGGAAAATAAATAAATTCTTTATCGATGAAGAAACATTTTAACGAATACGACAATTTCAACTTGTCGGAAATCAATAAGGAAGTCTTGAAAACGTGGGACGCGAACCACGTATTCGAGGCGAGCATGGAAGAACGTGAGGGACATCCCACGTTTGTGTTCTACGAAGGACCGCCCTCGGCAAACGGAATGCCGGGCATCCACCACGTAATGGCTCGCACGATTAAAGACATTATCTGCCGCTATAAAACCATGCAAGGCTTCCAGGTGAAGCGCAAAGCAGGCTGGGACACACACGGTCTGCCCGTAGAACTCGGCGTCGAAAAAATGCTGGGCATTACCAAGGAAGACATCGGCAAAAAAATATCGGTCGACGACTATAACAGAGCATGTCGCCAAGAGGTGATGAAATACACCAAAGAGTGGGAAGACCTTACCCACCGCATGGGATACTGGGTCGATACGAAAGACCCGTACATCACCTACGACAACCGCTACATCGAATCGGTGTGGTGGTTGCTCAGCCAACTTTACAGCAAGGGCTACCTCTATAAAGGCTACACCATCCAGCCGTATTCGCCCGCTGCAGGCACCGGACTGAGCTCGCACGAGCTGAACCAGCCGGGATGCTACCGCGACGTCAAAGACACGACCTGCGTTGCGCAGTTCAAAATCAAGAACCCCAAGCCCGAAATGGCTAACTGGGGAACTCCCTACTTCTTGGCTTGGACCACCACTCCGTGGACGCTTCCCAGCAACACGGCGCTCTGCGTTGGTCCAAAAATCGAATACGTCGCTGTCGAAACCTTCAACGGCTACAACGGTAACCCGATAACCGTCGTAGTGGCTCGTCAACTGCTCTACAACCACTTCAACAAGAAAGCCGAAGGACTCTCGTTCGACGACTACAAGCCCGGCGACAAGTTGATTCCGTTCCGCATCGTCGGCGAATATGTCGGCACCGACCTCGTCGGTATGCAGTACGAACAACTCTTCCCTTGGGTTAAGCCCGTTGAGACCGACGATGCAGGCAACTGGCACGAAGCCACCGATAAAGCATTCCGCGTAATCCCCGGCGACTACGTCACAACCGAGGACGGTACCGGTATTGTCCACATCGCACCGACTTTCGGTGCCGACGACGCCTTTGTGGCTCGCGCTGCCGGCATCCCCTCGCTGTTTATGATTAACAAACGCGGCGAAACTCGCCCGATGGTCGACTTCACCGGCAAATTCTACCTCCTCGACGAACTCGACGAGCGCTTCGTCGCCGAATGCGTCGACGTCGACACATATAAAGAATACGAAGGTCGTTGGGTGAAAAACGCCTACGACCCGCAATATACAGTCAACGGACGCTACGACGAGGCTGCGGCTATGGCAGCCGAAAACCTCGACATCGTGCTCTGTATGGTGCTCAAGCAGCAGTCGAAAGTGTTTAAAATCGAAAAACACGTTCACAACTACCCGCACTGCTGGCGCACCGACAAGCCCGTGCTCTACTACCCGCTCGACAGCTGGTTCATCAAGACCACAAAATGCCGCGAGCGCATGATGCAACTCAACGAAACAATCACCTGGAAGCCGCAATCGACAGGCACCGGACGTTTCGGAAAGTGGCTCGAAAACCTCAACGACTGGAACTTGTCGCGTAGCCGCTATTGGGGCACACCGCTGCCGATTTGGCGCACCGAAGACGGCGAGCACGAAATCTGCATCGGCTCCGTCGAAGAGCTCTACAACGAAATCGAACGCGCTGTCGAAGCCGGCGTTATGGCGTCGAACCCGTTCAAAGACAAAGGATTCGTGCCCGGCGACTACTCCGTCGAAAACTATAACCGCATCGACCTGCACCGTCCTTACGTCGACGACATCATCCTCGTTGCGCCCAACGGCGAAAAGATGAAACGCGAACTCGACCTCATCGACGTGTGGTTCGACTCCGGCGCTATGCCCTACGCGCAAATCCACTATCCTTTTGAAAACAAAGAAGCATTCGACAACCGTCAAATCTATCCTGCCGACTTCATCGCCGAAGGCGTTGACCAAACTCGCGGATGGTTCTTCACCCTCCACGCCATCGGCTCTATGGTGTTCGACAGCGTAGCCTACAAGGCTGTGATTTCCAACGGTTTGGTACTCGACAAGAATGGCAACAAGATGTCGAAACGTCTCGGCAACGCCGTCGACCCGTTCGGCGCTATCGAGAAATACGGCACCGACCCGCTGCGCTGGTACATGATTTCCAACTCTTCGCCCTGGGACAACCTCCGCTTCGACGAAGACGGCGTAGTTGAAGTGAGCCGCAAATTCTTCAGCACGCTCTACAACACCTACTCATTCCTGGCACGCTATGCCAACGTCGACGGTTTCGACAACAGCGCCGAGCAAATCCCCTACAGCGAACGCCCCGAAATCGACCGCTGGATTCTCTCGTCGCTCACAAGCCTCATCAAGACCGTCGAAGAAAACCTCGACGCCTACGAGCCTACTCGTGCAGCACGCGCAATCTCCGAATTTGTCAACGACAACCTCAGCAACTGGTACGTTCGCCTCAACCGTCCTCGCTTCTGGCGCGGCGAAATGTCGGACGACAAGCTCTCGGCTTACCAAACGCTCTACATCTGCCTCGACGTCTTGGCACGACTCATCGCTCCGTTCTCGCCGTTTGTTGCCGACAAAATCTACGTCGACCTCACTTCGGCAACTACCGGCGCTACCAAATCGGTTCACTTGGCGGAATTCCCCAAAGCCGACGAGTCGCTCATCGACAAACGTCTCGAGAAGCAAATGGCATTGGCACAAGCAATCACCTCGATGGGATTGGCTCTGCGCCGCAAGGCAAACATCAACGCTCGCAAGCCGTTGATGGCTATCATGGTGCCCGTGTTCGACGACGAGCAACGCTCTGCCATCGAAGCCGTTTCCGAACTGCTCAAGGCTGAACTCAACGTCAAAGAAGTTCGCCTCGTGCGTGCAGAAGACGGCGTGCTCGTTAAGAAAATCAAACTCGACTTCAAGAAACTCGGCCCGAAATGCGGCAAGGCAATGAAACAAGTTGCCGCCCACATGGCTAACATCAGCCAAGCCGACATCATCGAGTTGGAGAAAAACGGCGCACTGACCATCAACATCGACGGCACCGACTACACCATCGACAGCACCGACGTCGAAATCTTCTCGCAAGACATCCCCGGATGGACCGTTGCCAACGAAGGTAGCCTAACCGTTGCCCTCGACATTACCATCAACGACGACCTCCGCAACGAAGGTATCGCCCGCGAACTGGTCAACCGCATCCAAAACATCCGCAAATCGTCAGGATTCAACATAACCGACCGCATTGCCGTCGTTATCTCCCCCAACAGCGAAATCGAAGCCGCTGTGGCTCAATATGGTGAATACATTTCGCGTCAAGTGCTCGCAACGTCGCTCAACGTTGGCGAAATTGCCGAGCCCGACAGAATTGCACTCCCCAAAATGGAAGAATACGGCGAAATTTATGTTTCGGTAAAACCTGCTTAATAAAACCACTTTTAACTCTATCGTTATGGCTGAAAAAACAAGGTATTCAGACGAAGAACTGCAAGAGTTCAAAGAATTAATTCTTAAGAAACTCGACAAAGCCTACAAAGACTATGAGTTGCTCAAAAACGAAGTGACCAATGCCGATGGCAACGACACCGCCGACACTTCTCCCACATTCAAAGTGCTCGAAGAGGGCGCTGCAACCCTCAACAAAGAAGAATCGGGAAGATTGGCGCAACGTCAGATGAAGTTCATTCAACATCTGCAAGCAGCATTGGTGAGAATCGAAAACAAAACCTACGGCATCTGTCGCGAAACCGGTAAACTTATCCCGAAAGAACGACTCAAAGCCGTACCTCACGCAACTCTTATCATAGAGGCTAAAAACGACAAAAAGTAAATGCGAAAAACTTTGTCAAACGGCTGGTTGGCGGCGATTATAATCCTCGTGATTATAATCGCTGACCAATGGCTAAAAATATGGGTAAAAACCCACTTCTACCTCTACGAATCGTACGACATCGCCGACTGGTTCAAGATTACATTCGTAGAAAACCCCGGTATGGCTTTCGGTTGGGAAATCGGCAGCAAACTCTTTCTGACGCTCTTCAGAATTGTTGCTTCGATTGCCCTGATCTACTACATCTTCAAGATTCGTAACAACCGAGAATACAGCCGCGGCTTCTTCGTATGTCTCTCGCTCATCACCGCCGGTGCAATCGGAAACGTCATCGACTGTATGTTCTACGGCATCGTCTTCGACCAATCGACCCCCTACACCATCGCAACGCTCTTTCCCGACGGCGGAGGCTACGGCACGTTCCTCCACGGCAGAGTGGTCGACATGTTCTACTTCCCGCTATGCTCTTGGGATTGGCCGCAATGGATGCCATGGATTGGCGGCGAACATTTCGTATTTTTCCAACCCGTGTTCAACGTCGCCGACGCTGCAATTTCGGTAGGTATGGCGGTGCTGATTCTTTTCTATTCACGCTACTGGGCTAAATCCGACAAAAAGGACACCAAAGAAAAATGAAACACCTTTCGACAATCATAGCAACTGCCCTGCTGGTCATCGTCACAGCATGCAGCAAGACGCCCGACGGAGTAATCGGTCAGGGCGACATGGCTGACTTGCTGGCAGACATGCAGGTGGCTGATGCTATTGTCGAAATCAATAGAGACACCTACGCCGACGACTCGGCACGACTGAACGTGCGCCGCAGCGTGCTCAAACGCCACGGAATAACGGAAGACGAATTCGACTCGTCGCTCGTCTGGTATGGTCACAACCTCGACGTCTACAAAGAAGTGTACGACAAAGTCGTCACCAAACTCGAAGACCGTCAGCAAGACATCATCGAAGAGGCTCGCCGCGCCGGCGAAAAGATGACCGCTTCGGGCGACAGCATCGACATCTGGCAAGCCGCTTCTTGCTACTTCTTCGACCGTCGTCGCTGCGGAACAACCGCGCAAATCAACTTCTCAATCGATGCCGACGTCAACACCAAACCCGGCGACAAGTACGAATGGCGTATGGCTATGAAAAACGCCTCCAACGGCGGTTACGCCATGCTCGCCATCGACTACGACGACGGCTCGTGGGACTACGTGCGCCGCTCGCTGCGTCCCGACGAAGCCATGCGACTGAAACTACAAAGCGACTCCACGCTCACCGTAAAGCGCGTCTACGGCTACGTTGCTTACACCATCGGCACGGAAGACGCCATCTTCGCCGACAGCCTGTCGCTCTATCGCTCGCGCCTCGATCCGACTATCTATTTCGCCAACAAAGGCACACGCCGTCGCCTCAAAAAGCAATGAGACTCTTAGCCCACTATACGGTTTTTGCCGGCGACGTGTTCCACCTCCACAACTTCGATGTCACACCCGGCGGCATCACACACCGTCCCGTCGTGGCTGAAACAGCACACACAGAGTTTGTCGAAGGAATTTTGGTTATCGGCTCAGCCGACATCGCCGCTCTCCGTGCACGTCTGCGCGACATTGCGCAAGCGAACGGCAGTGCGGGCATTGCCAACGCCGCTCGACTCATTTGCCACACTCTCGACGAATCCGATACAAATTATAAGCCGGGACACCCCGTCGGGTTGATAAAAATCACTTACCCTCTATTTTTAGTGTCAGAAATCAAACCAAAATAGCATTTTCGCTTATAAATTGCAACCATTTACCGTTTTTATGCCGTATATCGGTAAAAAATCACTATCTTTGCAGAAAACTCAAAGAATAATCAAAGAAGTGAACAACAACGAACACAACACAGCAATTTTGCGAATGCACTGTCCCGACCAAGCGGGCATCATCACAGTAATCACCGGTTTCATAAACGAAAACGGCGGAAACATTGTATATCTTGACCAATACGTCGACCGCGTCAACGGTATTTTCTATATGCGCATCGAGTGGGAACTCGACAACTTTATCATCCCCAAAGAGAAAATCAGCGACTACTTCAACACCCTCTACGCACAGCGCTACAACATGTCGTTCCACATCAGCTTTACCGAGCGCGTTCAGCGTATGGCTATCTTCGTCTCGAAGATGTCGCACTGCATCTACGACCTGCTGGCTCGCTACACCGCCGGCGAATGGGACGTCGAAATCCCTCTCATCATCAGCAACCACCCCGACCTTTCGGTCATCGGGCAGCAATTCAACATTCCCTTCGAAGTTATTCCCATCACTAAAGAAAATAAAGCCGAACAGGAAGCCAAAGAATTCGAGTTGCTCGAACGCTACAACATCGACTTCATCGTCTTGGCTCGCTATATGCAAGTGCTGTCGGAAGACTTCATTGCGCGCTATCCCAACCGCATCATCAACATCCACCACTCGTTCCTGCCGGCTTTCATCGGCGCAAAGCCATACCACCAAGCCTACGAACGCGGCGTGAAACTCATCGGCGCCACAAGCCACTACGTCACCGCCGAACTCGATGCCGGTCCGATTATCGAGCAAGATATCGCTCGAATCTCTCACAAAGATTCGCCCGCCGAACTCGTCCACAAAGGTCGCGACCTCGAGAAAATAGTGCTCTCTCGTGCCGTCGAAAAGCACATTCAGCGCAAGATTCTCACATACAAGAATAAAACTATAATCTTCAACTAACATCGACAGGCAATGCAGGTTGCAATCATCAAATACAACGCAGGCAATATCTTCTCGGTCGACTGCGCACTGCGGCGAATCGGAGTGGATGCCGTCATAACCGACGACAGCCGAACTATTCTCGCCGCCGACAAAGTGATTTTTCCCGGCGTCGGCGAAGCCCGTGCCGCTATGGAATACCTGCAACAACACGGTCTCGACGAACTCATTCGCCGCGTCACTAAGCCCCTGCTCGGCATCTGCATCGGGCAGCAACTCCTCTGCCGACACTCCGAAGAAGGCGACGTCGATTGCCTCGGCATCTTCGACGCCGACGTGGTCCGATTCAAAACCGACGACCCGTCGGTAAAAATTCCCCACATGGGATGGAACGACATCAACGTCGTTGCACCCACGCCACTGCTCGGCAACGACGTCGACAAGAAATACGTCTACTACGTGCACAGTTACTACGCCCCCGTGTGCCGCCACACCGTAGCGACTACCGACTACATTCTGCCTTTCTCGGCTGCAATGCAACGCGACAACTTCTTCGCCACTCAATTTCACCCCGAAAAGAGCGGCGACATCGGCGAAATAATACTTAAAAACTTCATTCAACTATGATAACAATCATACCGGCAATCGACATAATCGACGGGAAATGCGTCCGTCTTAGCCGCGGCGAATACGCTTCGGCGAAAACATATAACGAGAACCCGCTCGAAGCGGCTCTCGCCTTTGCCGATGCCGGATGCCGACGACTTCACCTCGTAGACCTCGACGGCGCTAAATCGAAGCACATCGTCAACTATCGTGTTATCGAAACAATCGCCTCGCGCACTGACCTCGTTATCGACTTCGGCGGCGGCGTTAAGAGCGACGAAGACCTCCACATCGCCTTCGAAAGCGGCGCACAAATGGTGACCGGCGGCAGCATCGCCCTCACCGACCCCGCTACGTTCCGTCGCTGGCTGAACAAATACGGCGGCGAACGCATCATCCTCGGCGCCGACTCCAAAAACGGCAAAATTGCCGTCAGCGGCTGGACCGAGCAGAGCGACGCCGACATCGTTCCCTTTATCAGCGACTACGTCAACGAAGGCGTCAGCCAAGTCATTTCGACCGACATCAACGTCGACGGAATGCTCACCGGCCCGTCGACCGCGCTCTACAAACGAATCCTCGACAGCGTCGACGGAGTCCGTCTCATTGCAAGCGGCGGCGTCGGCTCGGTTGAACACATCGTCGACCTGGCACAAATCAACGTGCCCGAAGTTATCGTCGGAAAGGCTATCTACGAGAACAAAATCAGCCTCGACGACATCAAACGTATAAACCGAGGAGAATTATGTTAGCAAAACGCATCATACCCTGCCTCGACGTCAAAGACGGAAAGACCGTCAAAGGCGTCAACTTTCTCAACCTGCGCGACGCCGGCGACCCGGTCGAACTCGGCAAACGCTACAGCGAAGAAGGTGCCGACGAACTCGTCTTTCTCGACATCACGGCGTCGCACGAACGTCGCCGCACGCTCATTCCCATGGTTGAACGCGTGGCGCAGCAAGTCAACATACCATTCACCGTCGGCGGCGGTATTTCCGAACTCGACGACGTCGACCGACTGCTCAGCGCCGGCGCCGACAAAATATCAATCAACTCGTCGGCTCTCGTCCGCCCGCAACTCATCACCGACATCGCAACACGTTTCGGCAGCCAAGTGTGCGTCGTTGCAATCGATGCAAAATGCGTCGACAGCCGATGGTCGTGCTACGTCAAAGGCGGTCGCGAAGACTTCGGCAAAGACCTCTTCGAATGGGCTTACGAAGCACAAGAACGCGGCGCAGGCGAAATCCTCTTCACGAGCATGAACCACGACGGCGCAAAAAGCGGCTTTGCCTGTCCGGCACTCGCCAAACTCGCCGAACGGCTCGGCATACCCGTCATCGCTTCCGGTGGCTGCGGAACAATGCAGCACTTTGCCGACGCCTTTACCATCGGACGAGCCGATGCCGCTCTCGCTGCAAGCGTATTCCACTTCAACGAAATAAAAATCAGTGACTTAAAGCAATTTTTACACAACAAAAATATTCCTATCAGATTATGAAAATCGACTTCGATAAAATGGGCGGACTCGTACCCGCAATCATCCAAGACAGCCGCACCAAGAACGTGCTCATGCTAGGATTTATGAACGAAGAAGCATACAATAAAACCGCCGAAACCGGATTGGTAACCTTCTTTAGCCGCACCCGCAACACCCTCTGGACAAAGGGCGAAACCAGCGGGAACTACCTCAAAGTGGTGTCGACCGCCATCGACTGCGACAACGACACGCTCCTCATCAAGGTTGTGCCCGTCGGTCCCGTTTGCCACACCGGCAACGCTACCTGCTTCGAAGAAAAGAACGAATTCGGCATCGAGTTTCTCGACTACCTCCAGAAATTCATCGAGCGCCGCCACCGCGAAATGCCCGAAGGCTCTTACACAACTTCGCTCTTCCGCAAAGGCATCAACCGTATGGCGCAAAAAGTGGGCGAAGAAGCCGTCGAAACTGTCATCGAAGCAACCAACGGCACCGACGACCGCCTCGTCTACGAAGCTTCCGACCTCATCTACCACCTCATCGTACTCCTTACTTCCAAAGGTCTGAGCATCAACGAGCTCGCTGTAGAACTCGAAAAACGTCATAAAGAATAATGGCACAAATTATCGACTATAAAGGCGTAGAAATCACCCGAGGCGACCTCATCGTGCTCCGCTCTGCCGACTTTGCGCTCAACGAAGGCGAATTCGTCTACCTCATCGGCAAAGTCGGCAGCGGTAAGAGTAGCCTGCTCAAAACCATGTATGCCGAAATCCCCATTTCGGCAGGCGAGGCGCACATCCTCGGCTACGACCTCACCGCTCTTCGCCGGCGCGACGTGCCCATGCTGCGCAGGCAAATCGGCATCGTTTTCCAAGACTTCCAACTCCTTACCGACCGCTCCAGCTATGACAACCTACTCTTCGTACTCAAAGCTACCGGTTGGAAAAACAAAACAGAAATCGACGACCGTATCAACGAAGTGCTCAGCCAAGTCGATATGACAAACAAATCATACAAAATGCCTCACGAACTCTCCGGAGGCGAACAGCAACGCATCGCTATCGCTCGCGCTCTGCTCAACAACCCGAGCCTGATTCTCGCCGACGAACCCACCGGAAACCTCGACGAAACTACCGGAGAACAAATCATGCGACTGCTCCACGACATCTCGTCGAAAGGCACCGCCGTCATTATGGCTACACACAATATGAAAATCACTCAAGATTTTCCCGCAAGAATTGTGCGTTGTGAGGCGAAAAAAATCTTAGAAGTCTGATTTTTTCCGTAATTTTGCAAAGTAAATAATTTTCAAGCCGATAAAATGAAAGTAATGAAATTTGGCGGCACCAGCGTAGGGTCCGCAGAACGTATTCAAAACGTAGCAAATCTTATTGCCGACAAGGGCAAAAACATAATCGTGCTCTCCGCAATGTCAGGCACTACCAATACCCTCGTCGAAATTTCCGACTACCTCTACAAGCGCAACATCGACGGCGCCAAAGAGACCATCAACAACCTCGAGAAAAAATATCGAGCTACCATCGACGCTCTCTATAGCACCGACGCCGCTCGCCAAGAAGCCCACCTCGAAATCAAGGCGTGCTTCAACTACATCCGTTCGCTCACTAAAGACATCTTTACCCTCTTCGAAGAGAAAGAAATCCTCGCTCAAGGCGAAATCATGTCGACCGTGATGATGAACCTGTACCTCCACGAACGCGGAATAAAGTCGGAACTCCTCCCCGCGCTCGAATATATGAAAACCGACAAAAACGGCGAGCCCGACAACCACTACATCCGTCAGCGCCTCAACAACCTCCTCGACAAGCACGCCGAAGCCGACCTCTACATCACTCAAGGATACATCTGTCGTAACGCTTACGGCGAAATCGACAACCTCCAACGCGGCGGCAGCGACTACTCCGCTTCGCTCATCGGTGCAGCCATTTCCGCCGAAGAAATCCAAATCTGGACCGACATCGACGGCATGCACAACAACGACCCGCGCTTTGTCGACAACACCTCTCCCGTCGAGAAGCTAAACTTCGAAGAAGCTGCCGAACTCGCTTACTTCGGTGCTAAAATCCTGCACCCCACTTGCATCCAACCCGCTAAACTCAACAACATCCCCGTTCGTCTGCTCAACACTCTCGACCCGTCGGCAAAAGGAACACTCATCGGCAACGATTCAATCCATACAACAATCAAAGCCGTTGCCGCTAAAGACAACATCACCGCTATCAAAATCAAATCAGGCAGAATGTTGCTCGCCTACGGTTTCCTCCGCAAAGTGTTCGAAATCTTCGAATCGCACAAAACGGCAATCGACATGGTCGTAACCTCCGAAGTCGGCGTTTCCGTGACCATCGACTCAGAGAAAAACCTCGACAACATCCTCGAAGACCTTCGCAAATTCGGAACCGTCACAATCGACCGCGATATGGTGATTATCTGCGTCGTCGGCGACCTCGAATGGCAGAACCGCGGGTTCGAAGCAAAAGCCATCGAAGCCCTCAAAGACATCCCCGTCAGAATGATTTCTTACGGCGGAAGCAACTACAACATCTCATTCCTCATTCGCAAAGAAGACAAAGTCAAAGCACTGCAACTACTTAGCAGCCACTTATTTTAAACATAAACGACTACATATATGAGCGGTTTTCCAATAGATAAATTCAACGAACTTCAAACCCCGTTCTACTACTACGACGGAGACCTGCTGCGAGCAACGCTCAGCACCGTCAAAGAATGCGCCGACACGCTCGACCTACACGTACACTACGCCGTAAAAGCAAACGCCAACCCACAAATTCTTGCCATCGTTAAAGAATACGGGCTGGGCGTCGACTGCGTCAGCGGTGGCGAAATTCAAGCAGCAATCGACGCCGGTTTCGTCGGCTCCGACATAATGTTCGCCGGTGTGGGAAAAACCGACGACGAAATTCGCCTCGCACTCGCCTCCGGCATCCGTTGCTTCAACGTAGAGTCGCTCCCCGAGCTGCTCAACATCAACGAAATAGCAGCACAGACT
This sequence comes from Candidatus Limisoma sp., assembly GCA_051872155.1. Classification (GTDB taxonomy): domain Bacteria; phylum Bacteroidota; class Bacteroidia; order Bacteroidales; family Muribaculaceae; genus Limisoma. The sequence goes on from JBJEDO010000047.1 coordinate 20,990, forward strand.
AACAGCATGGCTCACATCGCCGTCAGGATAAACCCCAACATTGATGCACACACCCACCAATACATCACAACCGGGCTTAACGAAAACAAATTCGGCATCAATCTCGAAAACCTCGGCGAATTCGTCAGCACAGCACTTTCGCTGCAAAACATCGACCTCTGCGGCTTACACTACCACATAGGCTCACAGATTCGCGACCTCGAGCCCTTCGAAAAACTTTGCGACAAAGTCAACGACACACTCGCCTACATCGAAAGCCTCGGCGCGCAAATCTCAATAATCGACGTCGGCGGCGGTCTCGGCATCAACTACGACGACCCCGACAGCGAGCCCATTGCCGACTTCAAGACCTACTTCGAAATCTTTGCACGCAACATAAAGCGCCGTCCCAACCAACAAATCCACTTCGAGCCCGGACGCTCAATCGTTGCCCAAGCCGGAAGCCTCATCACACGAGTGCTCTACGTCAAAGAAGGTACAGCAAAAAAATTCGTCATCGTCGACGCCGGAATGACCGACCTCATCCGCCCCGCGCTCTACCAAGCACACCACAAAATCGAGAACATCAGCTCGCACTCATCCGTCGACGACAAATACGACGTCGTCGGTCCAATCTGCGAATCGTCCGACTGCTTCGGAACCGACGAACGCCTCCCGCTCACCAAGCGCGGCGACTTCCTCGCACTCCGCTCTGCCGGCGCTTACGGCGAAGTTATGGCTTCACGCTACAACTGCCGTCGACTTCCCGGTAGCATCCTGAGCACAGAACTCGCTTAACAAAGTTCACGCTCCTAAAACTAAATTAAAAAACAAAAATTCGAAAAATATGGCTCTTCACATGAACCTAAGAGGAATGGGAGTTGCATTGATAACACCCTTCAAAGCCGATAAATCAATCGACTTCCCTGCACTCGCGAAACTGCTGGAATACATCATACAAAATAAAGCCGACTACATCGTCGTGCTCGGCACAACAGCCGAAACCGCAACACTCACCGAAGCCGAACGCGAACAAGTCAAAACCTTCGTCGTCGAACGCGTCAACTCGCGCGTTCCACTCGTGCTCGGCGTCGGCGGCAACAACACAAAAGCCGTTACCGACTACCTCCGTCAAAACGACCTGTCGGCATTCAGCGCAATCCTCTCCGTAGTGCCCTACTACAACAAACCCTCACAAGAAGGCATCTACCAGCACTACAAAGCAATCGCCGAAGCCTCGCCGCTGCCCGTCATCCTCTACAACGTTCCCGGACGCACCGGAGTAAACATGACTGCAGAGACAACACTCCGACTCGCCAAAAACTTCACAAACATCATCGGCGTCAAAGAAGCATCAGGCAACATCACACAGATGGACGACATCATCAAAAACAAACCCGCCGACTTCATGGTAATCTCCGGCGACGACGGAATAACATTCCCGCTTATCACCCTCGGCGCAGTCGGCGTAATCTCCGTTATCGGCAACGCATTCCCACGCGAATTCTCACGAATGGTGCGACTCGCACTCGAAGGCGACTTCGCCAACGCCCTGCTCATCCATCACCGATTCACAGAGCTCTTCAGCCTGCTCTTCGTCGACGGAAACCCTGCAGGCGTGAAATGTCTGCTCAACGCAAAAGGCATGATTCAGAACGAACTGCGACTCCCCCTCGTGCCCACAAAAATTACAACATACGAGAAAATTCGACAAGTTTTGAACAAACTCGAAAATTAAAATCGATTTTTATTGCAAGGTTATAAAATTTAGGCTAACTTTGCAGCACTTTTTGGAGGAAATTTTGGGGTTCGGTAGCTCAACTGGATAGAGCATCAGCCTTCTAAGCTGAGGGTTCTGGGTTCGAGTCCCAGCCGGATCACTCAAGAGTCACCACCTGAACAAGGAGGTGACTCTTTTTTTGTGTCTATACCTACCTATCACTCAACGACTTGCATTTTGTAACTATTTGTTTTAGAATGTTTTAGCAATTTTCTTGCTAAATTATCCTGGTACAAATTAGCATTTT